>JAEYYY010000750.1 GCA_023430775.1 Pseudomonadota bacterium
CGCCGAGGCGCTGCTCCACGCGCGGATGGCCCGCCGCGCCGCAACGCGCGCCGTCCTCGCACGCGAGGTCGAGCTCGCCGCCACCGTGCAGGGCGAGCTGTTGCCGGGTCGCGGCCCGCACGTCCACGGCGACATCACGGTGGTCGGCTCGTGGCGTCCGGCCACCCGCTGCGCCGGTGATTTCTGGGGCGTCTATCCGCTGTCCGATCGCCGCGTGCTGATCGCGGTCGGCGATGTCACCGGTCACGGCGTCGCCTCGGCGATGGTGACCGCCGGCGTCGCCGGTGCTTGCGATGTCTGGGTCCGGCGCGCCGGCGGCGAGCTCGATCTGGCGGAGCTGATCGGTGCGCTCGATGCCGCGGTCCGCCGGGTCGGCGGCGGCGAGCTGGCGATGACGTGCTTCGCCGCCATCCTCGATCCGGCCGCGCGACAGATCCGGTTCGTGTCGTGTGGGCATCCGGCGCCGTACCTGTGCCGCACCGGCGCCGGCGGCGCGCTCGAGATCTCGGCCCTGGTCGGCCGCGGCAACCTGCTCGGAGCGGGCGTTCCCGCCGTACCGAAGGTGCAGCAGCGCGCGCTCGAAGCCGGCGACCTCGTTGTCTGGTACACCGATGGTGTGATCGATGCGCTCGACCCCGCGGGCAAGACCTACGGCGATCGCCGCCTCCAGCAACTCCTCAGGAAGCTCGACCGCGCCCAGCTGTCGCCCGCCGTCGTCCACGATGTCGTGCAGGCCGGCGTCGCCACCCACCGCGCCGGGCGCGCGCTGGTCGATGACGAGACGGTTGTCGTCGCGCAGGTAGGAGCCGCATGAGGCTGCGCGTCCTCTCGTACAACATCCACAAGTGCATCGGCGGCGTCGATCGCAAGTACGACCCGGCGCGGATCATCGAGGTCATCCACAAGCTCGATTGCGACGTCGTCATGCTCCAGGAGGTCGATGCCGGGGTATCGCGCAGCCGCGGCGATCGCCAGGTCGAGCTGCTCGGTGATGCCCTCGGCATGCCGCATCGCACGTGGCATCCGAACGTCGCGGTGCGCGGCGGCGGTCACTACGGCAACGCGATCCTGTCGCGCTATCCGCTGATCGAGTCGACCAACATCGATCTGTCGATCAAGTGGAAGAAGAAGCGCAGCGTGCTGCACGGTGTGTTGCGCGTGCGGCACGACGATGTCGATCGCACGGTGCACGTCTACAACATGCACCTCGGGCTGGCGCGCTTCGAACGCAAGATCCAGCTCCAGAAGTTCATCGACTCGCATCCGTTCGCCAACCTCCATCACGACACGCCGGTGGTCGTCGGCGGCGATCTCAACGACGTCTACGGTGGGCTCAAGGACCTGCTGGCACCGGCGGGCTTTCGCGGCACCGATCGCCGGCCGCTGACGTTTCCAGCGTGGGGGCCGCTGCGGCCGCTCGACGGCATCTTCGTGCGGGGCACCGTCGATCTGCTCGGCCTGTCGCGCTGCGATAGCGAGCTCGCGCGGCGCGCCAGCGACCACCGTCCGCTCGTCGCCGAGGTCCGGCTGTTGCCGCACGCCGCGCACGATCACCCGGTGAGTCGGCCGCCCAGCCCGCGGCCCTGACTACTTCTGGAGCTTCTGCTCGGCTTCGCGGTCGAGCTCGTTGCGCGTTCCGATCCGCAGCAGCTTGCCGTTCGGGCGGTAGCGGTACCACAGCCCTTGCGATTCGAGGATCGCGATCAGCGCCGCGTCCCACTTCGCCTTCTTGAACTTGACGGTGACCCTCGCATCGATGTGCTCCGGCAGGACGATGTTGACGCCGGCGCTGTCCGCCATCACGCGCATCAGGTCGTGGAGCGGCACTTCCTTGAAGTCGAGGTCCATCTCGGGACCGGTCGGTAGGGGATCGTCGACGAACCCGGCCTTGCTGCGCCTGACCTGGTTCTCCGCCTCGCGCTGGATCGCGTTCTTCGGCATGACGAGCAGCATGTTGCCGGTCGGATCGTAGCGGTACCAGAGGCCGTGTGACTCGAGCATGACCTCGAGCACCGCGTCGCACGGCGCCTTCTTGAGATCGAGCGTGATCTTCGCGTCGACGTAGTCGGGGATCGCGGCGTTGATCCCGCACTTCTCGGCGACGGCGCGGATGACGTCGTGCACCGACACCTGCTTGAACTGGAGATCGACCTGCTTGCCCGGCGGGATCGTGGGCTGCGGCGGCAGCGATGGAGGCGGCGCCGTACCGCTCATCTGACAGACCACGCTCGTGGTCGCGTCGGGCTGGATATCGACCGCGCGCTCGCAGAACGCGCCGTCGTCCGCGACGATCCGGATGTGGCGGCGGCCCGATGGCAGCTCGACCTTGCTGCCACCCCGCACCGAGGACACCAGCTTGTTATCGACGAACAGCTTGCCGCCTGGACGCCCGACCATGTCGACCAGCAGGTTGCCGGCCAGCAGATCTTTCGGCGTCACCTCGCACGTGAACAGCTCGTGCTTGCCGGCCTCGACCATCACCGAGCTCCGGCAACCGGTGCCCATGCGGATGAAGTGCTCGCCGGCCGGTAGCTCGACGGTGAAGCCCTGGCCGATCTTTCCCCACGACTGGTTGTCGATGTAGAGGTTCGCCTCCTCGACGGGATGGAACACGATCGTCACTCGACCGGTCTGGGCGCCGACCGGTTCGTCGTCCGTGGTCAACGCATGCGCACCGTAGCCGGCGGCCGCGAGCCCGACCGCGGCGGTCGCGAACAATGCGGGTCGAGTGAACCGACGCCGCGGCTTCGCGCTGACGATCGGAAAGATCCGTTCGCCACGCTCGGCGCGGCCGAGGCCGTCGAGCGCGGCCTGTGCGTTGGCGAACCGCTGCGACGGTTCGGCGGCGACGATCTTGGAGAGGAAATCACGAAGAGCTGGAGACACGTTGATCCCTTCGAGCGACACGCCCTGTAACAGCCGCCAGGGCTCGCGCCGACTCAGGAGATGAATGAGAGAGGCACCGAGTGCATAGACGTCGGTGGTGGCATCGACCTGACCGGCGAGCTGTTCGATCGGCATGTAGCCGAACGTGCCGATCGAGGTCGAGCCCGCGGTCGTGCCTTGCACGTGCGCTGCACCGAAGTCGACGACGGCGATCTTGCCGTCGGGTTTCGCGATCAGATTCGCGGGCTTGATGTCGCGATGGATCACCATCGGCGACAGCGCTTGCAGATAGACCAGGACCTCGAGGACCTGGCGACCGATGTCGAGGATCTCGGCCTCGGTGAAGAAGTGATCCTCGAGGCGATGCTCGAGTGATTCGCCGCTGACCAGCTCCTGCGCGAGGTAGTACCGCGTGTGGACGCCGGTGCCTTCCTCGAACGACGCGCGGAACCGCGGGATCGCGGGGTGCTCGAGCGCGCGCAGGAACTTCGCCTCGCGCTCGAACATCGCGATGGTGTCGAGCGACGGCGTCTGCACGAACGCGAGCTCCTTCAACGCGACCAACGCTCCGTCGGCGTCGCGCGCGATGTACATCCGGCCGTGCGCGTTGCTGACCAGCACCTTCTCGACGACGTAGCCGCCGGGCTTCACCGCAGCGCCGCACGCCGCGCAGCGATCCGCGGGTGCGAGATCGCCGCAACCGACGCAGAACACCGCCTCGGTCGCCGCATCGCGGAGCAACATCTCGAGCTTGGCTTCTTCAGCAACCATGGCGCGCAGCTCCGGGTCGTCGGCGATCGCCGCCTCGAGCGCGGCCTTGTCGCCGTCGTACTCGCCGATCAGGTACAGCTCGACGTCTTCACGGGTGATTGTCATGGCGTCACCTCCAGCGCCTTGCGAATGTGGGCGCGGGTCTCGCACAGGATCTGACGCACGCGCTGGAGCGACAGCCCGACTTCCTTGGCAGCGCTCGCCGCGTTGCCGCCTTCGGTCGCGTAGACCAGCCGGAACACCTTGCGCGCCTGCGGACTGCAGGTCGCGAGTGCCGCGAGCACGCGATCGATCTCCTGCCGGCTCCCGACCACGCGTTCGACATCGGGTGCCTGCGGCGGATCCGGAACCGCAGCCAGCGTGCGCTGCTCGGTCTTGCTGCGCTTGAGCTCGTTGTACGCGAGGAACCGAGCCTGCCGGATCGCGAGACCCGGCAGCTCGATCTCGGTCAGCGCGCCGCGCGCCTGTTGCTCGATCAGCCGCGTCCACGTCGCCTGCGCGATGTCGCGGGCTCGCTCCGGAGGCAGGCCGAGCGCCAGCACCGAGAGATAGACGCGCCGGTCATGTAACCGGATCGCGTCGTCCCACACGGTCTCCGCTGTCATCGCTTCCACACCCACGAGAACAACCCGGGGCGGGGACCATATCGGAGAAATCGTCGGGCACGCTAACCATGCGACTTTCAGGGCGCCGGCGTCGATGGAGAAGTCAACGTTTGCAGATCGAGATTGCCCTTCGAATCTCGCGGTGATACGCGACATCTCTCCCTCGAGCTCGTCCGGAGCCAGCATGAAGCCGTCCACTCGATTCGCGATCATCGGCAGCGGCGTTGCCGTCGCCGCGGCAGGCGTGATCACGCTGCTCGTGATCAAAGGTCCGAAGGACGAGACCGCGGAGACCGAGACGCTGGCATCGCGTTCCGCCGCCGTCCCCGAGCTGGCGAAGCGAGACCTCGAGAGCGGCGTCGTCAAGCCGTGGGAAGCGAAGCAGCCGACCGCGCAGGAGCTCGCCGCCGCGGCAGAAGCGCAGCAGGCCGAGGACGAGGAGCTGGCGTTCGAGACCGCGCGCGCGCAGGCCGCGCTCGACAAGGCGCGCAACGCGGATGCCCTGGATCAGGCTCGCACCAACGGCATCCTCAGCTCGAAGGCGCTCACGCAAGGTGGCGCCTTCGCGTCGCTGACCGCCACCGGCGATATCTCGTCGGGGTTCGACGACTCCAACATCTACGGTGGGCTGATCGGGACCGACGTCGACCCCAAGGGTGGCCTCTCGGGTTTCGGACCCGGCGGTGGCGGCACCGGCTGGGGCACGATCGGCACCGGCCGCTACGGCTCGATCGGCCGCGGTACCGGCACGGGCAGTGGCTACGGCGTCGGCAGTGGCCGCGGTGGTATGCGCGGCCGCAGTTGGGTGGTGCCGGTGATCTCGATCGGGCAGCCGACGGTGGTTCCCACGGTGGCGAACGCCGCCGATCCGGGCAACCTCGACAAGGCGATCATCCGCCGCTACGTCAAGCGCAACGTCCAGAAGCTCCAGTACTGCTACGAGAAGGAGCTGCTCGCGAAGCAGAACCTGGCGGGCACGGTCGCGACGCAGTTCACGATCACCGAGCAAGGCGTCGTCGGAAGCGTGACCGCGTCGGGCGTCGATCCCACGGTGTCGAGCTGCATGGCCAACGTCATCAAGGGCATCGAGTTCCCGAAGCCGAAGGGCACGGGTGGCGTCACCGTCAGCTATCCGTTCACCATCCGCCCAACCGGTCCGTGATGCGACCTGTCACGCTCGATGTCGTCTAGATCAGTCATGAAGACGCGGCTCGCGATCATCGGTACCGGCGTCGCCATCGCCACCGCAGGCGTCATCACGCTGCTCGTCGTCAAGGGCGAGCCGGAGGAAGAGACGACCGAGCTGGCCGCGCGAACCGCGGCACTTCCCGAGCTGGCAAAGCGCGACCTCGAGGGTGGCGTGGTCAAGCCGTGGGATGTCAAGCCACCGACTGCTGCGGAGCTCGCGCAGCTGGCGGCGGATCAGAAGGCCGAGGCGGAGGAGCTCCGCGCCGAGGAGGAGAAGGCGCGGAAGGCGTTGAGCGATGCGGAAGCGCAATCCGCGCGGCAACAGGCGATCGAGCAAGCGCGCCAGGCCGGAGTGCTCGGGACGATGCAGCTCCGAGGTGGAGCCTTCGCCTCGCTCACCGGCAGGAGCGACGACGACAAGAACGTCTACGGCGGCCTGCTCGGCGACAAGGTCGGTGACATGAACGGCGGCTTCGGCTACGGCAGATCCGGGTTTGGTCCGGGTGGTGGTGGCAAGGGGTGGGGCACGATCGGCACCGGTGGCTACGGGATCCGCGGCTCGGGCACTGGCTATCTGCGGGGTCGGATCGGGAGCGGGCAACCGAACGCGACCGGCGATCTCGACAAGGACATCATCCGCCGCTACATCCGGCGCAACCTCAAGAAGATCCGGGACTGCTACGCGAACGAGCTGACCCGCGATCCGAAGCTGGCCGGGACGGTGACGGCGCGGTTCACGATCACCAGCAACGGCGGCGTTGCCACTGCGACCGCATCGGGCGTCGATCCGGCGGTGGCAGGGTGCATCGCCGGCGTGATCAAGGGGATCGAGTTCCCCAAGCCGAAGAGCGGCGGCAACGTGACGGTCAACTACCCGTTCACGTTCCGCCCCGACGGACCCTAGCTGCGGATCGGCTTGTACTTGATCCGGTGCGGCTGATCCGCGTCGGTGCCGAGGCGGCGCTTGCGATCCGCCTCGTAGTCGGCGAAGTTGCCCTCGAACCACTCGACGTGGGAGTCGCCCTCGAACGCGAGGATGTGGGTCGCGATGCGATCGAGGAACCAGCGATCGTGGCTGATCACGACCGCGCAGCCCGGGAACTTCTCGAGACCATCCTCGAGGGCGCGCAGCGTGTCGACGTCGAGATCGTTCGACGGCTCGTCGAGCAGCAGCACGTTGCCGGCGCGCTTGATCATCTTCGCGAGGTGGACGCGGTTGCGCTCACCACCGGAGAGGATGCCGACCTTCTTCTGCTGGTCCTGGCCCTTGAAGTTGAAGCTCGACACGTACGAGCGCGTGTTGAACGTGCGCTCGCCGATCGTCATGTGCTCGGCACCCTCGGAGATCTCGTCGTAGATCGTCTTGTTGTCGTCGAGGGCATCGCGGCTCTGATCGACATAGCCGAGCTTGACGGTCTCGCCGATCTTGATCGTGCCCTTGTCGGGCTTCTCGACGCCCATGATCATGCGGAACAGCGTGGTCTTGCCGGCGCCGTTGGGGCCGATCACGCCGACGATGCCGCCGCGCGGCAGGCTGAACGTCAGGTTGTCGATCAGCAGGCGATCGCCGAACGACTTCGAGACGCCGTTGAACACGACGACCTCGCCACCGAGACGCGGGCCGGGCGGCACCACGATCTCGAGCGACGGATCGCGCGCTTCCTTCTGCGCCTCGTTCATCATCTCCTCGTAGCGAGCGAGGCGGGCCTTGCTCTTGGCCTGCCGCGCCTTCGGCGACAGCCGCACCCACTCGAGCTCGCGCGCGAGCATCTTCTGTCGCGCATCCTGCTGGCGCTCCTCGTCCTTGAGGCGCTTGGCCTTGAGCTCGAGCCAGCCGGAGTAGTTGCCCTCGAACGGGTGACCCTCGCCGCGATCGAGCTCGAGGATCCACTTGGCGACGTTGTCGAGGAAGTAGCGATCGTGGGTGATCGCGACGACCGTGCCCTTGAAGCCCTCGAGCATCTTCTCGAGCCACGCGACGCTCTCGGCATCGAGGTGGTTGGTGGGCTCGTCGAGCAGCAGCATGTCGGGGTTGGACAGCAGCAGGCGGCACAGCGCGACGCGGCGCTTCTCGCCACCGGAGATCTTGGTGACGTCGGCGTCGCCGGGCGGGCAGCGCAGGGCGTCCATCGCCATCTCGACCTGGTGATCGAGCTCCCACGCGTTGATCGCGTCGATCTGATCCTGGAGCCGGCCCTGCTCGTCGAGGAGCTTGTTCATCTTCTCCTCGGGCATGTCCTCCCCGAGCTTCATCGAGATGTCCTCGAACTTCTGGAGCAGCGCGCGGGTCTCGGCGACGCCCTCGTCGACGTTCTCCTTCACCGTCTTGTTCGGATCGAGCTGCGGCTCCTGCGGCAGGTAGCCGACCTTGAGGCCGGGAGCGGCCCACGCCTCTCCGAGGAAGTCCTTGTCGACGCCGGCCATGATGCGCAGCAGCGTGCTCTTGCCGGCGCCGTTGTTGCCGAGGACACCGATCTTCGCGCCCGGATAAAACGACAACCAGATTCCCTTGAGGATCTCGCGCTTCGGCGGGACCAGCTTGCGGAGGTCCTTCATCACGTACGTGTACTGGGCGGTCATCGACTGTCTCTCCCTTGAAGCCGCGCGGTTATACCCGCCGCCCCCGGCCTTGGCTATTCTCGGACGGTGGCGTATCGCGACGATTCCGAGGATGTCCTGGAGGCGCCGACTGCCGAAGGCACCCTCCGACTCGAGGTCGCGCCGCGCGCCATCAAGGCCACCGTCGCCAACCGCACCCTCCACGTCGTCGACAAGGTCGCGACCGTGCTGGTCCAGCAGGGCAAGAAGGCAAAGCCCCGCCGGGAGTCGTTCAAGATCGAGCATCTGGTGATCGCGCGCGACGTGCCACACGAGGATGTCGGCGTCTGGGTCACCGTCCCCGGTGGCTGGCGCAGGATCTTCGGAGTCGAGCCCGTCAACCTGCTCGAGCCCGACGGGCTCACCGCGCTCGCCGCGCTCGACCGTCTGGGGCAACGGCTACGCAACGCGGTGTCGGATCTCGCCGGCGATATTCGTCGCGCCGTCGAGATCGGGCGCGGGCTCGACAAGGTGCTGCTCGCCGATCACGGCGATCGCTATGCGGTCTACGCGCGCCGGCTGTTTCGCGATCGCGCGAAGCTCGCGATGGAGATCCACGATAACGGGCGCGTCGTGATCCGCCAGACGCGAAAGCCCATCGAGATCACCGTGCGCTCGCGGTTCGGCGTGATCGCGACCGGCGACTACGTACGGTTCGCGGCGCCCGACGGCACCGACCTCGGCCGCTGCTCGATCCCGTGGATCATGCCGGAGGATCGTCAGGAGCTCGCGCGGCGGATCGGTGCGCTCGTCGATCTCACGCCCGACGCCGACTACATCTGTTTCCCGTACTCGGCCTAAGAGCCCGGGGGCGGCGGCGGGTTGTGCTGGTAGATGAACGTGATGGCCGTGCACACCGGCACCCGTCTGCCGTTGACGGTGTACGGGCTGTACTTCCAGTTGTTGCGCATCTCCGTCTCGATCTTGCTGTCGTAGTCGGGGAAGCCCGTGCTCTTGAGCTGGGAGACGCTGATGGCGCCGGTATCGCTCACACACAACTTCCACGAGCCGACGATGCGGTCCTTGCCGGACCGGGTGATCGCGGTCTTGGTCTTGTCGTCGGGGATGATGTGCTTGTCGCCGGCGGTCCGGTTGCCCTCGAGCAGCGTCGGCGGGATGTTCTGCGGAGGTAAGGGTGGAGGAGGCGGCGGTGGCGGAGGAGGTGGTAGTGGCCCGCCGGCCACGCCGCCGACCGTGCCGCCGGCGACGCCGTTGCACGGATCGCCACAGGGATCGTCGTCAACGGTCCTCCGGATCACCGGCTGGACGAGGTCCTTGACGATCTTCGGCTTCGGCTCCGGCTCCGGCTTCGGCTCCTCGGGGGGCGGCTTCGAAGGGGAGGACCAGCAACCAGCAACCACGACCACAGCGAGCGCGCGCATGGCGCGCAGACAATCACGAAACCGCGTTCGAGTGGAGACAGATCAGCGCCGCGCCATCAGGTTGCTGGTCTGCACGATCTGCGCGCCACGCGCACGCAGTTGCACCTCGAGCGCGTCGTAGGGCGAGCGCGTGCCCCAGACGATGACGCGGCGACCGGCGCGACTCTCGCCGTAGCTCGCCACCACGATCTGCTCGCGATCGATCCCGAGCACGAGGAGCTGCGCGACCACGGACTCGGCGCGGCGGGTGGAGATGGTCAGGTTGAGCGCTTGCGGACCCGCGCGATCCGCATGGCCCTCGACCACGACGAGGCCCTCGGGATTTTGCTTGGCCCACGCCGCGATCTCGCCGAGCTCGCGCTCGCTGCCGATCGGCAACGCGATCGCGCCGCGCTGGAACATCAACTCGGCGAGCTGGCCGACGCGCGCGTGTTGCGAGGTTTTCGCTGCCGGCTGTGCGGCCGCGGGCGTCACGGCGAGCGCGAGGGCGACCAGGGTCTTGCAATGAAACTTCATATGTCCTCGATCCCGCGAGGTCATCGGCAGATAAGGCAAGCGTCGTGCCCGCCTGGCCAAACGGCGAGGCTTACAACGCGCCGCGCGTACGCAAATTGCCCGCATGTTCAAGTCCTGGCGGCTCGGCCGGGTTCTCGGGTTCCCGGTCGAGATCAACCTCAGCTTCATCCTCCTGCTCGCGTTCGTCCTCCTGACCTGGGGTGGGCTCGCGGGCGTGTTCGTCGTCCTGCTGGCGTTCGGCAGCGTGCTGCTGCACGAGCTCGGTCACGCGCTGGTCGCGCGCAAGCTCGGCGTGCGCGTCAGTGGCATCGAGCTGTCGTTCTTCGGCGGTGCCGCGAAGATGGAGAACATCCCGCGGTCGGCGAATGACGAGATCATGATCGCGGCCGCCGGCCCGGCGGTGTCGTTGATGCTCGGCGGCGCGGGCCTCGGCCTCGTGATGCTCACGGGTGTCGAATTCTTTGCGCTCCTCGGCTGGATCAACCTGGTGATCGCGTTCTTCAACCTGATCCCGGCGCTGCCGATGGACGGCGGTCGGATCCTGCGCGCCGCGCTGTCATACCGGATGGACTACGTGCGGGCGACCGACATCGCGGTCATCATCGCGCGCGTCGTCACCGTCGGCTTCGTGGTGTTCGGCCTCGCCTATGGCATCTGGACGCTCGTCCTGCTCGCGCCGTTTTTGTGGATGATGAGCTCCGCCGAGCAGCGGATGGCGCGCCACGCCGCCGACCACTTCGCGGACTACGGTGGCCGCGGTGTCGAGGTCCTGGGACGAAACGCCTGGCGAGACCGCGACCCGTGGGATCGGCCGGTCGACCCGTTCCGGCGCGGTAGCACCCCGACGTTGCGTAGATTCGCGATCCGCCAGCGCAACGGCCGCCTGGTCATCGAAGCCCTCGACTAGAGTCGCGGCCGCGGGCGTGCCAGAGTTGCGGGATGCGGTTCGTGGTTGTCGCGCTCGTGCTCGCCTTCGCGGGGCACGCGATGGCCGAGCCCGACGCGAAGCCGAAATCGAAGGCGCTCGTGATCCTCGAGGGCGCGATCTCGAACGAGCGTGATCCGAAGGAGCTCGAGAAGGCGCTCGCCGAGGCCGATGCGCTGATCGCGAAGAACGCGAAAGACTCCGACGCCCATTACGTTCGCGGCTGGGTGCTGTCGCGGCTCGGCAAGAGTCAGGAGTCGGTCGCCGCGTACGACCGGGCGTTCGAGCTCGATCCGCGGCTCGTCGATGCCGCGTACAACGCGGGCGTGGTGCTCGGGCGGACCGGCGATTCGAAGGCCGCGATCGTGCGCTTCGATCGCGCTCTCAAGGCGAACCCCAAGCATGTCGACGCCGCGTACAACGCGGGCCAGGCCTCGTACGACCTCGGTGAGGTCGCGAAGGCCGCGGCCTACTGGGAGACGGCGATGAAGCTGTCACCGGAAGATTTTCAGGTGGCGAAGAAGCTGGTGCAGGCGTACGTCGCGCTCGGCAAGGCCGACAAGGTGAAGCGAGCGCGCGACCGCGTGTTCGCGATGTGGAAGTCGCGCAAGGATCCCGAGGTCGGCAACCTGAAGTCGTACGTCTACGACCAGTTCACGGCGGGCAAGTATCACGTCTACGTGTTCGAGACGTTCGCGCCCTCCGGCGACCTCGCGTACATCTGGCAGGCGAAGGTCGTGCTGAAGGACAAGGTGCTCGGCAGCGTCAACCTCGAGACCTCGGCGGCGCTCCGTGACAAGGGTGTGCCGTTCATCCTCGGTTACGACAAGGGTGGCGAGCACACGACGCTCCCCGAGCACAACTGGAAGAAGCTGCCGGACTACGCGACGTTCAAGGCGCTGGTCGCCAGGACCATCGACTCGAAGTTCAACTAAAGCTTGTAGCCGCGCGACAGCAGCGACTTCGCTCCGGCATCGAACGCCGCCTGCGGACCGACCTCGAACTTGAAGGTATCGGCGAGGCGCGTGATGACGTTGAAGCACCACGCGACGGCGAGCGCGTCCTTGACCTGTGCACGCGTGACGCCGAGGGCGAACAGCGCCTCGACGTCCTTCGCGGTGACCGCGTCGTGCTCGCGCGTCACCTTCTTCAGGAGCAGCAGCGTGGCGCGCAGCTTCTCGTCGATCGGAGCGGTGGCGAGGTCGGCGATCACCGCATCGACCTTCTCGTTACCCATGACCTTCGCCGCGACCGCGGCGTGAGACTTCAGTCAAAACTCGCACTCGTTGACCTTCGAGACGTACGCGGCCATCAGCTCGCGATCGCCGATCGACCACGCCGACTCGCCACGCATGACCTCCTGGAACACCGGCGACATCAGGCCGCCGAAGAACTCGGGGCGATAGGTCAGCGTCTTGACCACGTCGGGCGCGCGGTGACCCGACAGCACGCGGATCAGCGTGAACAGCGCCTTCTTGCCCAGCGTGTGACCGGTATCGAGCGCGGGGAGCCTCACTTCGTTGGCTCCTTCGCCGCATCGACGGCCGCGAGGGCGACCTCGAGCTGGCGGGTCGATTGCCCGAGGGCGGCGGCGACCACGAGCTCGAACACCTGATCGTCGGACAGCCCGGCGGCCTTGGCCGCGGCGACGTCCTCGTCGGTGACTTTCCACGCGTTCTTCGTCACCTTGTGGATCAAGGCGCTCGCGGCCGCAGGGACATCCCGGTTCTCGAAGGCGGCGCGGCGGTCGTCGCCGGTGGTCGTGCCGTCACCATGGAGCACACGTTCGACCACCGCTTTTCTCAGCCGCGATGCAACTTCGTTCATGAGATTCCCATGCTACGCGAAACTTTCGGGTCACGCTTTGCGTTCGATGATCATGCGCGGTCTGGTGGTCCTGCTCGCAGCCTGCGGGTCGCAGCTCGATGCGCAGACACCCGCGCCGGATCCTTGCCTGCCCGAGGGCGTCGATCTCGATGCGCTCGAACCGGCGGCGCAGAGCCTGTTGATGCGGCGCGCGCTGGTCTGTCACGACCATCGCCACGGCCGGATCAGTGATGCCGAGTACGCGACGCGCGTCGCGGCGCTCGATCAGGAGCTGAAGGGAAAGCGGATCGCGAAGCGCCACCGGCCGCAGCCCGAGGTCTCCGACAAGCTGATCCTGTGGGCGGCGTCGATCCTCGATTACTCGAGCCAGTACTCCGAGGACGCGTGGTCGGCGAACCAGGTGCTCGGACCGCCGAACGTGTTCCCGGGCTACGGCGACAACAACAAGGCGTGGGCATCACACGGCGCCGATGATCGCGAGGAGTGGATCGAGGTCGGCTTCGAGACCGCCGAGCGCGTCTCGGGTCTCGAGATCTACGAGACGTTCAACGCCGGGGCGATCGACAAGATCGAGCTGGTGACCACGCGCGGTAAGCGCATCGACGTCGTGTTCACGCCGTCACTGCAGGGCACCAACGCGTCCGCGAAGCTGACCCCGACGCTGCGCTGCACGCAGGAGCGGATCCGCTCGGTCTATCTCCACCTCGATTCGCAGCGCGTCTCGGGCTGGAACGAGATCGATGCGGTCGGCATCGTGCCCTGCACTCGCTAGCCCCGGGCCATACGCGAGAGTGTGACAAGGCCGAGATCCTGTTATTGTTTCGGCCCGTGCGGGAGACGAGCTTTGGCCCGTATCGCGTGCTGCGCAGCCTCGGCTCCGGCGGTATGGGCGAGGTCTTGCTCGCCGAGCACGAGCTGATCGGTCGCAAGGCCGCGATCAAGGTGCTCCATCTCGATCGCGCCGAGCGGCGAGAGGCGATCGACCGGTTCTTCAACGAGGCGCGCGCGGCGGCCGTGATCTCGGATCCGGGCATCGTCCAGGTCTACGACTTCGGCTTCACGCCGAACGGCACCGGCTACCTGGTCATGGAGTGCCTCGAGGGCGAGACGCTCAAGAACCGGCTGCACCGGATCGGGGCGCTGCCACTCGCCGACGCGTTGCGCATCGCGCGGCAGCTCGCGGGCTCGCTCGGCGCCGTCCACGCGGTCGGCATCGTCCACCGCGATCTCAAGCCCGACAACGTGATGATGGTGCGCGACGCCGATGTTCCCGGCGGCGAGCGTCCCAAGATCCTCGACTTCGGCATCGCGAAGCTGGAGTTCGAGAGCACGCGATCGAAGACGCGCACCGGCGCGGTGATGGGCACGCCGCTCTACATGTCTCCCGAGCAGTGCAACGACTCGGGCAAGGTCGATCACCGCAGCGACATCTATTCGCTCGGCTGCGTGCTGTATCACCTGTTGACCGGCCAGCCGCCGTTCGACATCGCCGGGGTCGGCGCGGTGATCTCGGCGCACATGAACGAGACGCCCCAGCGGCCGAGCGCGAAGCTGACGTATCTGCCGCCGCTGATCGATCAGCTGGTGATGCGCTGCCTCGCGAAGCAACCGCAGGAGCGCTTCGCGAGCATGGCCGAGCTCCAGCAAGCGTGCGATCACGCGCTCGCCGAGTCGGCGCGCTGGACACCGGTCCCGGCGGCCGCGCACGCCGCGGTGACGCTCGTCGATCCCGCGAGCTCGGCGTCGCGCACCACGCTGGGCGATGCCGTCGGCCAGGCGAGCTCGAGCTGGGAGCCCGGACGATCCTCCGCGCGCTCGAAGAAGCTGTGGCTCGGGATCGCCGCGACGATGGTCGTGCTCCTCGGCGTCGGCGTCGGCATCACCGTGCGCGTTGCCGGCGGCGACGACACCGCGACCGAAGCGATCGAGGTCAAGCCCGCGGCGAGTCCTCCCGTGGAGCCGGCGAAGCGCGAGGCCACGCCGCCTCCGCCGCCGGAGCCGCAGGTGGCACCGAAGGTCGAGCCGGAGCCGGCGCCAGAACCAGAACCAGAGCCAGCGCCAGCGCCAGCGAAGGTCGAGCCCGAGCCCGCAGCACCGAAGAAGGGGACGCCGAAGCGCACGCGTCCGAAACCGCAGACTTCCCGCGACCTGTATGACGATCGTGGCTAGGAGCGTCGTCGTCGTCACCTGCGTGCTGCTGATGAGCTCGCACGCACACGCGCAGTCTCCCGAGGCGGAGTCGCTGTTTCGCGAGGGCAAGGCGCTGCTCAAGAAGGGCAAGATCGCCGAGGCCTGCGACAAGCTCGAGGCGAGCGACAAGATCGAGCCCAAGGCAGGGACCGAGC
>JAEYYY010000816.1 GCA_023430775.1 Pseudomonadota bacterium
TCGGTGCCGCAGCTGGTCGGGATGGTGCCGGCGGCGATCGCTGCCTTGAGCGCGGTGATCTTGTCGTCGGTGGCGTCGTCGAGGACGACGAACTTGCCGGCGCCGAGGTTGCGCGTCGACATGCCGCCGAGCTTCATGATCTCCTCGAACACCACCTTGACGGCGTCGCGGTTGCGGCCGGACAGCGTCGGCGGCTTGGTGGCGAATTCCTCGAGGGCGGACGTCCACAGGCTGCAGCGGAAGTCCGAGAACGCCGGCTTCTTGTAATCGAGGGCGCGCAGCGCCAGCACGTGGGCCGGCGACAGCACGCTGTAGAGCTGGGCCTCGAAGGTGACGTCGGCGACGCCGCGGACGGGCGTCATGAACACCCGCTGCTCCGCCGAGGCGGCCGGGAGCGACACGTTATCGTTGTTGAACCAGGCGTATGGCCACGTCGACTGGATCGCGCGGAACGCACCCTTGGTACCGCCCGAGACGAACGCGTCGATGCTGATCTCGCCGGTCGCGAGCTCGGTGGTGTAGTTGACCTGCTCGTCGCAGAACAGCGGCCGGACCAGGCCCATCGCTTCTTCCATCTTCGCCGGGCGGAACAAGGCCTTGGCCCGAGCGGGAGTGACGCGGAGCGCGTTGGCGTCGCGGATCACCTTCTCGAACCGCGAGGCCGCGCCGACGGTGCGCTGGTACTTCTCCCAGGTCGGCATGCCCGTCAGGCTGTCCGGCACCAAGAAGCTCTCGGAGACACCGCCGTCGCCGGCGTTCCAGTGGGTCCACGGCTTGGTGAGCTCGTTCATGATCGGCAGCATCGGCATGCCGACCGGGTTCGTGCTGAGCGGCGTCGTGTGGCACTTGGTGCAGCGTGCCGGCGAGACCTCGAGCTGGAGCTTGCCGTCGCCCATGTCCTTGGTGGCGTAGAACGAGTAGCGGTTGAGCGTCGGATCCCAGGCGAAGAACTCGAGATCGTCGACGTTGATGTCGGCCGCGGGCTCGCCGAGGGTGGCGACGAACGCGTTGACGACCTGCTCGTTGTCCGAGCACACCGTCGAGATCAGGCGGGGATAGATCTGCTCGGCGTTGCCTGTGATCAGGTCGTCGGCGAGCGCGTAGTTGATCAGCGAATTCTTCGAGCAGCCCTGGACGGTGATCAGACCGTCGAGCAGCTTGCCGTAGAACTGCGGGTCGTCGGTCGGCGCGATCTTGTCGGCCTTGCTGCCGTCGTAGACGCCCTGGTCGTCGATCACCTTCGCGTCGTGGAGCGAGCGCAGCCACCTGGCGACCGGGTCCTCACGCCCCTTGAGCTGGTCGGCGAAGGGCAGGCCATCGCAATGGCCGTCTTCGCACACGGTGTCGTCGCCGGGATCCGGGTCCTGGCTCGCGCACGCGGCGGCGAGCAAGGCCAGTCCGACGGGGACCGTCAGAGCAAGGGGTGATGGCTTCATGTGTCCGGTGTCCAGCATGCGGCGTGCCCTGGCGTGTCGCAGCGCGGACATCGCTGATCCCGCAGACTTCGACCCGCTGCAACCCGGACATTGCATTCGCCCGGCTCCTGGATCCGCCACCGTGCTGGCGTCCGCCGTACCGGACACCGGACCAGCCACCGGACGGCGCAGTGTCCGGTACCGGGCCGGACAACCAGGCGAGATTCGTGTCCCGTCCGGGATCCGGCCGGCTGGATCGCATGGTGCACTGGCATCCGGCCATGCCGTCCTCGTCGCCGCTTCGCCGCTGCGCCGCTCTCGCGATCTTGATCGCCGGGTGCGCCAGCGAATCGCCACCTCCGGTGGAAGATTGCGCGACGACCGGAAAGTGCGATCTCCCGGACGATCCCGCGGAAGTGTCGTGTAGCAAGCGGCGCGCGGACGCCTACAACGCGAACCGCACGGCCTTCAACGAGGGCTTCCTGCGGTGGTCGTGCGCCGATGTTCAGGGCGTCACCGAGGACGACCGCGGCCAGGAGTACTGCGAGTACTTCGCCATCGCGCAGCTCCCGCCCGACGGGACGAACCCGGCGCCGGAACCCGTCGTGCTCGGTCGCAACCTCGGCATGGACAGCTCGTACGGCACCACGCCCGGCAGCGTCGAGCTCACCGATTCGCAGATCGTCGCGCTCGAGAACGACGACACCGCGATCGTCGGTCAGTGCGTGTTCACCACCTGGAACTCGGACCAGCCCGGTCCGGTCGCCGCTTGCGGCAAGGACGGCAGCTGCCCCGAGGTGATGGGCGTGCCCGTCGACGAGACCAACTTCCGGATGGCGTTCGAGGTCAACTCGACCGATGCCGCGCAGCTCCTGGTCGAGGACTGCCTGACGCTTCCGCCCGGCGGCGATCCCGACAAGCCGACCGACCTGCGCCACGACGACTTCATGCGCGGCTGCCTCTACAACGCCGAGATCAACGAGACCGAGTTCCGCAAGTCGGACACGACGCTGTGCTCGAGCATGACTCGCCTCGCCGAGTGCGGCTGCAGCGTCACCGGCGAGACGCCGCTCTCCGAGCTGGTGTCGCCGTGGGAGGTCCGCGGCTTCCAGCTCGGCACCTGGTCGGGCTTCGTCTCCGGTTCCGAGGCAGAGACTGCCTTGCCGCCGAACTGCCGCTACGTCGACATCGGCGAGAACGGCCAGACGATCGTGACCTGCGATCTGTCGGCTGCCGATCTGCTCTACGGCGCGGCCGACGTTCGCGCGGCCTGCGCGGACAAGTACGCCGACATGATCGTGGTGCACGTGCCGATTCCGAGCGGCGTGACCTGCGACCCGTCGACGTCCGAGAGCCCGTATGCGGGCACCTGCTCGGCCACGCCATGGGTGCTGAAGCCACCCGCCGCCGGCAATTGAGCGCCGAGCTGCGAGCGGCGATCTGGGCCGCACCCGACGATCTCGCGGCGTATCGCGTTTACGCCGACTGGCTGCTCGAGCATGGCAGCTCGCACGGCGAGTACATCCAGCTCGCGCTGATCGGCGAGCCGAATGCGGAGCAGGCACGTCGCAAGAAAGCGCTGCTGAAGCAGCGTGGCGACTGGCTCGGGGCGGCGCGATCGTACGTGCGGAGCTGGAACAACGATCGGTTCGGCTTTGCCGCAACCGTCGTGTGTGAAGCGCAGAAGCTGGCTGCCGGGTATCAGGCGCTGCTCGACACCGGTCCGCGAGCTCGCCTCGAAGTGACCTCGTTCGCGAAGCGGCGCCGCGCGACCGTGCGTGAAGTGAGCGGCTTGCCATTGGGGAGATTCCACGCGATCTCGCTGAGCAGTGGCCTCGACGATGCCGATCTCGAGATGCTCGCGCCCGCACTCGCCGGCATCCGCCGACTCGACCTCGGTCACAACTCGTTCACCGCAGCCGGGATCCGTGCCGTCGGTGCGCACGTGGGTGGGATCGAGACGCTGTCGATCGTCTCCCACAACTACGCGCCGGACTGGATCGACGCGATCGTCGACACGCCCGGCTTTGCCTCGCTGAAGCATGTCGTCGTGCACGGCACCGATCTGCGCGTGCCCGTGCCGGTCGAGCGGTTGCAGAACATGCCGGCGATCGTGCGTGTCAATCCACCGCGTCCGCCGGGCGCGCCGACGCTGCCGATGGATCCAGCGGAACCGTAGGAGCGCGCGTCACTTGCCGTGCTTGGCGACGAGACCGGGCCAGTTCGCGTCGGCCTTCGCCTTGTTGCCGGCGGGGTCCTCCATGAAGCGCGTCTTGAAATCCTCGTTGGTGAAGACCAGCAGCTGACCCTCGTGAAGGTGGAACACCTTCGGATCGGAGGTGGAGAGGCGATTCTGCGCGGCCGCGAACGCGCAGTAGCCGCCGAACGCCGGCGCGAACTTCGCCTTGTCGTCCTCGAACGCGGTCTTGTCCTCGGCGCTCGCGAACAGATACGTCGCGCCGCCGTGGCTGGCGGACTGATCGGCGGAACCGGCGACGGGCTCGCCCTTGGTGTAGCTCACGGGATCGTGACCGCCGAGGCCGACGCCCTGGTCGTCGACGAGCACCAGGATCTTCTCGGTGGCCGGAGCGCTGGGCTCGACGGGCTTGGTCGGTGTCGTGGAGCCACCGCATGAGGCAAGGACGAGTGCAACGAGCAGCCGTTTCATGGCGCGATCCTACAGCGAGGCAGTAGCGACTACGGGGTCAGACACTACTTCACTACTTCCGGCCCAGCGGAGGGTTGGGGGCTCGGGCTTGGGCTGGCACTCAACGCCGCAGTCGCGGCCCGACGATCCGCTCCAGGATCTCGCGCCCCGCAAATCGCGGCCCGGTCACCAGCTCGATCGCGAGCTGCTTCGGCAGCGCCTGCACCAGGTTGATCACCACGTCGGTCACCATCGGCGCAGCCGTCGGCGCCACCGTCACCACCGCGACACCACCCGCGATCTTCACGTGCAGCGGCCCATCGCGCGACTCGATCACGTGCACGCGCGCGAGCAGCCCATCCTGCAACACCCAGCCGAACCAGTTGCCCGGCACCTCGTTGACGATGAACCGCCTCAGCGCCGGCAGCGCCTTGCATGCGGCCATTGCACCGAGCTCCTCGCGCGAGAACCCGCGGTGCCACACGCCGCCCGAATTCGGGGTTGCCGTGACATCGCCACCGTTGCTCCACGTCTCCTCGATCAGCGGCGTGTAGTGCAGCTCGGTGATGTTGCGCTCCGTTCCCGAGAACAGCTCTTTCCAGTACGCCGGCTCGCGCTCGACGTGCAGCACGCGTAGCGCCGTCATCGACGGATGCAGCGCGATCGCCGCCGAGCCACGCAGCTTGCGCACCGTGCGCCACAGCGGATGCCCGACCAGCGCGGCGATCGCCTTGTCATCGCGCGGCTCGCGGATCGTCACCCTCGCGAGAAAGCCGCGCTCGTAGGTTGCCGTCATCACCACGCCGGCCAGCTCGCCGAGCCACGCATCGCCGTACTGCTCGACCAGGTCACTCGCCGCATCACCGCGGCACTGCCGCACGATCAGCTCACCGCGAGGGTCGCCGCGCTCGAGCAGGGCATCGGCATAGACGAGCCGCGGCGCATCGTCGTCGGGCGAGGCGTAGATCGCCTCGAGGAGCTCCTCAGTCACGAACGGTCGCCGTGCCGTTCCAGTACGCCTGGTAGATCGGCCAGCTGTAGTCGGCGAGCTTCTTGCCGATGTCGAGCCCGATGTTGTTGTCGGTCGCGATGTGATAGCCGCCCAGCATGCGCGAGTAGGCCGCGAGCTTCGCGGTGTCGGTGAAGGTCGCGAGCGGCAACCGGACCTCGCGCTCGTTCGGCAGGTTGGCGGGCTTGCCGTCGCGCGCCTGCATCTCGCCGACCGTACACTGCGTCTCGGTGAGCTCGCCGGCGGTGCGGATCGCGACCGATTCGTAGCGATCGCTGCCGGTGAACAGCTCGAGGATCCGCGCACCCGCACCACTCGCGGTGGCGTGACCCGACGAGTAGCCGGGGAACGGCGGCGTCGGGAAGTTCGGCGGCGAATACGGCTGCCATTGCTCGGCGGGGATCGTGCCGAAGCCCTTGCACGATCCGAGATAGCCCGGAATCTGCTTGCCCGCGTAGTAGGTCCGGATCAGCGACCACGGCCGCGCGCTGTCGTACGCGCGCTTGGTCTCCCAGCACGAGATGAAGGCGTCGAACACGACCGAGCCGACGGCGAAGAACAGCTTGACGTCCTGATCGAGCGTGTGGTGATCGCGCCGCGACACGTCCGCCGCGAAGCGCAGCCAGTGACCCGATTGCCCGGTCGAGCGCGGGCCGTCGCGCATGAACTCGACGATCGCCTTCTCGCGCACGCCGAGGTTCGCGTTCGCGCGGATCAGCTCGTCGACATCCGCCTGCAGCTCGGGAGAGCCCACCTTCGGCGGCGGGCCGGGCCGGAACTGATCGGCGCGCTCGATCGCGAACGGCTTCACCTTGTGCCAGTGCGCCGTCAGGTAGCCGGGGTGCAGCACCTTGCCATCGACGATGAACGGCACCTGCTGCCAGCGATTGGCATCGACGAGGCCGAGCGGCTGTCCGATGTTCCCCGGCGGATTGACCGGCTGGTAGCCCGTGTAATCGGAGTACGGCTTGCCGTCGCCACCGGGCTCGTCGCCGAACTGGTTCGAGCCATCGCGCTTGCGATACTCGATCACCGCTGCAGCGGCCAGGTTGCCCACGCCCGCCGGCGTCGAGGGATCGAGCGAGTCGTTGTCGGGATCGAGCTTGTCCGCGCGCAGCTGCGCCCCGAGCCACTCGGCATCCTCGGGATAGACGGAGAGCAGCGCGCGATACATCGCGTACGCGACCGCGACTTCCTTGTTCGCGAGCGTGCGCTCGGCGGGCGGGCGGCGCAGCTTGTCGCCGAGGCGGGTGCCGACCGCCTTGTCATCGTAGGCAGCCCACGCGTCGTACATCGCGGTGACGCCGATGTGCATCTCGCGCGAGATGATCGTGGGACGCGCGCCATAGCGATCGACGGATCGGCCGCTCGCTTCCTGGAGGATGTGAACCCAGCGGTACGCCGCGTTCGCTCCGGGGTTCGGTGCCTGGTGGATCAACCAACCAGCGGTGGTGTTCTTCGGATCGTCCGGTCGCGGTTTGCCGGAGCACGCAGCGACCACAGCAACCACGGCGACGATGCGGAGCACACTCACGGCGACGCACCATAACCCAACCTTGTTCACGGGCACATGCTGCGATCTTCGATGTGAATTCCGCAAGCGAGCCGAGGACGAGGCTCCAGTCACCGGCTAGTGTCGCCGCCGGATCGGCTACTCGAGACCTGGCGGATCGATCTGCCTGGAGGATCGCCCATCCCATAGTTTCGGCCAGATCCGGGTGGCCTGCGCATTGCTCACTGCCGTGTGCATGCTGCCATCCGCTCTTCCGAAGCTCTTCCTCCTGGCCAGTCTCGGGTCGCTGATCGGCTGTG
Organism: Pseudomonadota bacterium; assembly: GCA_023430775.1. Lineage (GTDB taxonomy): Bacteria > Myxococcota_A > Polyangia > Haliangiales > Haliangiaceae > JABFXX01. The sequence goes on from JAEYYY010000816.1 coordinate 6,884, forward strand.
CGCTCCCCGACGAGGATCTCGACGACGACTGCGCCGATGGCAAGTGCGATGTCGACAAGACGCCGTGCGACGGCATCATGGTCGACAAGAGCGGCAACAAGATGCGGAACCCGGCGCGCAGCGTCGCTGACCCGCTCGCGAAGGCGGTGTTCCACGCCGGCGATACCTGCCCGACGACGTTCTCGGAGATCATGGACAAGCTCCGCGAGAACGACAAGGAAGGCTGCCCCGACGAGGCGGACGGCATCGACACCCGCGTGATCTCCGAGACCGCGCAGGCGGGTGGCGCGAAGGGCTTCCGCGCGGTGACCACGCGGACCTGCAACAACCGCCAGACGGACGGCATCATCTTCTCGCTGTTCGGTCTCAACGCCAGCTCGAGCAAGCTGCCCGAAGGCGTCGAGATGATCGCGTTCGACGAGACCGAGGGCGTCTTCAACTACTACGAGACGGATGGCGAGACGCTGAACTTCTTCGGCTCGTCGAAGGACATGCTGAAGGGCACCGGCTCGGGCGGCGATCGTCGCTGCGCCGGCTGCCACGTCGCCGGCGGCCTCGTCATGAAGGAGCTCGACACGCCGTGGCTGCACTGGGAAGGCCACATGGACACCCCGGGCGCGGACGAGCTGGTCAAGAAGCACAAGAACCTCGGCTCGAAGACGACCGGCGCGGAGCTCGAGTTCGTCGTCAAGAACGGCAACGAGAAGTGGAACAAGACCCGGATCGCGACCCTCAAGGCCGCGGGCAAGGTCGACGAGCTGCTGAAGCCGCTGTTCTGCTCGACGGAGTTCAACCTCGACAACGGCTCGGACTTCGAGAGCCCGGTCATGGGTGGCCCCGGCGGCAGCGAGATCTCGCGGGTGCCGTTCGACGTCCTCCTCGATCCCCAGCTCAAGAGCTTCGGCTCGATCAACATCGAGTTCGCGCACTACGACGCGCAGATCAAGGCCAACGGCCAGCGCGTCAACGGTGTTCCCGGCGCGATCGACACGGTGTTCGACTACGTGTTCCCCGAGCGCGCGCACATCGATAACGACTACATCGAGCAGCTCGTCGCGGCGGGCATCATCGACCAGGACTTCGTCAAGGATGTCTTGATGGTCGACTTCACCCGCCCGGTGTTCTCCGAGGATCGGTGCGCGCTCGTCAGCTTCGCGCCGGAGCTCGCCGAGGCCGACCTGACGGCGGCCAAGATCAAGGAAGGCTTCATCGCTTCGCTCGAGGCCGAGGGCCCGACGGCGAACAGCCCGGGTGGCGTCCTGCTCGCGAACCTCAAGAACGCGGCCGACGCACACGATGCCAAGGTCGACGCCTTCGTCGCCGCCTGTAACGCGCTCGGCAGCCAGACGTTCGTCAACAACCAGCTGCAGATCACGTCGCTGCTCCGCGACCAGGCTCGCAACAGCCCCATCATGGAGTTCGACGCGACGATGCCCGACGACACGCTGAACGTCGACCGCGCCTCGCGCCTCGACCCGAAGACCTGCCAGATCACGACCTCGTTCGTCGCTCCCTGAACCGACCGACCGCTCGCTGAACAGGCCGCCCGCGGGTGGCCTGTTCGGCGTTTTCGGTGCGGACGATCGTTCCCGGTGACTGACTTGTCCAGCAGCCACCGCCAACGCGAGGCACCGGAAGATCGAATTGCCCGGCGGGATCGGTGCCGCCGATAAATTCGGCGATCGCGCGAGGTTGGGGCGTCGGGTCTCGTGGCCTCAACGTTGCTTTGTAGCGGCTCACCTCCCCAGCCACCCGGAGCAACGCGTCATGAAGATGAAGAACCTCGTCCTCGCAGCCAGCCTGTTCGCAGTCCCGATCTTCGGCTGTGCGACCCCGATCGAGGACGGCCGCGATTGCGCGACGGGCAAGTGCGACGACCCGCCGGACAGCGAGATCGAGGACACGCCGTGCGACGGCGTCATGATCGACGAGTCCGGCAAGGATCACCAGAAGGTCGCCGGTCGCCTCAACGACCCGATCGCGAAGCTCGTGTTCCGCAATGGGGATAGCTGCCCGACGACGTTCCAGGACATCATGCAGAAGCTCCGGGAGACCGACAAAGAGGGTTGCCCGAACGAGAACGACGGCATCGAGACCCGCCTGATCTCCGAGACGGCGCAGGCCACCGGTACGCCGACCAGCTACCGCGCCGTCACCACCCGTCGCTGCGGTGGTCGCGGCACCGAGGGCATCGTGTTCTCGCTGTTCGGCCTCCGCGCCGGCCAGACCACGCTGCCCGCCGGCGTCGAGATGATCGGCTTCGACGAGACCGCCGGCGTCTTCAACTATTACGAGACCGACGGTCAGGGCGCGATCAACTTCTTCGGCTCGTCGAAGGACTTCGTCGAGCAGGGCGCTGGCTCGGGCCAGATCCGTCGCTGCGCCGCCTGCCACACCGGTGGTGGCCTGGTCATGAAGGAGCTCGACACGCCGTGGCTCCACTGGGAAGGCCACGAGAACACGCCGGGCGCGCAGGAGCTCGTCGCCGCGCACAAGGACCTCGGCCGCAAGAACACCGGCGCCGAGTTCGAGGGCGTCGTCAAGCAGGGCAACACCAAGTGGAACAAGGCCCGCATCGACATCTTCAAGGCCAACCCGAAGGCGGTCGAGAACCTCCTCAAGCCGCTGTTCTGCTCCGTCGAGGTCAACCTCGATAACGGCGCTGACTTCAAGTCGCCGGTCGCCGGCGGCCCCGGTGGCAGCCAGATCTCGAGCATCCCGTTCGACTCGTTGCTCGACCCCAACCTCAAGGGTTTCGGCTCGCTCCCGATCACGTTCGCCGACTACGACAGCGCCATCAAGACCAACGGCCAGACGGTCGAGGGCGTCCCGGGCGCGGTCGACACCATCTTCGATTACGTCTTCCTCGAGCGCTCGCACGCCGACACCAACTTCCTCCAGCAGCTCAAGACCGCCGGCATCATCGACGACGACCTGATGAAGGACGTCCTGATGGTCGACTTCACCCGCCCGGTGTTCTCGAGCGACCGCTGCGGCCTGCTCTCGTTCGTTCCCGACCTCGAGGGCGAGGACATCACCGCCGCGAAGATCCGGGAGGGTCTGATCGCGAACCTGTCGGCGGAGAGCCCGGCCGCGGGTAGCCCGGGCGCGGTGCTGCTGACCAACCTGCAGACCGCCGACGACGCCACCGCTCACAACGCGAAGATCGACGCGTTCACCAACGCGTGCAAGGCGCTCGGCAGCAAGCCGCTCGTCGAGAACGCGCTGCAGATCACCTCGCTCAACCGCCAGCTCGCCCGCGGCCTGCCGGTGTTCGAGTTCGCCGCGACGATGCCGAGCGACAATCTGAGTGTCAACCAGGACGCTCGCCTGTCGCCGACCACCTGCCAGATCGTCAACGAGTTCGTCGCTCCCTGAATCGTCGACGGAGAATCCCCATGCGGGCTCTCTCACTCAGCGCGGCTCTCCTCGCCACAGCATGTGGTGTGGAACAGCCGCGCGAGTGCGTTTCCGACCGCTGCGAGATGGCGGGCAGCAAGGACGAGTTGCTCGAGTCGCTCGACGGCATGAACGATCCGGTCGCGCGCTTCCTCCGCGACAACGTCGCCGATGACGGCACGCTGGCGGGCGACTACCGGCTGATCCTCGACGGTGTCGGCGACGAGCTGGGCTGCGATGTCGAGACCGAGAAGAGCTTCGTCGTGCTGTCGAACATGCAGTACGCGCCGAAGCCGATCGTCACCCGGTGCGCCAACGACGCGCTCGGAGCGAGCCAGTTCTTCGCCGCCATGGTCGCGTACCCCGACGGCAGCGGGATCGATGCCAAGCAGCTGCACCTCGCCGCATGGGATGCCGACGCCGGCGCCTATCGCCGCTATGCGACGGCAGAGTCCGCGAGCGGAGGGATGGCGATCAACGTCGCGCCCGGGTTCTGCCTCGGCTGTCACGACCAGCACGACCTGGGCACGTGGACGCCGATCATGAACGAGATGGCGAGCCCGTGGTCGAACTGGAACGCGCATCCGGGGTTCAGCTCGCAGCTGTTCGACGAGCACTTCCCCAAGCAGTTCTCGTCGGATCCGACGTATCTCGATGTCACCCAGCGTCTCGACTCGGCCGCCGAATTCGAGCCGATCGTGCGCGCCGGCATCCAGCGCGTCACCGGGGCTCGCCTCAAGCAGCGCACCGCCGCCGCCGACGCTGCCGCGGCGCTCGAGATGATTCGCCCGCTGTTCTGCGACGAGTCGACGAACTACGTCTCCGAGGTCCACGCCAGCGGCGAGCTGCGGACCGCGGCGCTCGTCGACGACGCGATCCGCAATCTCTACCGCGCGACCGACACGCAGGGCGCCTGGAGCTGGCTCGCGGACTCGCGGATCCAGCTGCCCGCTCCCGCCGGCGAGGCGCCGGTGACGCTGATCGCGATCCGCGGCGAAGCGACGATGCAGGTCGAGCTCGGCCTCGTCGCACGCGGCGTGATCTCGCCCGTGGACGCGCTTCGCGTGCGCGCCCTCGACTGGAAGCACCCCGTCGCCTCCGCGTTCCGCTGCGAGCTCTACACGGCCGCTGCCGACCGCGTCGCGACGCTCGACCTCCAGGGCGCGGTTACTGTCGAGGACCTGATCCCGGCGGTGTTCGACGAGGTCATGCGCGGCATCCCGGTCACTCCCGCGGACGGCAACGTGCTGTCGATCCCCGACGCCACCGACCCGGCGACGCGGTCGCTGATCACCGCCGGCAACTGGGCCGGCTTCGAGGTGACGCTGACGCAGCTCGGCGACGCGCTCGAGGCTCACGTCAGCTCGTTCCAGGCGGCCCCCATGCGCGCTGCCCTGACCACCGAGCGAGACCGCCGGGCCTGCGCCACGGCGACCGACCCGACCGCACCGATCTTCTCCGACGTGGAGTGTCCCTAGCCCGGGCTGTCTGGGAGCCAGCGACCGACCCACCGCGCGTGCATCGACACGACGCGTCGTGGGTTCTGTTGTCTTCACTGGGGGTGGCTTGGGCGGTCAAAGTCCCTGGCTGTTGGTCTTGCCAGGCGAGTGGATCGACCGTCGTCGGATTTCCAAGACCCACCCCAGGTCGTGGAGATTCCCGAGGATTTTCGATCCGGTAGATCGGCTTCAGCTCGGCATTTCGCTTGCTGAACAGGCACGGCATGAAGCCATCACCCTTCACCCAGCCCCGGTCGGTTCCGCGACTGTTTGGACTGGTCATCCCCCTGCTCACGATCCTCGGCTGTGCCGGTGGAACCCCGCAGCCGATCGGTGATGACGACGACCAGCCGCCCCCGCCGATGGGGAAGCAGCCGCCGGCGCCCAAGGATGGCAGCGGCACGGCCGCGGGTTGCGAAGGTGTGACCGAGTCTGGCACCTGCCAGGACGGCGTCGCGGTGTACTGCGATATCGAAGGCGGCGAGCTGCGTCGCAAGGACTGCCGCGCGCTCGGCAAGAGCTGCGTCGTCGACGCGACGACCGGCGCGAAGTGCGAGACCGTGACCGGTGGCGGTGGCGGCGGTGCGTGCGGCGGCGTGACCAACGAAGGTTCCTGCGAGGCCGGTGTGGCCACGTGGTGTGACGAGTTCGGCGAGGAGCCGCAGCTGATCCAGTGGACCTGCAGCGACAACAACCTGACGTGCCGCACCGACTGCACGACCTCGAACGGCACGTTGATCCCCGGCGCGTTCTGCTGCGGTGACCCGTCGACGCCTCCGCCTGTCGCGAACGAGTGCCCGGCGCTCGGCTTCGAGGGCGAGTGCAACGGCACCGGCGAGGCGCGCTGGTGCAACGGCGACACGCTCGTCGAGCAGCAGTGCACCGGCGGCAAGGTCTGCCAGGTCGACCCGGTGATCGGCGCGTACTGCGGTCTGCCGCCTCAGTCGGAGTGCGAGCAGCTCGGCTTCGAGGGTCGTTGCGTCGGCGGCAAGCCGCGCTGGTGCTCGGGTGGCGAGGTCATGGAAGTGACCTGCGGCGTCGGCACGCAGTGCGAAGAGAATGGCCCCGACTGCGACGCGGGCGGCGGCGATGCCGGCGCCTACTGCTGCGCTCCCTGATTCACTCCCACGATCTCCTCACCGCCATCCGAGGTAGACCATGCGGACGAAAAGCTCACTGCTTGCTGGCTCTGTCATTGCTGTTTCGCTCGTCGGCTGCATGACGCCGGATGACGGCTTCACCGACGTGCCGATCGAGGGCCGCGAGGATCTCTCCCAGCGAATCATCAACACCCGGATCGTCGACGGCCTGTCGGAAGAGATCACCATCAACGCGCCGGAAGGGCTGCAGTCGGTGCTGATGGAGGTCCGCGGCGGCAAGGGGCTCTACTTCCTCCAGAAGTTCAAGACGCCGAGCGGCGAGCTGATCGAGGGCGGCACGTACACGACGCGGTTCGCTCGCGAAGTGCCCGGCCTCGTCGACTGGCTCTACCCGAACAGCCCGACGCTGAGCATGGAGTCGGGCGAGTACAAGATCCGCCTGCTCGGCGAGACCACCGACGGTGATCGCCTCACCGAGGACGTCGAGATCCGGCTCTACGCGAAGAAGCAGACCGGCATCGACACCTGCGGCATCCACCTCGACTTCCTGGTCGACGAGAACGCGATCGACAACTCGCAGTTCGAGCTCGCGGTCGATCGCATGGCGGCGTGGGTCAACAACCTCTACGCCACCAAGGGCATCCGCATCCTCGACTACTCGATCTCGCCGATCAGCCTGCCGAACCCGAACTTCAACGTCGACGACACGACGACGGTGATGGGCCAGATCGACGACGTGCTCCGGCAGGCGCGGTCCTCCGGCTCGGCGCGCGCCGACAGCGTGCACGTCGTGGTGGTGCGCAACATCGGCGGCTCGGAGCCGTCGGGTTACGCGATGGGGCTGCCCGGTCCGTTCGACGCGGATCGCTCGAACGCCGCGGTGCTGGTGTCGACCGACGCGTACACCGATAGCGACAACCTGCTCGACGTCGAAGGCCTCGGCAGCACCGTGGCGCACGAGGTCGGTCACTTCATGGGCCTCTATCACACGAGCGAGAGCAACGGCGCGCAGCACGACCCGATCCCCGATTCGCCGCAGTGCGACGGCGGCATCTGCTCGCCCGAGTTCGAGAAGAACATCATGAGCTCGGGTGGCGGCGCGTCGCGCGACTCGGTGACCAACGGCCAGGCGTTCGTGATGAAGCAACACCCGCTGTGCGCGCCGACCCAGTTCGAGGTCAACGTCCCGACGTGCGACCTGTCCTGCGATGCGCCGAACACGTGTAGCGTCGTCGACGGTGCGAAGGAGTGCCGCCCGGCGTGTGATCCCGACGCGCCGGAGTGTGCGACCGGGACGTGCGCGCCCGACGACATGGGCACGTTCGTCTGCCGCTGACAGCATCTGCTCCCGAGGCGCGGTAGGGTCAGTGACCTTGCCGCGCTTGGTGGTTTTCGGGCTGCTGATCGCGCTCGCCTGTCGGAGCGAGCGCAAGGCGAGCGAGCTGCCCGGGGCCGAGCCGTTCGAGCCGGAGCTCGCGGCACGCATCGGCGAGAAGAAGGGGCAGGCGAAGTTCACCAACCGGTTGATCCTCGAGCACAGCCCGTATCTCTTGCAGCACGCGCACAACCCGGTCGACTGGCGACCGTGGGGCGAGGCCGCGCTGGCGGCGGCGAAGCGGCTCGATCGGCCGATCCTGCTGTCGATCGGGTACTCGACCTGTCACTGGTGTCACGTGATGGAGCGCGAGTCGTTCGAGGACGTCGAGATCGCGACGGCGATCAATCGCGGCTTCATCGCCATCAAGGTCGATCGCGAGGAGCGCCCCGATCTCGATCGCGCGTACATGGCCGCGGTACAGAAGATGACCGGCAGCGGCGGCTGGCCGTTGACGGTGTTCCTGCTGCCCGATGGCCGGCCGTTCTTCGGCGGCACCTACTTTCCGCCGCGCGACGGCGAGCGCGGGCGGGACAAGGGCCTGCTGTCGATCCTCGCGCAGCTCGGCAAGGCGTATCGCGACGACGGCGACGCGCTCGCCCGGCGCGCGGCGCAGCTGGTCGCGGAGCTCGATCGTCCGGCACCGCGCGGGGAGCTGCCGGGTGCGAGTGCGATCGCCGCCGCAGTCGGCGGGCTGGCGAAGAGCTTCGATGCCACGTGGGGTGGCTTCGGCAGGGCGCCGAAGTTTCCGCGGCCGTCGGTGATCGAGCTGCTGCTGCAGTTTCATCGCCGCACCGCGGATCCGAAGGCGCTCGAGATGGCGACGCGCACGCTCGAGCGGATCGCCGCGGGCGGGATCCACGATCACGTCGGGGGTGGCTTTCATCGCTACACCGTCGACGACAAGTGGCGGGTGCCGCACTTCGAGAAGATGCTCTACGACAACGCGCAGCTCGCGAGCGTCTACCTCGCCGCCTACCAGGCAACCGGTCGCGAGGACTTCGCGGCGGTCGCGCGCAGCACGCTCGATTATCTGGCGCGCGAGATGCGCGATCCGGCGGGTGGCTTCTACTCGGCGAGCGATGCCGACAGCGACGGTCACGAGGGCAGCTACTTCGTGTGGACGGCGGCGGAGCTCGACAACATCTGCGGTGACGACGCGCCGATCGTGCGCCAGGTCTTCGATGTCACCGTCGGTGGCAACTTCGAGCGCGGCGCGAACATCCTGTGGCGGCCGGCCGGCGTGGCCGAGGTGGCGGCGCGGCTGAAGGTCGAGCCGGCGGCGATCGAGGCGGCCCTCGCGCGCGCGCTGCCGAAGCTGCGGGCGGCTCGCGAGCAACGCGTGAAACCATTCGTCGACAAGAAGCAGCTGGTCGCGTGGAACGCGCTCGCGATCTCGGCGTTCGCCCGGGGCGCGTTGATCCTCGACGACGGCAACTATCGCGACATCGCGCGGAATGCGGCGGACCGCATCCTGTCGCTCGCGGCAACCGATCGCGGACTGCGCCACGTGATCGTCGGCGACACCGCGAGCGGCGAGGCGTTCCTCGACGATCACGCCTTCATGATCGCGGCGCTGCTCGATCTCCACGAGGTGCACCCCGATCGCAAGTGGCTCGACCTCGCGCTGGCGCTGCAGCGCGCCCAGGACCAGCAGTTCAGCGATCCGGCCGGCGGCTACTCGTTCACGTCGAGTCGACACGAGAAGCTGATCGGGCAGGATCAGCTCGATCACGACGACGCGATCCCGTCGCCGCGCTCGATCGCGGCGAGCAACCTGCTGCGCCTGCAGGAGCTCACCGGTGACGACGCCTACGGCAAGCGCGCGCTCGCGACGTTCCGCGCCTCGGGGGCGTTGCTCGCGAAGGCTCCCGGTGCGCTGCCCCGAATGCTCGCCGCGCTCGACTTCGAGCTCGATCGCGCGAAGCAGATCGTGCTGGTGTCGGCTCCCGACGGCGCGGACCTCTATCGAGCCTTGCTCGACCGCGTGCGTCGCGCCTACGTGCCGAACCGGATCGTCGTCCAGATCAGCGATGCCGAGGTGCACCCGGCGCTGCGACCGCTCGTCGAGGGCAAGACCGCGCGCGGCGGCAAGCCGACGGCATACGTCTGCGTCGGCACCCACTGCGAGCAGCCGACCAGCGATCCCGACGTCCTCGCGACCCAGCTCGCGAAGACCGAGCCGTACGAGGCGATGTAGCGAGCGCTACTGCAGCACCTGGATGCAGCAGCCGCCTTCGCCGGTCATCGGATCGCCGTTGGCGCAGAAGTGCTGGTCGGGGCAGATACCGCCGCTCGCGCTCGGCGTGCAGGCCTGGATGCCGTCCGGGCACTGCGCGGTGCCGGTGCAGCTCGGATCGAGATCGTCCTCGGTCTGACCGGGGCACAGGATGCAGCTCTGGCCGCCGCACTCGGAGTTGCCGCAGACGTCGATCTTGTCGCAGCGCAGACACTTCGTCGGATCGAGGATGTTGGTCGCGTCGCAGTTCGGGGACGTCTGCGGGTTGACCGCGATGTCGACGCACATGTTGGTCGCGGGATCGCAGACCGTGCAGCAACCGAAGCAATCGCAGCCCGGAGGCGCCAGCTTGCCGCACTCGTCCTTGCACTTCTGCGAGATCTCGCCCGTGCCGATCGGCGGCGGGCACTCGGCCGGGTTGTACTGATTCTTTCCGATCGGGCACTCCGCCTTGGTCTCGGCCCCCAGCAAGCAGCAGACGTGGATGTTGCAGCCGTCGTTGCCGGCGCCGCTGTTGCCGTCGAAGAAGCAATCCTGGTTGACCGCGTCCTTGTTGTCGCCGGGGATGCCGGTCTCGAAGGAATCCTCGCGATTGTCGAACGGGCCGCTGCACTCGACGTCCGCGCCGTCGACGAAGCCGTCGCCGTCATCGTCGATGCAGTTGCTGCACTGCGAGCTGGTCGGCGTGCAGGTGCCGCCGAACGGTGGCGCATCGAGCCCCGGAATCTCGCCGTCTCCGACGACGTCGCCGTCGGGGTCACCGTTGTTGCCATCCCCCGGGTTGTTATCGCCGTCCTTGTTCTTGCCACAGCCGAATACGACGAGACAGACCACGAGGAACAGTTGCTTCATCTGGGAGCTCCCCTTGGCGCTGGCAACCGAGCAAGCAGTGCGCGCGCATCTACCACGTTCGCTCCAGATGGAAATCGGTGCAAGTACACGGTGAGCAGAGTTGCCGCCCGCGGGTCGCCGCGATCGGCTGCGAGTCGTCCAGCTGCATACAGTGCGTTCGCCGCCCACTTGGAGCCGCGACCCGAGATCTCGAGATAGCCGGCCATCGCCGCCTGCGGGTTCTTCTTCTCGAGCACGCTCAACTGCTCGAACTTCAATTGATCGGGATCCGGCTGCTTCGCCGTGGCAACCGTCGGTTTCGCCGGTTTCGTCACGGCCGGTGCACGAGGTTGTGCCGGCGGCTCGCTCCGCGCCGGCTCGACCGCAGGCTCCGGTGTGGGTGTGGCTGCGGCGTGTTGCTCGAGCAACGTCACGCGCTCGGGCTCCTCCGAGCTCCACGTCTGCCGGCTGCCGAGGAACTGCACGCGATCGCGGAACTGCACCTCGACGCGGCCGTGATCGACCTCGACGGTGATGCGCTCGTCACTGCGCGCGACGCGGAAGCGCGTTCCGAGCACGCGCACCGTGGCGTCCCCTGCTTGCACGGTGAACGGCGCGCGATCCATGCGCGGCGCGACGGAGAACCAGGCGGCGCCACGCTCGAGCACGGTGACCGGCCGATCGCGACGCAACACCACCGCGCTCGCCGGCGCGAGCTCGATATGAGCGTCGTCGAACGTCGCGGTGGTCGCCGCGGTCGCCGGTGCGACGACGCGCACGTCGGTGGTCTCGGGGCGAGCCTCGGCGACGACCTCGGTGCGGTCATCACCGCGCGTCACCAGCACGACCGCGATCGTCGCCGCGGCGGCCACCGGCACGGCGAGCCACCACCAGCGCCGCGAGCGCACCGGCTCCGGCGCGGTCGCGGTGTCCATCCGCGCCCACAGCCCGCGCTCGACGCGAGCCCACGCGACGTCCGACAGCGGCTCGACGGGCGGAGGCCCCAGCTTGTCGTCGGTCACGCCTCACCTCCTGCCAGCTCGTCGAGATACGTCGACAGCACGGCATCCTTGCGCGCGCGCTTCATCAGATCCTTGCGTGCACGCCACACGCGCGTCTTGACGGCGACCACCGTGCTATCGGTCAGCTGCGCCACCTCGGCGAGCGACAGCCCGTCGATGACGGCGAGTGCGAACGCGATCCGTTGCTTCGCGTCGATGCGCTCGAGCGCCGCGTACAACCGGCGCGCGGCCTCGCGCATCACCGCCTGGCGGTGCGTGTTGGCATCGCCGGGCAAGATCTCCTCGACGACCGCGAGGTCGACCGCCGGTGGCTTGCGCCGGCTGATCGATAGATACGCGGTGCGGGTCGCGATCGTCTGACACCACCGCGTCAGCGTGCTGTCGCCGCGAAACGACGCCAGCGCGCGAAAGATCTCGAGGAACGCGTCCTGGACCAGATCCTCGATCTCGCGGTTGTTGCCGAGGATCCGGAACAGCGTGTGGTGCACCGCCGACTTCTGGGCGCTGAACAGCTGGCGCTGCGCGGCGCGATCGCCACTGGCCGCCCGCCGGGCCAGGCCCAGGTCGAGCTCGCGTGCTGCCGAAGATGCGCCCACGTCACTTTCAGTGGGACGCATTCCGAAGAAAGTCACAACCAATCAGCGACCCAGATCGACTGCGACAGTCACCCCGAGCGACAGGCCAAATCCCGGAACCTCGTAGAGAACCCGGCCATTCATCGGCCGCGTGTAGGTCGGTGTGCCGGGAACTAGGTCGACCGCGACGCTCGCGCCCACCGTCCACATGTCCGCGAGTCGGTAGCGGACCCAGCTGCCGGCCCGGATCGCCGGTAGCGTGTCGCGCTCGTCGAGCACGAGCCCGCCCATGCCCATGTTGTCCTCGCTCCCGCGGACGCGCGATCGCGTGAGCCCGCCGGCGACGAACGGTTCGACCTCCAGTCTCTCTCTCGGCATGGTCGTCCACCCCGCGATCACCAGCACCGACCAGTCGAACCACGTGCCCTCGAAGCTCGCGCGCTTGAACTTGTCGCTCGAGCCGATGTCGCCGAGCAGGCCGAGCCGGACGCCGAAGCTCGCGAGCGGGCGCACCATCACCGCACCCTGGAGCCGGCCACCGATCACCGTGTCGGAGCCGAACGCGAGGCGCGTGGCCGCCGTCGCCTGGACGCGCAGCTCGCTGCCTTCCTCGGCAGCCGGCACCGCGGGCTGCTCGGGCTGGTCCTCCGGCGGTGGCGGCAGGCGCATCAACGTCTTCACCGTCAGCGCCGCCGATGCGGCATCGACCGGATCGAGCGCGCCTTCCGCGACCTCGCGATGCTGGGTATCCCCGCGCTCGCGATCGAAGACCACCAGATCCTTGCCGCGCCGCCACACCACGAACCGCGCGTTCAAGGCATCCGCGCGCGCCGCGGCACCCGCCTCGTCGACCGGCGTCGTATCGACGATCACCTCGAGCTTCCACGGCCGCAGCGCGGTGGTCATCGCACGCCGTAGCTCGGGATCCGGATCGACGAGCACGACGCGCGCACCCGGGCCTGCGGCGCTCGCGAGCCGGACCGCGCAGAGCATGGCGATCACGAGCAAGCGCGGCACGGGCGCAGCGTAAATCAGGTCGCTGCGACGGTGGTACGCGTGGCGCGCGGCTTCGGCGTTGCCATGATCGCCATCACCAGGCCGATCACCGGCAGAGCGGCGCCGATGCCGAACCAGCCGGCGGCATCGCGATGCTTCGCACGTGCGATCACGGCCGTCAGCAAACCCCACTGGATCATCGCGAACAGGAGCATCTCGAGCATGACTTCGTGGGTGCCGTATCCCGCCGGCGTGGGCAACAAATTCGCCAGCTCAGGTCGCGGCGACGGTGAGCGGTGCTTGCTCGCGGGTCTGCAGGAACCGGAGGTCGGGAAAGTCCTGCTTCGCGCGGTTGAGCTGCCAGTCGTTGCGCGCGAGGAACACGGTGGCGCCCGAGTGATCCTCGGCGATGTTGTCGCGGTTGGCGTCGGCGAAGCGCTTGATCAGCTTCGGATCGTCGGCGTCGACCCAGCGCGCGACCTCGAACGACGTGCCCTCGAAGTGACAGGGCAGGTCGTACTCGGAGCGGATGCGATCGGCGAGCACCTCGAACTGCAGGGCACCGACGACGCCGACGATGAAGTCGGAGCCGAGGAACATCTTGAACACCTGGGCGGCGCCTTCCTCGGCGATCTGCTCGAGGGCGCGACCGAGGTGCTTGGCCTTCATCGGATCGATCGCGCGGCAACGGCGGAGGAACTCGGGCGCGAAGGACGGGATGCCGGTGAAGTGCAGCGGCTCGCCCTCGGTGAGTGCATCGCCGATCCGCAGCGTGCCGTGGTTCGGGATGCCGACGATGTCGCCGGCCCACGCGTCCTCGGCGAGCTCGCGCTGGTTGGCCTGGAACACCATCGCGTTGTGCACCGATTGCGTCTTCTGCGTGCGCGGGATGGTGAGCCGCATGCCGCGCGTGAAGTGACCCGAGGCGAGGCGCACGAACGCGATGCGATCGCGGTGCTTCGGATCCATATTCGCCTGGATCTTGAATACGAACCCCGAGACCTTGCCCTCGGTGGGCTCGACCTTGCGCTCGCGCGCGGGCTGCGGGCGGGGCGGCGGCGCGAGCTTGGCGACGCCCTGCAGCAGCTCCTGGACGCCGAAGTTGTTGACCGCGGAGCCGAAGAACACCGGCGTCTGGTGACCCGCGAGATACATCTCGTGATCGAACTTCGGGCACAGCTCGCGCACCATCGCGACGTCCTCGCGCAGCTTGGCGACGGCGGTGTCGGGCAGCAGCGCGTCGAGCTTCGGATCGTCGAGCCCGGCGATCTCGATGCCCTCCTGGAGGTACTCGCCCTTGGTGCGCTCCATCAGGATGAGCTTGTCGTTGAAGAGGTCGTAGCAGCCGCGGAACTCGCGGCCCGAGCCGATCGGCCAGCTTGCCGGCGTGACCTCGAGCTGGAGATCCTTCGCGATCTCGTCGAGCAGCTCGAACGGATCGCGACCCTCGCGGTCCATCTTGTTGATGAACGTCACGATCGGCACGTCGCGGAGCCGGCAGACCTCGAACAGCTTGCGAGTCTGGGTCTCGATGCCCTTGGCCGCGTCGATCACCATGACGGCGGAGTCGACGGCGGTGAGGGTCCGGTAGGTGTCCTCCGAGAAATCCTCGTGGCCCGGCGTATCGAGCAGGTTGAACGTGCAGTCGGCGTAATCGAACGTCATCACCGACGTGGTCACCGAGATGCCGCGCTCGCGCTCGACCTTCATCCAGTCCGAGGTGGCGCGCCGGCGATCGCCGCGGGCCTTGACCGCACCGGCGAGCTGGATCGCGCCGCCGAACAGCAGCAGCTTCTCGGTCAGCGTGGTCTTGCCGGCGTCGGGGTGCGCGATGATGGCGAACGTTCGCCGTCGCGCGATCGGTGCCGGGAGCTCTGACATGAAGCGCGCAATCTACGGGCCACGCGCTCGGTCCGCAAGGGATCCACGGCTACGTCAACCCGCGAGGTAAAGCCCGCAGTCGCTGCACGAACCGTCGACGAGCGGTGCGGCCGTGCCGCAGGCGGGGCAGGGCGGATGGTCGCCCGACATGTCGAGCTCGACCGGTGCCAGGCCCTCGGCCGCGAACGCGTCGTGCCAGTCACTCTGGAGGAGCGTGGCCAGCTGCGGGATATCGATCTCCTGGACCAGGAGATGAGTCTTGGTCCCTCAACCCTTGCCGCCGCCGCCCGGTGGGCAGCCGACGATCGCGGGGATGCCGGCGTCGAGGCAGCGATCGCGCAGCTTCTTCATGTCGGGGATCGAGCCGGCCATCGCCGCGACCAGCGGCTTGCCGTCGAGGAGCTCCTCGGCACTTGCGATCGTCAGCTCGGCGAAACCGTCCACCCGCCGAGGTTACTACGAAAGTCGCAGCGTGCCCGCCGACGAGCTACGATGTGCCTCACGGGGAGGGACCGTGAACAACTTGAAGCTCGTGATCCTGGCGTGTGGTGGCGCGCTGCTCGGCATGTACATCTCCGACGGCCTCAACTTCAGCGACAACGCCGCCGATACGATCATCTTCCTCGCCGCGTTCGCGCTGCCGACGCTGATGGGCCTGCTCGCCACCCTCAAGCCGCCCGGCCAGGCGTGGCACGGCGCGATCGCGCTCGCCGGCTTCGGCACCGCGGCGGTGCGCGGC
>JAEYYY010000109.1 GCA_023430775.1 Pseudomonadota bacterium
GTGGCCGTCGAGGTGCTTGCGTGCATAGACGATCACGCCATCGCTGACCGCGAAGACCGGCGTCAGGCGCGGGATCCAGTAGTCCATCGAGCGCTCGGAGACCGAGCGAACGCGCGTGCCACCGGGCAGCGGATGGCGCTCGTAGGCGAGATCGATCGCGAGATCGCGCTCGTCGTAGACCAGCAGGATCGGTTGCTGATCGTCGAGGATCGGCAATGGCACGACGGGTGGCGTGCGAACGATCTGCGAGCTGGACTTGTGGCGAGCGAGGGTCGCGAAGAGGGTGCGGTCGAACCTGGGTGGGGAGTCCGATCCCTGCGACGTCGCTTTCTCGGCTTCGCGGCGATGCCAGTGCGCGCGTAGCTCGACGTCCCACAGTGGCAACCAGCCGGTGGCAGCGCCGCAGGTGCAGGTGGCGCGGCCGAGCGGTTGATCGGCCGCGTGCTCGTTGGTCGCGAGGGTGACGGCATGCGGGACGGTCGGGTCGAACGGCAGCCGGTCCGCTGGATCGACGAAGAATGTGTCCAGATCGGGAACCCAGTGGCGAGCTGCGTTCGAGAGCTGGGTGAGGGAGTTGAGCTTGCGGAGATAGGAGCGCTTGGTGGCTTTCATGCCCCCCTACAGCGCGACCTCCTCGATCGCCGACACGGACCGAAAGAAAGTTGCAGATCCCGGCTAAGGATCGCCGTCATGGAGTTCACGAGCCAAGCAAGAGGCGTTCGAGCTTCGAGAGCACCGACGATATCGGTGATCCGTCTGCGGACGTAATCGATCTCGAGGTCCTGGCGGACCGCGAACAGTCTCTCGAGGTCCGTGGTCTCCTTGTCGCGGTTGTAGATGAGCTTGACGATGCAGAGATCCTCCGGTGATAGGAAGCTCAGCATCGTTTCGTCGGAGTGCGCGACGCGTCGCCTCCGCTCTCGCATCGCTTCCGAATGCGGATGCCGCGACATGAAGACGTCGACGTGAATGCTCCCGAACCGGCCGACGAACAGTCCACATCGCGAAGCACACGGACTTCGTGCACCAGCACGTCGTGGACGGCAGGTGACGCGAGCCGGGTTGGGCTGCCCGGGTGACCACGGCAGTCGGGCGCGCCGGCAACTCGATCGACCGATCCGTGCCTCGACGGACAGACCCTGGCCGCGGCGGTCGATCGCCGTTGCTAAGTGCTTGGTCCATACATCGGTCCGCCGGCTGCAACCTCGTTCGGTCATGCCGGACAACACCACGACTCACCGCAGCATCCCCGCCAACCAGCTCTCGCGCGAGGATCGCCAGCGCCTCGAGCAGGCCCTGCTCTACCAGCCGAACCAGAAGGCATTCTGGCTCGCGAGCGGTGGCGTGGCCGCGTTCGGCGCACTGGTGACGGGCGCGATGGCGTCGAAGCTCGGCATGATGGGCGTGGTGTTCGGTGCTGCGGCGGCGGGCTGGGTGGTGCTCGCCGCGACCATCGTCATTCGGCAGATCGTGCGCGCTCGCGGCGTGCCGTTCGCCGCCGGGCTGTATGCGACCGGCCACGAGATCATCGATGCGACCGGACCCGAGCTGAAGATCTACTCGCTGATCAACAACGCGCCGATGGTGACGTCGACGCGCGTCAGCCGCGAGAACCACGGCTATCTGTTCACGCGCGTGAAGGTCGCGACGCGCGAGCGGACGTTCCGCTTCATCGTTCACGACGAGGAGCGCGCACGCGCCTCGGTCGAGCGGCTGCTCGCCAACGTCGGTGCCGCACGCGAGCTCGTCCACGTGCAAGGCGCCTCGGCGATCCGGCCGTACGAGCTCGCGTACGCGGCCTAGTCGTCGTCGCCGCCGCCGATGGGCTCGCCATCGCCGTCGAGCTTGTGCCGCGGGTCGAGGCCGTACTTGCGGATCAGCTCGCGCAGGTGCTTGCGATCGATCTGCGCTTCGCGCGCCGCCGCCGACAGGTTCATCTTGTGGCGGCGCATCAGATCCTCGATGTACTCGCGCTCGAACATCTCGACGAGCTGACCCTTCGCTTCCTTGAACGGCAGGTCGGTGCGGATGCCGAGCGACGGCGCCGCTTCGGAGACCAGGGCGTCTTCGAGGTTGATCGTGGAGCCGCGCGCGAGCAGGCAGGCGCGCTCGATCACGTTGCGCAGCTCGCGGACGTTGCCAGGCCACGAGTGGCGGACGAGGCGCGCCATGTCCTCGGGCGAGACCGATAGGCCGGGACCGAAGGTGTTGACGAAGTGATTGATGAGCAGCGGGATGTCGGTGCCGCGCTCGCGCAGCGGCGGCACGGAGACGCGGATGACCGCGAGGCGATAGTAGAGGTCTTCGCGGAACGTCTTCTTCGCGACCTCGGCGCGCAGATCGCGGTTGGTGGCGGCGACCACGCGGACGTCGATCTTCTCGTAGGTATTCGAGCCGACCTTGCGGACGGCGCGCTTGTCGAGCACGCGCAGCAGCGAGGGCTGCAGATCGAGCGACATCTCGCCGATCTCGTCGAGGAAGATCGTGCCGCCGTTGGCTTCGGCGAAGGCACCGCGGCGATCGGTGATCGCGCCGGTGAACGAGCCCTTGACGTGACCGAACAGCATCGACTCGATCAGCTCGCGCGGCACGGAGCCACAGTCGAACACGACGAGCGGGCCATCCTTGCGCGGCGAGTGATTGTGGATCTCCTCGGCGATCAGCTCCTTACCGGTGCCGGTCTCGCCTTCGATGAGCACGGTCGCGCTGGTGTTCGAGACATCCTCGAGCAGCGTGAACATCTGCCGCATCTTGGTGTCGCCACCCACCATCGAGCCCATCGACGACTGCGCAGATGGCTCGGGCTCGACGATCTCCTCGTCGGGCAGGAACTTGATGACGGTGCGGCCGAGCTTCACCTCGGCGCCGAAGCCGATCGAGATCTTCTCGAAGCGCGAGCCCTGGATGAAGGTGCCGTTGGTCGAGCCGCAGTCGACCATCAGGACCTCGTCGCCGACGAGCTGGGCCTCGAGGTGCTTGCGCGAGACCGTCTTGTCGGTGAGGACGAGCGAGCACTGCGGACCGGAGCCGAACGACACCGGATCGCGCGAGAGGCGCACGACCTCACCGCGGTCTGGACCCTTGATCACGACGAAGATGCCGCCCTGGTTCTGGCGTGAATAGGACGGAGCGTCGTCGAGCAGAGCCGTTACGTTGGAACGATCGCGCGACATCTCAACCGGCGGAGCCATCGTAGCCGGGGTGGCAAGCCCCTGTAAATACGCCCGGCTGCCTGGTTTCTTTCCTACTTGCCGAGCGGGACATCTGGCCCGGACATCGCGACGATGGCCGCCGCGATGCCGGCAGCGACGAGGATCGCGACGATGACCATCCAGGGCCGGATCGGGGAACGGCGGCGCTTGGCGACGGATCCCGGCCGCGGTTAGGCGATCGAGGGCTCGAGCCGGCGGGCCAGCATCGGCGGCTGGTTGGCCGGTGTCTGGGTGGGGGCATCGAAGCTGGGGAGGCGGGCCGGCGCGGAATCGAACATCCGGGGGCCGGAGTCGAGCTTGGGCCCGACGTCGAGATCGACCAGCGGCTGACTCCCGCCGTTCTCGATGTCCATCATGTTGATGATCGACGTCAGCTCGACACCCTGGAAGCGGCCGACCTCGGCGGAGGTCTTCGGGCGCTCCATCGAGGACAGCCGGGTGGCTTCCTTCTTCTTCGGGGTGCGGGTGGCGAGCGCGTAGATCGACATCGGGCCCGCCGGCTCCTGGTTGTCGTCGTCGTCGTCCTCGTCGTCGATGCCGTCGTAGACCTCGGTGCCGGCGCGGCGGCCGGAGCCGAAGTCTTCCTCTTCATCCTCGACCCGCCACTGCTCGGTCGGGCCGCACTTCTCGAGTAGCTCCTGGGAGAGCTCCGGGGCGGAGACCAGGAGGCCGTTGCGGTGGGCGCAGCGGGACAGCGCCTCGTTGAACTCGCCGGCGGTCTGGTAGCGCTTGGCCGGATCGATCGCGAGAGCTTTTTGGACCACCGCGTCGAGGTCGGGGGTGAGGCCGGGGACCTTCTTCGAGACCAGCGGGACCGGCTGCGAGTAGATCTCGTCGGCGCTGGTGGTGAGGCCGGCGTGGACGAACAGGCGCTCGCCGGTGAGGATCTCGTAGAAGCAGACGGCGAGCGAGTAGAGGTCCGAGCGGCTGTCGAGCGTCTCGCTCTTCGCCTGCTCGGGGGACATGTAGCCGATCTTTCCTTTGACCTTGTAGAAGAGCGAGTTGTGCGTCGCGGCCTTGGCGATGCCGAAGTCGGTCAGCTTCACCTCGCCGGCGTAGGAGACCAGGATGTTCGAGGGCGAGACGTCGCGATGGATCAGCTTGAGCGGCTGGCCGTCGAAGTCGCGCTTGACGTGAGCGTAGGCGAGCGCGGACAGGACCTCGCGACAGATGTAGATCGCGGCGGCCGGAGAGAACCGCTTGCCGCGCCGCTTGGCCCGCTTGAGCAGCGTCCGTAGATCGCCGCCCGGCAGGTACTCCATGACGATGAAGTACTCGCCGCCCGCGGTGACGAGATCGATCGTGTGCACGATGTTCGCGTGGTCGAGCGTGGCGGAGAGCTTGGCCTCGCGGAGGAAGAGATCGATGAACTCTTCCTGCTGGGTGAACTCGGGGAGGAGCTGCTTGAGCACCACCTCCATCTCGAAGCCGCCGGCACCGAGCTTCTTGCCGACGTAGATCGCACCCATACCGCCCTCGGACAGGTGCTCGAGAACGACGTAGCGATCGATGGGTGCGCCCCCGACATCGACCATGAAGCCGCAGTGTACCCCAGTGCTCGCGTAACATGGTCCAGGTGACCGAGCGCTATCGCCTTGCTCCCGTTCGCGACGCGCGCGATCGCGAGGAGCGGGTCCAGCGAGGAAACCTCGCAGTTGCCGTCGAGGAAGCGCGCGCGACCGAGGCCCAGGTCACCGCCGCGGCGGCGCGCGTGAAGACAGCGACCGCTGCGCTGGCCGAGGCGCGGCGGGCGGTGGCAGCGGCGACCACGGCGATCGCGGTCGCCCGCGGCGAGCGGTTCGTGGGTCGGCTGCGTCGAGCAGTCGAGCTCGCGCAGGACGAGCACGCGCGGGCGGTGGCCTCGCATGCAGGTCAGCTCGCCGGGCTCGATGCGGCGCGCGGCAGGCTCGCTCGCGCCCGCGCCGATCGCGAGGTCATCGAGCGCCACTTTTCCCGCTGGCGGGAGGAGCGCAAGCGCCTGGCGGATCGCCGCACCGACTAGGACCTACCTTGCAAGCTCGCGAAACTTCGCTGCAACCGCCCCGGGGCACCCGTGTCTCGTGGCCATGCGACGAATCCTCCTGGCCACGCTCCTCACCCTCGTTCCGACCGTTGTCCTCGCCGACACCGCGCCCGACGTCACGAAGATGACCACCGACGACTGCGCGCGCGCCCGCAAGCAGGGCAAGACCTGCGTCATCAACATCGAAGGCATCGACGTCGAGGGCGGCGTGCCGGGCTCCACCGGAGAGCGCATCACCACCCCGGACTTCATCAAGCACAACTCGCTGGTGCGGATCCGCAAGGACTTCATCGCCGAGATCCTGAAGTCGGCTGAAGATCTTCCCTGATCGATCGGGTTACTGTCGCGGCGATGCCTCTCCGGGTCGTCGCGCTTCTCGTGCTGGTGGTCGCCGCGTGTACCGAGCCGCGCAGTGAATCCTGCAAGAAGGTCTGCAAGCGCGAAGCGGAGTGCATCGAGGAGACCAGCGCGAAGATCCCGTTCGAGGAGAAGGAGTGCGTTGCCGCGTGTGCGGCCCTCGAGCAAGACGTCGCCAACAGCGGCGCGAAGGTGAAGCGTCACATCGAGTGCGTCACCAATGCTCCGAGCTGCGCAGCCGCGCTGGAGTGCAAGTGACATGCTGTCGGCGACCAGCACGCGCGAGTTCGCCGGTAGCAAGTTCACGTCGGCGATCTTTCTCGAGCGCAAGCTGCGCGCGCACGTCGTCGGTCGCGATCGGCTCGTCTACGACAGCCGCTATGCGCCGCCCGGCAAGAAGCCGAACGACGTAGCGCACCTCTACGTGCAGATGCACGGCACGTTCGCGCCGATGGGCGGTACGGCGGTGACCGGCCGGCAGGCCTACGTGCTTGCCGAGTCGGAGTTCGATCGCGTGATGCCCGGCTCGCGGACGTTTCGCTCGTTCGGCGACAGGGCGCTGGTGATCGAGCTCCGCGTGCCCACGCGCGATCTGCATCGCGCGGTCGGCCTCGACCACGGTCAGGTCGAGCTTCCCGATGCGGTGTGGGATGCGTACGGCGCGGTCGAAGAGGCGCCCACCGAGGCCGCGCTGCACGCGCTGATCCAGCGGCTGGGTGAAGCCGGGATCCTGTCGAAGGATCTGATCGCCACCATCGTCACCGACGAGCCCGAGCGATTTGCCCGGCTATGGACGGTGATGAAGCCGCTCTACGAGGAGCTGTCCACCTCGGTGTCGCTCAAGCAGATCGCCACGATCGCGCGGCTGTCGTTGCGCCAGCTCGGTCGCGACCTCGGCGATCTGTCGCGCACGTTCGGGTTGTTCGGCGGCGGCTTTCGCGATGCCTCGCGCGTGATCCGGCTGCGCGCCGCCACGCTGTTTCTGTCCGCACCGAACGCGACGCCGAGTGAAGTGGCGCGCACCGTCGGCTACGGCAGCCTCGATGCGATGGGCCGCGCGTTCCGCGATGCCAACCTGCCGTCGCCGAGCGTCGTCCAGGATGCGGTCAAGTACCGCGGCGCCGAGACGACTTAGAGCAAGAGCACGATCGGCACCACGCCGACGGCAATGACGAACAGCACCGCGGTCAGGATCCCGAACACGCCGAGGTGCCAGCCCGGCTTCAGCGGCAGCTTGCGGCGCGCCTCCGTGGGATCGACGAGCAGCAGCAGCGCGGTGACCGCGATCTGGACGGCGCCGGCCAGGAAGTAGAGCGTGGTGTACGACAGGTGGTTCGCCGCCTCGCCACCGAGCTTGTAGCCGAGCGTGCTCGACAGATTCGACAGCGCCATGTACGAGGTGAACTGCGTCGCGGCGACGCGCGGCCACGACACGTCCATGCACAGCGCGAACGTCGACACCACCATCACCGACGTGCACATCACCTCCCAGATCGACATCAGGTAGACGAACGCGTCGATGTGCCACAGCGGCTTGCCGGCGGCGAAGATCAGCCAGCCGATGCCCATCGCCACCGACGCGATCGCGAGCAACCTGCGGCTGCCGACGAGATCGGCGAGGAAGCCACCGAGCAGCGAGCCGCCGAATCCCGCGAGTAGCCCGAGGCCGCCGACCAGATCGGTGTACTTGGTGGCCGTCCACTGGAGCTCGCCGACGTAGAGCCCGGCGGCGGCGACGTAGAGCACGCCGAGCGCGAGGTTGAGCAACAGCACGAGGATCGCGACGACGAACGTCGAGCGGATCGTCGCCACCTGCGCGAGACTCTCGAACACCTCGCGGGCCTTCGGGCGCGGCGGCGGCTCGCCGGTGCGCTCGCGGACGAACAGCGGCACCATCATGATCGCGAGCAGGATCCCGGTCTGCAGCACGAGAGCGGTGGTCAGGTCGTACGAGTCGACCACGCGCGACAGCCCGGCGCCGCCGATCACGCCACCGCCGTACTTGCAGGCGTACATCAGGCCGTTGGCGCGACCGCGCTCGTCGTCGTCGAGGAGAT
>JAEYYY010000364.1 GCA_023430775.1 Pseudomonadota bacterium
GCGACGAGCAGCTGCAGGTCGCGATCCTCGACGTGTTCCGCGAGACTCACCATCGCGAGGCCGTGCACGCGGTGTGGGCCACCGTCGATGCCGGCTCGCAGCTGGTTCGCGCGGCCGCGCGCCGCACCTGGATGGAGTACATCACCGGGCCGCCGCCCCCACCCGCTCCGCGCCAGCACCTCAACCTGCCGGGCGGCAAGAAGACCAAGCAGCCCAAGCCGCTGTGGCTGACCTATCGCGAGCTCGCCGATAACGAGCTGCGCAAGGCGGCCAACGAGCTGCTCCACGAGGACTACGTGATCGACGAGCAGTCGATCGACGACAACGTCAAGACCGTCAAGGCGCAGCCGATCGATCTCGAGGAGGTCACCAAGCGGCTGTTCGCCTACTACGACGGCGAGCGCAAGAAGCGCGAGGGCAAGCAGTGGGACGCCGCGAAGGCGAAGTCCGACAAGGGCGACCTCGCCGGTGCCGCGGCGCTGCTCGATCAGCTGATCGCGACCAACCCCGATCGCGCCGAGCGCGTCGACATGGCGAACGTCTACGTCGCCTATGCCAAGCAGCTCGAGGGCGCCAACAAGTGGGGCGAGGCGTCGGCCGCCTACTCGAAGGCGTACGGCCTCGATCCCAAGAAGACCTCGCTCGCCGCTCAGCACTACACGCTCGGCAAGGCGCTCGAGGCCCAGGGCAAGGATGGCGGTCCCGAGATCCGGCGCGCCGTCGCGCTCGATCCCGAGTACGCGCCCGCGAAGTCGGCCGCCGACAAGCTGACCCCTCCCTCGCGTGCCGCGTGGATGCTGTACGCGGCGATCGGTGCCGGTGGCCTGGCGGTGCTACTGTTCGGCGCAGCGATGCTTCGGCGTCGC
The DNA here is from genome assembly GCA_023430775.1 of Pseudomonadota bacterium. GTDB lineage: Bacteria > Myxococcota_A > Polyangia > Haliangiales > Haliangiaceae > JABFXX01. Next base: position 867 of record JAEYYY010000364.1, read on the forward strand.
TCGGCATGACAGGAAAGCTGATCGTCCTCGAAGGGCTCGATGGAGCCGGCACCACGACCCAGGTCAAGCGCCTGGTCGAGCACCTGCGCGCCAGCGGCCGCGCCGCCCACGCCACCCGCGAACCGAGCGACGGTCCGATCGGCAAGCTGATCCGCGAGATGCTGACCGGCGGCCACGCGATTCCCGGCCAGTCGCTGTCGCAGAGCACGTTCGGTCTGCTGTTCGCCGCCGACCGGCTCGATCACCTGCAGCGCGAGGTCGAGCCGCAGCTCGCCGCCGGCGCGATCGTGGTCTCCGATCGCTGGTACCACTCGTCGCTCGCCTATCAGGGCACCGGCGCGGATCGCGACTGGATCACGATGCTCAACGCGCGGGCGCGCAAGCCCGACCTGACGATCTTCCTCGAGGTCCGGCCCGAGGTCGCGGCGAAGCGCCGGCTCGATGCCGGTCGCGTCCAGGAGCTGTTCGAGGACATCCGCATGCAGGAGGCGGTCGCCGAGGGCTACCTGGCGACCAACAAGGAGCTGATGGCGCAGGGCGAGCGGATCGAGACGCTCGACGGCGAGCAGTCGCCCGACGCGGTGTTCGCGGCGATCGTCAAGCTCGTGGGGTAACCTCGAGGCGAAATGTTGCCCCGCCGCCCGAAGCACCGCAGGGTTTTCGCCATGCGAACCGTGCTGCTGTCCATGGTGTTCCTCCCCTGGGCGGCGGCCTGCGCGCCGAAGGTGTCGACCGGGCCGACCCGGTTCGACGACATCGAGCTCAACAAGCACCAGCAGCAGCCGGAGCAGCCCGCCGAACAAGCGGCGCCGCCCCGCCCCGAGGCACCTCCCGGCAAGGGCCTGCGCACCGGTACGATCGCGAAGTCGCGGCTGCTCGCGATCCTCGATGCCGGTCCCGGTTCGTTTCTGCGCCAGCTCGAGGTCGCGCCCAAGAAGCAAGGCGAGCGCTTCGTCGGCTGGGAGCTCGTCCAGGTGATCGATCGCGGCAGCCCGCTGATCGATGTCGACCTCGTCGTCGGTGACGTGCTGCTCGCGGTCAACGGCAAGCCGATCTCGCGGCCCGATCAGTTGCAGACCGTGTGGGAGTCGCTGCGCACCGCGAACGAGGTGACGGCCCAGCTGTGGCGCGGCGATTCGCAGCTGACGCTGGCGTTCACCGTCGATCCGGCGCAGTAGTCAGAACGCCTTGCCGACCGCAATGGTCGCGACGACGCCCGACTGCTGCTCGTCGGTGAGCCGCTGATCCACAACTCGGTCGCGCGGCCGACATACACCAACGAGGATCTGGCTGCTAGGCTGCCTTTCGTGATGGATCGTGACGAGGCGCTCGCGGATACCGCGATGTCACCTGGCCTGGCGTCCGAGCGCACCGCCACGCTGGCCGCGACGTCTCCGGAGGCTCCCGCGGCGAAGGCGACCGCGACCCGGATGCTCGGCCGCTATCGGCTCGAGAAGGAGCTCGGCGTCGGCGGCATGGGGATCGTCCACGCGGCCTTCGATCCCGAGCTCGAGCGGCGAGTCGCGATCAAGCTGATCCTGCGCGCCACCACCGACGAGGCGAAGCAACGCCTGCTGCGCGAAGCGCGCGCGATGGCGCGGCTGACGCACCCGAACATCGTCCGGATCTACGAGATCGGCAGCGAAGGCGGCCGCGACTTCGTGACCATGGAGCTGATCGACGGCGGCTCCCTCGCCGACTGGTTGCGCAGCACGAAGCGATCGACCAGCGAGGTGATCGACGCGTTCATCGCCGCCGGTCGCGGGCTCGCCGCCGCCCACGAGGCCGGCGTCATCCATCGCGACTTCAAGCCGCACAACGTGCTGCGCAGCAGCTCGGGCCAGATCCTCGTCGGTGACTTCGGGCTCGCCACCGGCCTCGATACCCAGGCGCCGATCGCCGACATCCCGGTCGACGGCTTCGCGACGCTGACCGCGACCGGCACGTGGGTGGGCACGCCGGCATACATGGCACCCGAGCAATGGAACGGCGGCGCGATCACGCCGGCCACCGACCAGTTCGCGTTCTGCGTCGCGCTGTGGGAGGCGCTCGCCGGCGAGCGGCCGTTCCGCGG
>JAEYYY010000200.1 GCA_023430775.1 Pseudomonadota bacterium
CCCCGCGACCGGGCGGTCGTTCGAGGGCCGGTTGCCGAGCGACGGCAGCGCTCCCGGCGCCTCCTGCGGCTTTCCCGCACGCATCGCCGCGAGGTCGGTCTTGCAGTGCTTGCAGCGCCCGGCGACCGGGTGAATCGGCCCCCGGCAGACAGGGCACGGAACGCGCGCTTCGAGACCCATTCGTTTGACGATGCTAGCGCGTTTGGCTTAGCTTGCGCGCCGCAAGGAGTCCGCCATGGCTATCGAACGCACTTTCTCGATCATCAAGCCCGACGCCGTCGCCAAGAACGTGATCGGCCCGATCACCGCGAAGCTCGAGGCCGCAGGCCTTCGTATCCTCGCCTCGAAGATGGTTCGCCTCACCGAGGCGCAGGCCAAGGCGTTCTACGCGGTCCTCAAGGAGCGCCCGTTCTACAACGACCTCGTCAAGTTCATGACCGAGGGGCCGGTGGTGGTGCAGGTCCTCGAGGGCGAGAACGCGATCCTCAAGAACCGCGAGGTGATGGGCGCGACCAACCCGGAGAAGGCCAACGCCGGCACCATCCGCAAGGAGTTCGCCACCAACATCGAGCGCAACGCGGTGCACGGCTCGGATGCTCCGGAGACGGCGAAGGAAGAGATCGCGTTCTTCTTCTCGGCCGCCGAGCTCGCGTCGCTCGCGCGCGGTTAGCGAGCTCCTTTGGGGCTCGTCGATCGTCCCCCGCTCGTTATCCGCGAATCGGTCCGCCGTGCGACCACTGGGTCAGCACGAGCTTCCACTCGCTGCCTTCCTTGAGCAGCACGGCGAGCACGCGGAACGTCTGCGTCAGCTCGGTCGCGGCGCGCGTCTTGTGCGTGAAGTCCGCGTTGACCAGCGCCACGCCCACCGACGGTGACACGCCGACGACGTAGGCGGCGGAGTCGTGGAGCTTGATCTCGACGCCGCGCAGCTTCTGGAACACCTCCTTCACCTTCCCGCCGCCGACGATCTTCTCGCCGGGCCCGCTTCCGAAGTTGAAGCCGTCGCTGCGATCGCTGCGCGCGTTAGCGAACGCCAGCCGCGAGGCAAACGCATCGCGCACCGCCTTGTCGAGCTCCTTGGGGCCATCGAGCTTGTTCGGGATCGGCTTCGCGAGCGGCTTGGTGCCGAGGATCGCGAGCCGCTCGGCCACCTCGTCGCGCCCCCGGACCGCCCAGTGCCACGCGAGCACGCGCCACCCGGTCGTGGTCGCGGCGGCGAGCTGCGTGATCGCGAGCCGTCGCGTCGGCCGGCCGGGCCCCGACAGCTCGAGCTCCTGCGCGATCCACGCGTGACCGGCTTCCTCGCCGACGTGCGAGAACTTGATCTCGACGGTGCCGTCGCGCATGTCGCCGAGGTCGCGCCTGACCTGTGCGGCGATCGCTGCCTTGTCGAGCACCAGCTCGTCGGCGTCGATGCCGAACCCGATCGCGGTCGGCGCCAGCGTCGCGATCACGCCATCGGCATCACCGCGCGCGATCGCGGACCGCTGATCCTGCAGCATCGCCTGCACCGTGGTCGGCGACGACACCTGCGCCTCGACATCGCTGCCGGCCTTGATCGCGGCGCCGGAGCCGGAGCCCGAGCCCGCCTTGGGCGCGTCGACCTTCGTCGGCTTGTCAGCGCCCTGATCGGGCGGCTTGTCGGGCGGCGTTGCCTTGTCGGGGGTCGTCGGCTTGTCGGCCACCGCCGGCGTCTCGGGCTCCGATCGACTGCGCGTGGTCGACGACAGCAGCACGCCGATGCCGGCGCCGAAGCCGATCGCGAACCCGCCGAGCGCGAAGTACAGGCGCCGCCGCGACCGCCGCTCCTCGACCGGCGCGGTCGGCACGATCCACATCGAGCTCTTGGGCGCGAACTGCCCGGTCCTCGGCACGTACATCCCCGGCGGCGTCGGCACCGGAGGCGGCGGAAAGCCGGGGTTGGTGTTGCCGGCACTGTCGTGCGGCATCTCGACACTCGAGAACTGCGCCGAGAACCGCTGCGACTCGCCGGCGTGCAGCCACCGCGCATAGCGGATCGCCTGCGGGATCGAGAGGAAGCACAGCACGCCGATGCCGATCAGCGAGATCGACGCGATGAACAGGACGTCGGACACCAGCTCGATGTCCTCGGCGGCGAGCACGCGCATCATCCCGGCGAGCGCGCCCTTGTCGATCACCAGCAGCACGCTGCCGAACGCGATGTCGAGGATCGCGGCGACCAGCAGCGAGATCAGGCCGCCGCGCACCATCAGCCCGCCGAACACCAGCGCGACCATCGCGCACGCCGCCCACGCGATCACGTACCCCGAGCCACCGCTCTTGTTCTGGTGGATGAGGACGAACGCGATGGTGCCGAGCAGCAGGCACCCCGCCGCGGCGAGCTGGGTGAACAGGCCGGCGAACCGCAGGATGTAGCGGCGCGGTTGCACCGAGTCCGCGATCGATCGGCCGGCCCGATCTTCCTCGATGGGAGCGCCCCACTTCGCCGTCACAGGAACGAATAACGTGACATGTAGGCCCCGCTATTGCGCGTGGCACGACGCGCAAATGCTTCCCGGTCCAACCTGGTTAAACCTCACTCGACGGGCGGTGCCGGGGGCGGCCCCTTGCGAGCTCGTAATGGAACCAACGGAGATCCGTCGACGCGATTCGCGAGCTGACCGCATGCGGCATCGATATCGTCGCCGCGGGGCGTCCGCAAGTAAGTGGGAAGACCGAGCCGCTTGCATTCGTTCTGGAAGGCGTCGATCACGGCCTTGCTCGGCCTCGCGTACGCCGCCTCGGGGTGCGGGTTGTACGGGATCACGTTGACCTTGCACTTCACGCCGCGCAGGAGCTTCGAGAGCTGCGCCGCATCGGCCAGCGAATCGTTGACGCCGGCGAGCAGCACGTACTCGAACGTGATCCGCCGCCGCTGCTCGAGCGGATATGCGCGCAGCGCCGCGAGCAGCTTGCCGATGTTCCACTTGCGGTTGATCGGCATGATCATGTCGCGCACGGCATCGTTGGGTGCGTTGAGCGACACCGCGAGGTTCGGCCTCACGTTCTCGTTGCCGAGCCTCTCGAGCTTGGGTACCAGCCCCGAGGTCGACACCGTGATCCGGCGTTGCGACAGCCCGACGCCCTTGTCGTCGGTCAGGATCCGTAGCGACTTGATCAAGTTGTCGTAGTTGTGGAGGGGCTCGCCCATCCCCATGTAGACGATGTTCGTGATCCGGCGATCCGGCTCGACCTCGGCGAGCAGCCGCCGCGCGAGATACACCTGATCGACGATCTCCCCTGCATCGAGGTTGCGATCGAGTCCGAGCTTCGCGGTCGCGCAGAACTGACAGTCGACCGCGCAGCCGACCTGCGACGAGATGCACTGCGTGGTCTTGTCGCCATCGGGGATCAGCACGCTCTCGATCGAGCGGCCCTCGTGGGTGACCAGCCGCAGCTTGCGCGTGCCGTCCTTCGACGTCTGCACCTCCGCGAGCGTCAACCCGCCCACCGTGCAGACCTCGGCCAGCTTCGCTCGGACGTCCTTCGCGATGTTGGTCATCTCGTCGAAGCTGCGCGCGCCCTTGTCGTGAACCCACCGCCAGATCTGCTCGCCGCGGAACTTCGGCCAGCCCTGAGCGACCGCGAACTGCATCGCGTCGTCGAGGGTCATGGTCCTGATATCGGGGAGCGCCGGCACGACGGCCCTAGCTACCACGGCCCGGAAGCCTGGCCTACTTGATCGTGATGGCGAGCCGGGTGTTCACCGACTCGTTGAGCCTCAACCCCTTGATCGCCGGCTCGACGGCCGCGCGCACGCAGGCCTCCGCCTCGCTGGGGTTCGTAGGCGGCTCGATCTTGGTCACCCAGCCACCCTCGTCCTCGAACTGGGCGCTGCTGACGTAGGCCACCTTGAGCTGGATCGAGACCGTCAGCTCGTCCTTCTTCGTGGAGGCGTTGTGCTTCTCCCAGCACGCGACCAGCGCTGGCTTGAGATCGCCGGTGATCTTGTCGGGGACCTTGGGCCAGTTCTTCCCGGTCGGTGCGGGGATCGGGGTGACCGTCACCGCGAGCTTGTCGGTCGACGGCGTGGCCGGGCCCTTGGTCAGGTACGTGTCGGCGAGCTTGCTGCCGCCGAGCAGCTGCGGATCGAGGCCGCTCTCGCCCAGCGTCACCAGCTGATCGAGCGCCGCGAAGCGCATCGCCCCCGCCGGCACGGCGAGCACGCAGCGGTGCAAGACCTTCGCGGCCAGCTCGGCATGCTTGGGGTTCTGCCGCGCGGCTGCGAGCGCCGCCCCGTAGGCACAGTCGATGTCGGGTGGGACGGCCAGCTTGTCGGCGTCGTAGCGCACGAGCGCCGCCGAGTACGCGGCCACCGCGCCCTCGACATCGCCTCGCTTCCACAGCGCCATTCCCTGGGCGGCGTGGTAGTCGCCCACCGTGGAACGCGCGACGCGACGGCAGCTGTGCTCGACGCACCGCAGGTCGTCCTGGCAGTGCATGGACGCACCACAGCTCTCGTACTCCTTCGACTTTTGCTCCGCCCGCGCGCCTCCGGGGTCGGAGGATTGCGCCTTGGAGTCACAGGCGATCAGTACGAAAAGCCAAAGGCATGCCCTCATTGGAGGGCAGGATAACGCGAATCGGTGTGCTTAGAGGCACGCGCCGACGAGTGCATCTGCGATGCAGCCCGGACCGTTCGTGCCGCCCTGTCCACAGACCGCCGAGGTGCCGTCGTCACCGCAGTCGAGGACCTCGTCGACCGTGACGTCGCCGGGGCCGCACTCGTCGTCGAAGCCACCGTTCGCCGCGACCGGGCCGCAGCCGGTGTCGATGCACGGGTCGTCGCAGAACAACTCGTTCGGGGCACCCGGAGCGCAGAACGCGTCGAGGAAGTCTTCGCACAGCGCTTCCTGGTCGCCGGTGCTGAGCTCGTCGACGAACACCGGACCGGGCGGGTTGCTGCTGCTGCTACCACAACCACCAATGGCCAACGCGAAGAAAAGGGAAATGGCTTGAAGTCTCATGACCAGACAATACGGCATTCGCAGGGGGAAATTCTATTCGGCGACATGTTGCGTGCATCGTGACGTTAAGATCGTCACTCGTGTGAGGAGGTCGGAGACAACGTCCAGCGCTCCCACTTACCTGGCAGTTCGTGGCAACCGGCCGGGGTGCCGCTCGTCAGTTCGAAGACTTGCACTCGACGCGCGCCAGGAGCGCTCGCACATGATCGCCTCAGTGAGAGAGCAGCGCGCACTTCCAGGTCGCGCGATGTGGCGCACGTGTGAAGATCTGCGGAGGTGACGGTGAAGGCGTTTCTCGTTGTCGCGTTCCTCGCAGCAAGCGCTCGCGCGGACACTCCACCGCCAAAGAAGCCGTGCCCGGTCGTCGATCGGTTGCCGAGCGGCGGGTGCCTTCGTCACGACGAAGCTCCGAAGGCGCCGCCGACGAAACCGCCGACGAAGAAGTCGCCCGCGAAACCGCCGACGAAACCGCCGACGAAACCGCCGACGAAGAAGTCGCCCGCGAAGCCAGCGCCGGCACCTACGAAACCCGCCACGCAGAAGTGCCGCGTCGAAGAACGACTGCCCGCAGGCGGCTGCCCGAAGTGACTTTTCTCCTCGCGCGGGGCCTCCTGCCCCGTCGTGCCCGCGCGCTCGGTGAGGTCGTATTAAACATCGTCGAGCGCAACCGCGTCGAACGAGACGGCCACGCTAGCTTCGCCACAAGGAGAGCTGATGAACCGCCTCGCTTTGCTCGCACTGTTGTCCTCGCTCGCAGGTTGTCCCGCCGGGACTGCCACCGGGTCCGCCGTCGTGACCACCGGTCCGACGACGCCGGCGCGCCCCGATCCGGGCTACCGCCCCGCTCCCTCCACCTGGGACTCGACGGGCTGGACGCTCCTCGGATCGCAGACCGTCAACGGCCGCACCGATCGCGACACCATCGTCGTCAACCAGCGCGCGCGCTTCGATAAGCTGACGCTCGTCGTCGAGAATTCGGATCTCGAGCTGCTCGATCTCGACATCGAGTTCGCCAACGGTCAGCGCTGGTCGCCCAGGATCGGCTACCGGTTCCGCGAGGGCCAGCGCAGTCGCACGATCGATCTGCCGGGCGACGATCGCCACATCGCGAGGATCACCCTCCTCTATCGCAACACGCCCGGCGGTGGTGCCGCGCGCGCCTCGATCTACGGCAAGGACACCCGCAACGCCTCGGCCTATCAGCCGGCCCCCGCGACGCCGGCCCCGTATCAGCCGGCGCCCTCGACCCCGTCGCCGGCCCCGTATCAGCCGGCGCCTTCGCAGCCGCCGCCGCCGCCCGCATACCAGCCGGCCCCCTCCGCACCGGCGTGGGATGCCACGGGCTGGACGCTGCTCGGTACGCAGACCGTCGACGGCCGTCGCGATCGCGACACCTTCGCCGTCGGCAAGAAGTACGGCCGGCTCGACCGCATCACGATCGTGGTCAAGGACAGCGATCTCGACATGCAGGACTTCGTCGTCACCTTCGAGAACGGCCAGAAGTTCGAGCCCAAGATCAAGCACGTGTTCCGCGAGAACCAGCGCACCCGCTCGATCGATCTGCCGGGCAACGATCGCTTCATCAAGCAGATCAACGTCCAGTACAAGAACCTGCCCGGCGGCGGCAAGGCGCGCGTCGAGATCTACGGCAAGGACACCCGCACCACCGGCGGTCCCCAACCCTCGCCCTCGCCGAGCCCCAAACCCAACTGGGATGCCTCTGGGTGGACGCTCCTCGGCGCGCAAGCGGTCAACGGCCGGCGCGATCGCGACGTCTACCAGGTCGGCAAGAAGCCGGGCCGGCTCGACGTCATCACGCTCGTGGTCAAGGACAGCGATCTCGAGATCGACGACCTGATCATTACGTTCGAGAATGGTGAGAAGTGGGAGCCCAAGCTGAAGCACAGCTTCCGCGAGGGATCGCGAACCCGCCAGATCGATCTGCCGTCGGCTGACCGCTTCATCAAGACGATCGAGGTTCGCTACAAGAACACGCCGGGTGGCGGCAATGCGCGCCTCGAGATCTACGGCCGCGACACCAAGCAGGGCCGCGATCCGAAGAAGGGTCGCTGATTCACGGACAGGCGGCTTCGAGCGCGTCGAACATGCAGCCGCCGCCCTGCGCGCAGGTCGCGAAGTCCGCGGCCTCCGCGCAGGCCTCCACATCGCCGACGAGGAT
>JAEYYY010000215.1 GCA_023430775.1 Pseudomonadota bacterium
GCATCGGCGCGCGCGGCCTGCTCGGCGGCGATCTTGCGCAGGCGCTCCGCTTCGCCTTGCGCCTTCACCAGCGCCTCGCCATCCACCTTCGGCGGCGCGGCATCGCGCGCGGTGACGAGGACGACGAGCTCCTTGCCCTCGGTCTTGACGTCGTAGCGACCTGCGCGCGCCATCGTCACGATGACGCGAACCATCTGGCCACCGTCGTCGAGCTGTTGCGCTGCGATCGTGGTCACCGCCCACGTGCTCGCCGTGAACACGCTCGCGCTGTCGTGACCGCGCAGCGCTTCCGACAGACGCGCGCGAGGAACGTCGACGACGACGCGACTCGGTTTATCGAGCTTGTAGACGGTGAAGGTCGGTGTTTGCGCGCCACGTACTCGCACGCGAGTCGTGGCGGTCACCGGGTCTTCGGAGTAACTGACCGCGGTGATCTCGTTCGGTGTGTCGGCGCGCACCGTCGAGGATGCGAGCCAGACGAACGCGGCAGCGGCGATAGCAAGTAGTCGGATCATGCACACTCCTCGGAGCGAAAAAATTTTCGCCCGTCCGGAGCGGCACCACAAATTTTCACTCACTACACGCACGCGCAGCGTTACATAAGCGCGGCCCGAAAATGCGAACGGCCGCTCGAGGGCGGCCATTCGAAGCGACGCGGATCGCGGTTACGGCTTGAGGTTCACCGGCGGTCCCTGCGGCGCCGGCTGGGTGCCCGGCTGACCCTGCGGCCGCGTCGTCCCCGGCACGATCGTGGTGGTCGTGCTCGTCGTCGGGCCCTGCTGCTGGGGAGCGGTCGTCGACGGCAACACCGGCGCCACCGTCGGGCTGCCATCGCTGGCGATCGGCAGCTGCGTGACCGTGAGCTGCTTGTTGTGGAGCTCGACGCACTGGCCCTCGGGCGCCCGGTTGGGGAGCGCGCTGCCCTCGGTCGACATCTCGAAGCAGATGAAGTTCTCGCCGATGTCCTTCACCCACGCCTTCTCTTTGCCGACGCAATCACCGCGCTTGATGATGTGGCCGTAGTTGCCGGGATCCATCATCAGCACCTTGCGCTGCGTGCCCTGCGAGACGATGCCGACCAGCTTGAGATCCTGGTAGCCGTAGTTGGTGACGCGCAGCTGCTCGGGGCGCACGCACTTGCTGCCCGGATCGCGCGGCAGGTCGGTGCCGCTGCCGCTGCCGGTGCCCGGCACCTTGATCACGAACGACTGGAACGGATCGCGGTTGGTCTCGCCGGCGAAGTCGCGATCCTTGAACTCGTGACGGATCGCGAACCGCTCGGGGCAATCGCCGCACAGATAGCCCTCGGTGGTGTTGAGGCAGACCTGGTTCTCGGCGCACGTCAGATCGTCGGGCTTGCTCTGTTGCGGCGCATCGCCGATCACGACCGGCTTGGTCGCGTTCGGATCGCACTTCTTCGAGCCCTGGCGCGGCGTCGGACAGTTGACGCGATCTTCGGCGTGGCGCATCGGCGGCAGAGGCTTGCCGGAACCGGCGCCCGGCGTTCCCGGCGCACCGGGCGTTCCCGGCGCGGGTGCGGCAGGCTTGGCTGCGGGCGTGGCCGGCTTCTGCTGCGGCGGCGGATCGTCGCCACCACAGGCGATAAGGACTGCGAGGAGGGGAGCGAGGAAACGCATCACAGACCTCCCTTGAGGCGATCCGAGCCGGCGCCGGCTTTCTCGATCGCGCCATCGCGGCGCTGCGCATCCTTGTCGAGCGCATCTTCGGTGCGCGCCTTCGCGCCGGCCGGCGTGCCCGCACTCGGCAGCGGCGGTGCAGTGCCCGAGCTCGGCAGCGCCGGTGCAGGCGCGCTACCCGCCGGTGCTGGAGCCGGTGCAGCCGCCGCACCGGGGGTCCCGAGCGCTGCCGGCGCGACGGCATCGGCCTGGCGGAACGTCACCGCCGTGAACTTCGCGGTCAGGATGATCTCGCGATTGCGGATCACCGGCGAGGTCAGCGCGAGATCCTCGATCGACACGATGCGCTCGCGTTCCTCCACACCCTTGTTATCGCCGCCCTTCGACTTCTTCTCGACGAGCGACGCGAAGAACCGCTTGATCTGGAGGAACGTGCCGGTGAGCTCGACCTCGAGCGGCACCTTGACGAACGACTCGACCGGCTCCTCGGCCTTCTTGCTCCACTTGAGCACCTCGACACCGGCCTCGGTGATCTTGCGCTCGAGCGTCTCGAAGAACGCCGGGACCTCGGCCTCGGTAGGCAGCGCCTTCTGGTGCTCGATGATCAACGCGTCGAGCACCTCCTTCTTCGCGCGCAGCTCGTTGAACTTCGGGATGTCCGCCTCGAGCGTGGCGTTCTGACCGACCGCCTGGGTGTGCTTCTGCTTCGCCTGTTCGACGGAGTCCTTGAGCCCCTTGTAGACGAGCCGGTAGTAGAGGAAGCCCATCAACAGCCCGATGACGACGAACAGGAGAACCTTCCTGCTCGTCGGCATGCGAGCGAAATCGGCCATCGCGCCGGATGACGCCGCCATCAGTAGGCCACCTTTCCGGTGATCGTGAACTTGTAGTAGCTCAGGCCGCTGTCCTTGTCGTTGACGCGGTCACCGCTCTGCGGCGTCACGTTCTCGAAGTACACCGACGCCGCGAGCCGCTTCGACAGCTGGGTGACGTCTTCCTTCGACTGCGCCCCGCCCTCGAGCTTGAACGCGCCACCCTGATCGGTGAAGCCGGTGAGCCACACGTGCTGCGGATCCCAGTCCTGCTGGATCTTCTTGTTCGGATCGCTCTCGACCTGCTTCGCCATCTGCTCGGTCATCGTCGGACCGCGCACGCTGAGGATCTGGCCCAGCTCGTGGAGCACGTTCGCCGGCACCACCTTCGCGGTGAGCAGCCGGTTGATCGACTGGATCTTGACGACCGCGTTGGCCTCCTCGGCCTTCAGCGTGTCGTAGCCCTCGAGCTTCTTCTTCTTGGTCGCGATCTCGCCGGCGAGCTGCTTGGTCTTGGCCTCGTAGTCCGAGCGATCGCTGCGCAGCGGCATGTCGATCAACAGGAACACGACGGCGGCGGCAGCGACCAGCGCGCCGACGCCGAGCATGAACTGTTTGGTGCCACCGTCTCCCGTGCTCGCGACAGCTGCCTGCCGCTTCGCACGTTTCTGTGGGAGTAGGTTGATCTTGATCATGTCACTTGTCTCCCACTCCACGCATCGCGAGCCCGACACCGATCAGGGCCTCGGGCGAGTGCGCGTTGAGGTACGTGCGGTCGAGCGATGCATCGATCTCGACGCGCTTCCACGCGTCGGCGACTTCGAGCGGTAGCCGCGACCGGCGCTCGATCGCGCGGTGCAGCGAGCTGATCTTCGAGCTGCCACCCGCGAGCACGATGCGCGTCACGTTGGCATCGGCGGTGGTCGCGAGGAAGAAGTCGAGCGAGCGCTGGAACTCGCCCGCCATCACCTCCGACACGCCGTCCATCACGCGCAGCACCTCCTGCGGCACGACGCCGTCCTCGGTCTGCGAGCCACCGACCTTGTAGGCCTCGGCTTCGTCGGCGGCGATGCCGAGCTGCTTCTGGATCTCCTCGGTGAACGCGTTGCCACCGATCGTGACATCGCGGGTGAACAGCGACACGCCGCTGCGCACGATGTTGATGTTCGAGATCGCCGCGCCGATGTTGATCAGCACGACGGTCTCGCGCGGATCGAGCGGATAGTTCGCCTCGAAGCCGTTCTGGCTCGCGAACGCGGCAACATCGACGACCTGCGGGCTCAGCCCCGCATCGCGCACGCACTGCACGTAATCGGCGACGACTTCCTTCTTCGCGGCGACCAGCAACAGCTCGGTCTGACCGCCGGCGCTCGCCGCGTTGGTGACGTGATAATCGATCTCGACGTCATCCTTGCCGAACGGGATGTGGTGCTCGGCCTCGCTGCGAATGTTCGCGGCGAGCGCATCGGGCGTCATCTGCGGCACGCTGATCTTCTTGATGATCACCGAGTGACCGGCGATCGCGATCGCCACATCCTTCTGCTTGAGCTTCAGGCGCGACCACAGCTGGCGAATGGCATCGGCGACGGCGCCCTGATCCATGATCGTGCCGTCGACGATCGTCTGGGCGACGAGCGGCTGCATGCCGAACGCTTGCAACGCCCAACCCTGGCCCTTCTTGCGCAGCTGTACCGCTTTCACGCTGCTGGAGCCGATATCGAGGCCGATGCACTGTTTCGCCATGCTTGGTTTCCCCTCTCGAACGCGCGGTTCGGAGTGCGGAAAATTTTAGGCCGTTATCCCCGAATCTCCAAAAACAGGTTTCGTCGCGCTTACGTAAGCAAGGTCAGGAAATGCCGTACTCCTTCATCTTGTAGAGGAGCGCGCGGTGGCTGATCTCCAGCAGCTTCGCCGCGTTGGTGCGGTTGCCGCCGGTGGCGACGAGCGCCTGGGCGATCAGGGTTCGCTCGAGCTCCCGCGTCGCCTTCTTGATCGACAGCGCGTCGACGGCGGCCGGATCGCTGCCGGCGACCTCCTCGAGCTTGATCACCGAGGCGAGGAACGGCAGGTCGATCGCCGGGCCATCCGAGAGGACGAGCGCCCGCTCGAGCACGTTCTCGAGCTCGCGAACGTTGCCCGGCCACGATTGCTTGCGAAGCGTCTCGACGACGTCGTCGGGGAGCTCCGGCGCCGCCAGGTTGTGGCGGACCGCGTGGCGCTCGACGAAGAACCGCGCGAGCTGCGGGATGTCCTCGCTGCGGTCGCGCAATGGCGGGATCGCGACCGGCAGCACGTTGAGGCGGTAATACAGGTCCTCGCGGAATCGACCTTCCGCCACGTCGTCCGCGAGGTCGCGCAGCGTCGCCGCGATCAGCCGGACGTCGACCTTGATCGGTTGCGAATCGCCGACCCGGCGGATCTCGCCGTCCTGGAGCGCGCGCAGCAGCTTCGCCTGGAGCGGCTGCGGGAGCTCGCCGATCTCGTCGAGGAACAGCGTGCCGCCGTCGGCATCCTCGAACAATCCGGTCTTGTCGCGCACGGCGTCGGTGAACGCGCCGCGCACGTGACCGAACAGCTCGCTCTCGAGCAGCGGCCCCGGGATCGCCGCGCAGTTGATCGCGACGAACCGCCGCCCGTGGCGCGGCGATTGATCGTGGATCGAGCGCGCGACCAGCTCCTTGCCGGTGCCGCTCTCGCCGAGGATCAGCACCGTCG
>JAEYYY010000220.1 GCA_023430775.1 Pseudomonadota bacterium
TCGTGGTCGTGATCGTGGTCGTGGTCGTGGTCGTGATCGTCGTCGTCGCCCTGGACGTCCGGCAGCGACGTGCCCGTCTGGAAGAACCACGCCGCCTCGACACCCATCGTCGTCGTCGACTCGATCAGCCTGCGCTGCTCGCCGAGCGCTGCCGATTCCGGCGGCAGCCACGGCATGCCGACGATGCGCATCTTCTCGTCGAGCTCGTCGGGGAGCTCGGCGATGAAGCCTTCGGCATCGGGGATCATCGGTGCGACGTGGCGGATCACCGCCGCCAGCACGTTGCGGTCGGCGGGCCGCGTGAAGCGCAGCACGAGGAACGCGAACGAGGTCTCGCCTTCGCGCGCCTCGAGGCCGTGGATCTGGAGGCTCATCAGTTGCCCTCCTGGCGCGCGTGCCAGTCGCGGAACAGCGCCTTGAACTCGGGCCACTCGAGAAGCGCACCGAGGTCGGCGTCGGTCTCGACCTTGCCGAGATGATCGTAGTCGTGGGCGATCGCGAGCTTGACCTGCTCGAAGGCCTTGTGGAGGTCGCCGATGGCCGCGTAGGCGCATGCGGCCGAGTGATAGATGTACGGGTTCTCGTGCGCGACCGGCTGCGCGCGATCGGCGATCCGCGCGGCGGCGTCGAAGGCCTTCGCGGCGTGGGCCTGGACACACGCGTTGTTGATCGCGCGGAGGTAGTTGGTGCGCTCGTCGCCCTCGTCGGGGATCGGGAGGGCGAGCACGCGGTCGTAGAGCGAGATCGCGGTATCGCGCTGCTCTGCCTGGATCGATTTCCAGGCCAGCTCGGAGAGGAGGTTGACGTCGTCGGGGAGGAGCGGCGCGAGCTGCGTCATCTTCGCCGGTGCGTGCTCGAGGATCGCCTCGCCGAGCTCGCCGAACAGCTCGTGCGCGACATCACCGAACGAGGCGATCGCGGCACCGCCACCGAGCGACGTGGTGCGATCGGCGATGATCTTGTCGGGGAGGCCGTCGCCGAGAGCGATGTCGACGACCTCGGGGAATCGCCGGTGGCCGAGCCCACCCATGCGAACGGCGACGTTGATGCGCACCGACGGGACGCACTTCGGGAGCCAGCCGATCAGCTCGTCGGCGCGGCCCGGCAGGTTCACGCGATCGGCGTCGAGGAGAAGCATCGCGTGCGTGAACTGGACATCGCTGTCGGCCGGTGCGAGGCGAAGCGCACGCGACGTCATCGCGAGCGCGCCGCTGACGCGAGCCGCGTCCGGCGCGTCGTCGTCGGCTTCGGCGTCGTCATCGTCCTGATCATCGTGATCGTGATCGTCGTCGTCGTCGTCGCTGGCGGCGAGCTCGTCGTCGTCCTCGTCGTCGTCCTCGTCGTCGGCGGTCTCGAGCGCGGCGAGGAGCCGTGCGTTCTCGGCGTCGATCAGACGCTTGGCTTCCTCGGCATCGGCGATGCCTCGGACGTCCGTGACCTCGCCGCTCTGGCTGCGAATGAAGCTCGGCACGACGACGATCTCGAGCGCCGGCCAGGCCTCGAAGTGATAGGTCGCGGCGAGCGACGCCCGCATCTTGGCTTCGAGCTCGGTCGCGAGCTCCTGCGTGATCTCGAGGTAGAGCTCGCCCTCCTCGTGGACATAGCGCGCGACCGCTCCGGGCCGCAGGTTGAGCGACGTGTTGCGCCCGCGCAGCTCGTAGGGGCGACCATGGCGGATCCGGCCACGCATCGCGCGCGGCAGCGTGGCCGCGTAGAGCGCGCCGAGCTCGAGGCGGACGCGGCCATCGTCGACCTCGACGCCGAGCTCGCCGGCAAACGTCAGGTCCTCCGACGAGCCTTCGCGCGCGACGCGCTGCTGGATGTCGGCGGCGACATGCGGATCGTCGAGCACGGAGGGCCGAGCCAGATCGGTGATCAGGTGAGGGAGCTTGCCGCGCAGGGTCTCGATCAGGCCCGGCGTCGACCACTCCTGGATCAACTTGTATTCGTCGTCGGTGATGCCGACGATCTGCACGAACCGCGCGGTGCCGAAGTCCGACGAGAAGTCGCCGAGCTCGGGATCATCGGCGAAGCAGATCGCGGTGATCTTGGTGTCGTGCTCGAGCGCGATCGGGCCGTTGAGGCCCATCTTGTGCCCGGCACCGAAGCGGTTGCCCGTCGAGAACACGTAGCGTGCGAGGTTCTGGAGGAAGTTGAGCGCCCACGACGGTGGCGTGGCGTCCTCCGGTGCGCGTCGCAACCGCAACGTCAGCTCGAAGCCGAAGCCGCTCTCCTCGGGATCGTCGGTCTCCTTGTGGAACAGATCGGTGAAGCCGTACGTGATGAAGTGCCAGTGCGGCACCGGCTCGAGTCGCGGATACGCCGAGATGCCCTGGATCGGATCGTGGCCCCCGAGCATGTGCGGCGTCACGACACCGAACTGGACCGGCTCGACATCCTCGTAGATCGCGGCCAGCGCGCGATCGATCGCGTCCCAGCCGGGGGCGACATCTTCCTGGACCGGCGCGACCACGCGCGGCCGCTCGAGCACGCCGTCGAGATCGTCGCCGCGCACCAGCGTGCCGAGGAGCAGCGCCTCGAGCTCCGGCGATAGCTCGGTCGCGAGCCTGGGGATCGCGAGCGCGCGCTCGGCATCGGGGACATCGCGCAGCTCGTCGAGCGCGGCGATCTGCGTGCCCTGGCTGGCATCGAGGCGCTGCAGCAGCTGGCGATGACTCGCGCCATCGTCGAGCCAGCGCCACGCGAGGTCGCGAAACTGCGCCTCGGTTGCCTTGCCGAGCTCGCGAGCGACCTCCTCGCGGCGGGCGGCGGCGGCGCGCGCTCGCTGCTCGGCCTCGACGGCACGCTGCTCGGCGCGCCGCGGATCGAGGTCGAGCGCGCGGAACGCCTCGAGGTGCGCGCGCATGTCCGTGATCGTCCCGAGCTCGTTGCGACCGGCCCGCAGCTCGTCGATCAGGCGCGCCGCATCGCGCACCAGGCGAGCCGCGTGACGCCGGGCGATCTCGAGGTAGCGCGCGAGCTCCGGCTCGTCGAACAGGTAGGCACGCCACATCGCGTAGAGCGCCGTCGGGATGAACTTCTCGCACGCCTCGTAGCGCGCGCTCAGCTGCTCCGGCGGGATCACCTGGTTGAAGTCCGCCATGAACAGCGCGCCGAGCTCGTCGACCGGCACGCGATGGTTCTCGAGCAGCGCGGTGATCCAGCGCGACCGGTAGAAGAAGAATTCGCTGTCGCGACGCTTCGGATCGAGCTCGACGAACCGCGGATCCTGGTCCTCGACACCGAGCCGCGCCGGCGGCGCGACCTTGCCGTGCAGCGCACGCAGGCCGGCCTTGTAGGCCTGCTTGGGAATCCGATGCTCCTCGCCGGCCTTCACCAGCGCCGACAGGAACACCAGGCTGTCGAGCGAATCCGCGACCACGCCCGCGAACGTCGAGGCCTTGCGATCGTAGTGGAGCACCTGCCGCGGCCCGTCCCACTCGTAGAGCTCGAGGTGATAGGTGTCGCCACCGCCGAGCGAGCCGATGCAGAACACGCCGCAGAACGCCTCGACGAGGTCGGTCGCGGACCGCGAGCGCTGGTTGCGACGCACCATCAGCTCGAACAGGTTGCGCTCGCCGACATCGGGGCGCAGCCGGCGATCGAGCCGCAGCTGCGCGAAGCTGTCCTCGCGATCGGCGCCTTCGGTGACGCGGAAGAAGCGCTCGGCCTCGACGGGGAGCGCGACACCGTAGATGTCACGGAACGTCGACGCATCGCCCGGCATCCGCAGCGCGCTGTCCGCTTCGGGATCGCCGGGACCGTCGTCCTCCTCGATCGCGTCGTCGTCGGTGGCGTCGTCATCATCATCATCGTCGTCATCATCGTCGTCGGCGCCGCCGCTCGACACCGTGATGCTGTCCTCGTCCTCGTCCTCGTCCTCGTCCTCGTCTTCGTCCTCGTCTTCGTCTTCGTCTTCGTCTTCGTCTTCGTCTTCGGATGCCGCGACCTCATCGTCGTCGTCGTCCTCGTCATCGTCGCCGCCTACCGAGATGCCAACCGCTTCGAAGACGGCATCGATC
>JAEYYY010000267.1 GCA_023430775.1 Pseudomonadota bacterium
GCGCTAGCGCGATCGCTCCGGGCTCAGCCGTTTGCTGGGTCCGCGAGCGCTCGCGGACGCCGCCGGCGCTGATACGCTCGGGGGACTCGGTGGAGCAGATAGGACGTTATCGCGTGCTCCGTCCCCTCGCGGTAGGAGGAATGGGACAGGTGTTCCTTGCCGAGGACCCGGAGCTCGAGCGTCAGGTCGCGCTCAAGCTGCTGTATCGCGATCCGAACCGCGGCCTCCGGCGCGAGGCCAAGACGCTGGCGGCGCTGAGCCACCCGAACATCGTCACCATCTTCGAGATCGGCGAGCACGAGGCCCAGGACTTCATTGCGATGGAGTATTTGCCCGGCAAGACGCTGCGCGACATCCTCAGCGGCGAGCGACCGACGCGCGAGGAGCTGCTCGCGATCGTGGGCTCCGTCGCGGTGGCGGTCAATGCCGCGCACAAGGCCGGCATCCTCCATCGCGACATCAAGCCCGAGAACGTGGTGACCACACCCAACGGCGTGAAGGTCGTCGACTTCGGCATCGCGCGCCGGCTCGAGGACCGTGCGTCGAACGTGACCAGCCCCACCGATCTGTACGAGGTGCTGATCACGCCGGGTCCGAAGAAGCCGACGACGATCCCCGCGGGCGACACGCTGCCGACGACCGAGGACACGGTGCTGAGCGCGGTCGCCAGCGCGGGTACCCACACGGTGTTCGGCACGCCGGCGTACATGGCGCCCGAGGTGCTCGGCGGCGATCCGTCGTCGGAGGCGAGCGATGTCTACAGCCTCGGCGTGATGCTGTACGAGTGCCTCGCCGGCAAGCGGCCCTACGACGCCGGCAACCTGATCGAGACCATCGCTCACATCATCCAGGCGCCGGCTCCGACGCTCGACGATCCGCTGAATCCACTGATCGCGCGGATGCTGGCGCGCGAGCCCGAAGCCCGGCCGTCGCTCCTCGAGGTGATCGCGAAGCTCAACCTCACCGAGGCGCCGGCGCGCCGCAGTAGCCGGTGGCTGCTGGTCGGTGGCGTGCTCGTCGCCGCCGCGGTTGCCGGTGGCGTCGCGTTCGCGGTGCGCGGCGAGCGCGGGGCCGCTCCGGCAGGCGACGCCGCGGAAGCGCAGCTACCGCTGCCCAAGGTCCGCGTCGCCATCGCACCGGTTCCGGTCGACATGCCGACGTGGGGCACGTATCGCAGCGACCCGTGGGCGATGGGCCAGACCATGGCGACGGCGTTCAAGAAGGCGAAGAACGTCGACCTCGATGCCCGACCGCTCACCAGCAACAAGCTCGAGGCGCAGCTCGCCGAGGCGGCCGCCATCCCTGTCGAGTATCTCGCGGTGTTCCGGATCGTCGAGGCGGCGGAGAAACCGGAATCGATCGGCATCGCCACCGTGTTCGACGTCAAGACCGGCAAGCAGATCGGCGAGAAGCAGACCCCGCCGTTGCCGTCGATGCAGTTGCGGCGCGTGCAGTACGAGATGCTCGATGCCGCGCTCGAGATGGTCGCCCCCGGCGCGGGCGCGGTGCCGCGCGTCCACGACGAGAGGGCCGCGCAGGAAGAGCTCGCCAGCGGCAACGCGGCAGTCGCGTCGGGAAACTTCGACAAGGCACGCGTTCACTTCGCTGCCTCGGTGACGTTCGATCCATCGCTCGCCGACGCCTGGTACGGCCTCGCGCTCGCCCTCGGCTGGACCGAAGCGACCGAGGACCTGACGCTCCAGGCGATCGACAACGCCGAGAACCTCGCCGCGCCGGGGCGTCGCAAGCGGCTGATGCACGCGGTCGGCTTGTTCTGGCGCGAGCACTTCAGCGAGGCGCGCGTCGAGCTCGAGAAGCTCGCGGCGGAGCGCGAGGACGGTCCGGATCAGGTCGAGCTGCTGTACTTCCTCGGCGATTCGAACTGGCACGACGGCCGCCACGACGCTGCCTACAAGTACTTCATGCGCGCGTACAACATCCCGCCGCGGTCGCGCGCGATGGCGATCCATCCGGCGCAGTACCTGATCGCGCGGCGGCAAGGCGACGAGGCTCGCTACCTCGCCGGTGCAGCAGGCTTCACCGATACCAACCAGATCGAGTTCTCGCTGCGCAGCTACAAGAAGCTCGCCGCAGGTGACAACCCGCTATACCGGATGACGAGCCGCCTGGTGCTCGGAGAGAAGGTGCCGCGCGCCCAGATCCTCGCGCAGTACAGCAGCGTCCCGCTCGAGCGCGTGGCCGTCGAGGCAGCCCTGTCGATCGCGGATGGCGACCGCGGGAAGGCGAGCCAGGTGTTCGATCGTGGCTTCACCGAGTTGCTCGATGGCAAGGCGCTCGGCGCCGGCGAGTTCTTCTTCGTCGAGTACCTCGGCGAGATCGCCGTGTCCGCGGGGCTCGGCGATGAAGCGCGCCGCATCGTCAAGCTGCTCGCCGACCATTCGGGGCAGCGCCCGCGCCGCGGCTATCACCGCCTCGCGATGCTGGCTGCTGCGCTGACCCGCGACCAGTCGCTGATCCCGGCCGGCCCGACGGTGTCGGAGCGCAACCGCACCCTGGCCGATGCCGCGCGCGCCGAGATCGCGGGCGATCAGCAGAAGGCGGTGAAGCTCCTCACCGAGATCGTGAAGAACCCGACCTATACGTGGGACTACCCCGAACGCGCGACGCTGATCCGCAACCTGCGCGCGATCAACGACAAGGCCGCGATCGAGGCGCTGTGCAAGGACACGCTCGAGCCGGCGATCTATCGCCACGCCTATCTCGTCTTGCGTTCGCTGTGCCGCAGACCTTAGAGCTCGTGGCGGAAGTACAGCTGGCCCTGCGCCGCGGCATCGGGTGACGGGTCGAACACCTCGTCGGCGGTCGGCATCGTCCACGTGGTGTCGAGCTTCGCCCGGTCGTACTCGAAGTTGCCCATGACGTGCGCGCGAACCTGGGCGCCGACATAGGTGCGCTTGAACAACCGGACGTCGAAGCCGGCGCCGAAGAAGCCCTCGGGCATCACCAGCTGATCGCGCACCGTCTGCTCGCCGTACGGCACGCTGACGCGCGTCAGCTCGACGCCGGCCCCGAGCTGGACGAACGCACGCACCCGCGTCATCACCTCGGTCCGCGCACCGATCGCGGCACTGAGGATGCCGCTCGTCCGTGCGACCGGGAGATCGTTCTCGGCGCCGGGCGCGTTGAAGTCGGTCGACGAGTACATGTCGAGCCCGGCCTCGAGGAACAGCGGGCCGGTCAGCGTGCGGCTGCCGAACACGCCGAAGCCGTCCATCCGGCACTCGGTCCAGGCGGTCTGGCGATCGTTGTCACCCTCTCGCCGGAACCCGTAGCCACCGACCCGGAGCCCGAGGTCGTAGGTGGCGGGTTCGGCCTTCGCGGTGACGGCTGGCTCGGCGTAGGCCGAGGTAGCTCCGAGGAGGAGTAGCAACGGAATTCGACGCATGGCCGATCGCCCAGCACGAATGGGGCCGAGCAAGATCGTGAACGGCCGGCGATGGCCTGTGGGAATCGCCCACGGCGGGCTGTCGGGATTCGAGACGGCGCAAAGACCTGCGCGTGGCACGGCGGTTGATGAAGACCACGGCATGTCGCGGATCTCCCAGCCTCTCACAATCGCCCTCGCTTTGATCCCATCGATCGCCTCGGCTCAGGCTCCCGGCGAGCCGGTCTACGGACCGGAGGTCGCGCCCGAGGCCGCACCACTGGAGGCCGAGGTCGCTCCCAGCGAGGCGCCGATGATCCCGCCGGCGCGGACCGCGGTCGTGGTGGTCGCGCCGCCGGCACCGAAGCCCTACGACATGCAGAAGCGGTTCGGCGTGTCGGCGCGCATGGTGTCGCTCGGCCTGACCGACGGCACCAACGAGAGCGAGTACGCCGGCGGCGGCATCGCGGCGAGCTACCGGATCAACAAGCGCTGGGAGCTGGTGCTCGCACTCGACGCGCTCGACGCGCCCGAAGGCCCGGACCTCCACTCGACGTCGCTCGAGGCGCGCTTCCACATCACCCCGCATCGCCGCTGGGACTGGTACGCGATCGTCGGCGTCGGCGCGCTGCACGAGACCGATCTCGAGGACGACGAAGCGGAGGACGGTCCATCGCGCGCCCGCATGCACGCCGGCATCGGGCTGCAGCGCCGGTTCCGCTACTGGAGCCTCGGCGCCGAGCTCCACACGGTGGGCGTCGGTCCGCGCGAGGACGCGATGGAAGCGACGGCCCGCTCGACCACCACGCCGATGGCCACCGATGAAGGTCTCTCGGGTGGCGAGCTGACGGTCGCCGCGACGCTGTTCTTCTGATCACCGGATAGCGCGGCAAGCGCCGAGCGTGGTAACCGCATGAGCGATGTCCACGGTCGACGAGATTGCTTCGTTACCCGTCCCCGAGCGGGGCCGGTACGGGCAGTCGGGCGAGTTCGGCGGCCAGTATGTCGCCGAGACGTTGATGCCCGCGATCACCGAGCTCGAGGCGGCCTGGCGGGTCGCGCGCGGTGACGCGAAGTTCTGGGACGAGATCGACGACCTGCTCGCGAACTACGTCGGCCGGCCCTCGCGCCTCTATCACGCGAAGCGGCTGTCGGCCGAGGTCGGCGCCGACATCTACTTGAAGCGCGAGGACCTCAACCACACCGGCGCGCACAAGATCAACAACTGCATCGGCCAGGCGGTGCTCGCGCGGCGGATGAAGAAGCGCCGGCTGATCGCCGAGACCGGTGCCGGCCAGCATGGCGTCGCCACCGCCACGGTCGCCGCGCTGTTCGGCTTGCCGTGCGAGATCTACATGGGCGCCGAGGACGTCGTCCGCCAGGCGCTCAACGTCGAGCGCATGCGGTTGCTCGGCGCCACCGTGCATCCGGTCGAGAGCGGTACTCGCACGCTCAAGGATGCGATGAACGAGGCGCGGCGCGACTGGGTGACCAACGTCGGCGACACCTTCTATCTGATCGGCTCCGTCGCTGGCCCGCATCCGTATCCGTGGCTGGTGCGCGATCTCCAGTCGGTGATCGGTCGCGAGGCCCGCGCGCAGATCCAGCAGGTCGCGGGGCGGTTGCCGTCGGCGTGTGTCGCCTGCGTCGGCGGCGGCTCGAACGCGGGTGGGCTGAGCGCGCCGTTCATCGCCGATACCGAGGTCGCGCTCTACGGCGTCGAGGCCGCGGGCGACGGCATCGTCACCGGCCGCCACGCGGCAACGCTCGCCGCCGGCCGCGTCGGCGTGCTGCACGGCAGCAAGAGCTACGTGCTCGTCGATCGCGATGGTCAGATCGCGCACGCGCACTCGATCAGCGCCGGCCTCGACTATCCCGGCGTCGGTCCCGAGCACGCCGCGTGGAAGCAGTCGGGCAGGGTGAAGTACGTCGCGCGCACCGACAACGACGCGCTCGAGTCCCTCGAGCGACTGGCGCGCACCGAAGGCATCCTGTGCGCGCTCGAGACCGCGCATGCGGTGGCGGCGATCGACGAGGTCGTCAAGGCCGTCGGCGGCCCGATCATCGTCGGGCTCAGCGGGCGCGGCGACAAGGACATGACCACGGTCGCGCAGCACCGGAGAGCCGCGCCGTGAGCGAGCGGCGACTGCGCAAGGCGTTCGACAAGGCGGCGGCCGAGAAGCGCGCCGCGCTCGTCGCCTACCTGACGTTCGGCGATCCGGATCCCGCGACCTCGATCGATGTCATCGAGGCCGCGTGTCGCGCCGGCGCGGACGTCATCGAGCTCGGCGTGCCGTTCTCCGATCCGTCGGCCGATGGCCCGTCGATCCAGCGCGCGATGGAGCGGGCGCTCGCCGGTGGCGCCACGCTGGTCGGTGCGCTCGATGCGGTGGGCGAGCTCCGGCTGCGCGGCGTCACCACGCCGATCGTGCTGTTCGGCTACTACAACCCGATCTTCGTGATGGGCGCCGAGGTGTTCGCGGCGCGTGCGGCGCAGGCCGGGGTCGATGCGGTGCTCACCGTCGATCTGCCGATCGACGAGATCGCCGAGCTCGCGTTGCCGCTCGCCACCCATCAGATCGATGTCGTGCCGCTGGTGGCGCCGACCTCGACGCCGGATCGGGTGGCGCGGCTCGGCGAGCTGCGCGCACCGTTCGTCTATTACATCTCGCTGACCGGCGTCACCGGCACCAGGACCGCTGCCGCCGTCGACCCGGCGCGGCTCGATGCGATTCGCGCGGCTGCGGAAGCGCCGGTCGCGGTCGGCTTCGGCATCCGCACGCCGGACGACGCGGCGCGCTTCGCGAAGGTCGCCGATGGCGTGGTCGTCGGCAGTGCCCTCGTCGAGCGCGTCGCCGATGGCGCCCCGGCCGGTGCTGCCGAGCGAGTGGCCGCGCTCGTCGAGGCGCTCGCGAAAGCGATGCCGCGATGACGCGCCTTGCGATCGCGCTGCTCGTGGCGTGCGGCTCGAACGCATCGAAGCCCGCCGACCAGCCGCCGAGCCTGGGAGGGATGACCGAGGATCAACGCTGCGCCGCCGTCGCTGCGCGCGCGGTGCCGTGCATCGACGAGCTCTACGATGTCGAGCTGATGGCGTTGGCCGGCGTCGATACGTCGGACGAAAAGACGACGGATCCCGAGGCACGCGAGAGGCTGCACCAGGCCCGTTGCGCAGTCGGGACGGAGTACGCCGACGCGGTCGTCACCTGCTGGCACCAACGCAGCTGTCTGGCGTTCGCGAGCTGCGTCGAGCGTACCGAGAAGCCCGCTCGGCAAGCGCGGCCGAAGAAGGCACCGTCCGAACCATTCGATCTCGCCCCGTGATTCGCTCGCGATCGCAGCGAGTTGCGAGATTGTTCACGAGCCCCCGACACACTTCGCGGCGCCGTTCGTTCTCGCCGCATGGGGTATGTTGCCGCCCTGGACGACGACGGGGACACGAGTCGCGAGACCGATCGCGACGCCTGGGATCGACTGGTCCGCCAGCACGATCGCAAGGTCGTGCTGTCGCTGATCGCGCTCGGCATCGATCGCGATCGCGCGCGCGACCTCGCCCAGGCGACGTGGCCGCGACTGTTCGAGCAGCACCGGGGTGGCAAGCTGGCGTCGCTCGAGTTGCCGGGGCTCGCGATCCGGCAGGCGCGGTTCCTCGCGATCGATAGCTTCCGCCACACCGAGCTGAACCGCCGCACGCTGGCGATGGCGGATGTCGATGCCACGCACGATCAGGAGCACCAGCTGCTGACCCGCGATCAGCTGCGGCGCGCGCTCGATGCGCTGGCCGCGTGCTCGCCCACCGCGCAGCAGCTGTTTCGCTTGCTCTACACGCCACCGCCGATGACGTGCGCGGATGCCGCGCGCGAGGTCGGGCTGTCGGCCGAACGCGCTCGCCACGTGGTGTGCGAGGCGCGCAAGTTGATCCGTCAGGCGATCGGAGAAGATCGATGAACCACCTCTCGGAGACCGCGCTCGAACACTATCTGCTCGGCGGCGACGAGCTCGCCGCGGAGACCGTCGAGCGACACATCCTCGAGTGCGACGACTGCGCCGCCCAGGTGCGCGCGCAGGTCGAGCTCGAGATGCAGCTCGCCGAGGTCGCGCGCGCGGCGAAGTTCTGCCCCGGGTGCAATCGCGTGCTCGACGGCGATCGCTGCGATGCCTGCGGTGCCACCGTGGTCGCGGGCGGCTACCGGATCGAGCGCGTGCTGGTGAAGACCACGCACGGCCGGCTCTACGTCGCCGTCGATGGCAACGGCAAGCGCGTGGCGCTGAAGGAGCTCGCATTCGTCCAGGCGCCGACGCTCGAGTCGCTCGCCGCGTTCGATCGCGAGACCAAGTTCCTGCGCGCGCTGTCGCATCCGAGCATCCCGAAGTTCCACGCCAGCTTCATCGAGGGCACCGGCATCCACACGCGGATGTACATCGCGCAGGATCTCGTCGAGGGCCAATCGCTGCTCGCGCGGCTATCGGATCACTGGTTCGCGGAGGCCGAGATCATCGCGATCGCGCGCCACGTGCTCGACCTCCTCGTCTACCTGCAGAGCCTGTCGCCGAT
>JAEYYY010000268.1 GCA_023430775.1 Pseudomonadota bacterium
AGGGTGGCGAGGCCGCCGCGAGCGCCGAGGGTGGCGAGGCCGCCGCACCTGCCGAGGGTGGCGAGGCCGCCGCGAGCGCCGAGGGCGGCGACGCACCGGCCGCGGAAGCCGCGCCGGATCCGGCGATCGGCGCCGTCGCCGAGGCACTCGGTCTGCAACCGGAGCGCGCGGCGCGCTTGCTCGAGGCGCTCGACGTCGTCGGCGGCAGCATCGATCAGGTTCGTCTCGTCCGCGTGTTCCAGGGCGAGAAGGGTCCGCATGGCGCGGTGACGCGCGGCGAGTTCCACTACGTCGTCGATCGCGTCGCCGGTCGACGCGGCCGTGGCGATCGCAACGAGCGCGGTGGCGATCGCGGTGGACGCGGCGGTGATCGCGGTCGCGGCGGTGATCGCGGTCGCGGCGGTGGCGGCGGCGGTGGCTTCGGTGGCGATCGTGGACCGCCGAAGCCGCGTGGCCTCGGCAGCCTCAAGATGGGCGCGCCGAAGGAAGCACCGAAAGAGGATGATCGTCCCGGCCGCGGCGAGATGCCGCGCGCGGGAATTGGCTGGCAGCTGACGGCCGCACCGCGTGACTTCGGTGGTGGTGGTCGCGAGGGTCGCGGTGGTCCGCGCCGCGATCGCGATCGTCGTGGTCCGGGTGGTGGTCGTGGTCCGGGTGGGCCGCGTGGCGATCGTCCGCGTGGGCCTCGCCTCGGTCCCGATGGGCAGCCGCTGCCGTTCGAGGCTCGCGGTCCGCGTGGTCCTCGTCCGGATCGCGGTCATTCCGGCGAGCCAGGAGGCTCGCGTGGCCGGGGTCCGGATCGCGGCCCGCGACTCGGTCCCGATGGTCAGCCGCTGCCGCCGCGCGAGCCCCGGCCGCCGCGCGAGCCCCGGCCCGTGCAGCTCGGCCCCGACGGTCAGCCGCTGCCGCAGGAGCAGCGTCCGCGCCGCGAGCGCAAGCCGATCGGCCCCGACGCCAACGGTAATGGACCCGACGGAAAGCCGTGGGATCCCGAGCGTCGCGCGAAGATGCAGGCCGAGCGTGAGGCCAAGCGCGCGGCCGACGCAGCCGGGATGAATGCCCCGCAGACTGCCCCCGTCGAAGGTTCCGCCCCGGCCCCCGAGGCTCCGGCCCCGAAGGAATAGAAGCGGATATATACGTCACGCAGATCACCAACCGGGAAACTTCGGGCCCGGCGGCGTGTCGTCGACGATACTGTCAGGGCTCGATCGCGGATCGAGCTGAAAGGTCCCCCATGATGATGCGCCACTTGATGTCGACCTTCGTCGTTGTCGCCGTCGTCGCGGGCTTTGCCAGCGCCGATATCTCGTCGCGAAGCGTGATCGCGGCGTTCAAAGGCCAGCTCGTGATCAGCAAGGCCGAGCTGTCCGAGGGCAAGAACGACAAGGACACGATCGCCAAGATTCGCTCGGAGAACCTCAAGGAGCTCAAGGGCGAGGAGCGCAACGACGTGATGCAGTGGAACTTCCACTACACCGCGTTCCTCACCAAGACCGGCAACAGCACGCTCAAGATGGAGTTCTACCGGGACGGCAAGCAGTACTCGGCCGACAAGCGCCTCGACGGTATCGACCCGAAGAGCGCGGTCCTCACCGGTCAGATCACGATCGACGAGGACGAGGGGCTCGCGAAGGGCAAGAGCTACACGATCAAGCTCGTCGGCCCCGGCGACTCGGTCGTCGCGTCGACCACCGTCTCGATGAA
Organism: Pseudomonadota bacterium; assembly: GCA_023430775.1. Lineage (GTDB taxonomy): Bacteria > Myxococcota_A > Polyangia > Haliangiales > Haliangiaceae > JABFXX01. Next base: position 1,705 of record JAEYYY010000268.1, read on the forward strand.
GTAGTGCCCCGATTTGCCACCGCCGCGAGGTCTCGGTGAGGCCGGTGCGCGCGCGGTGAACCCGATCGATCATGAGCCGATGCGATGGTGGCTCGTGATGCTCGCAGCCTGTGGCGGTAGCGGCGGCACGCTCGATGCCGAGGTCACGCTCGCCGGCTCGACGACCACGTTCGCGGCCGGGTGCGATCTTCGCCCGACGCCGCCGTTCCAGCGCGCGTTCGCGGATGCCGGCGGCGATCGCAGCATCGAGATCGTGTGGCGCGAGGAGGTGACCGAGGCCGGCGACTACGAGGTCAGCGGCAGCGTCATCGACGACGTCGTCTACTTCGAGGATCCGTCGCTCGAGGTCGTCAAGAGTCCCGCCGGTGCGGTCACGTTCACGACGCTCGATCCGGCGTCGCTCGTCGAGGGCACGTTCGAGCTCCTCGACGAAGAGATCGATCTGGTGGCGTCGGGCTCGTTCAGCTGCCGCTGATCACGGCGCGGGCGGCGGGGCGATCAGCGTGCGGCGCGACTGCTCCCAGGTCTCGACCGCCTTGCGGCACTTCTTGATCCGGTAGTAGCCGATGCCACCCGAGGCGTATGACGCGACCATGGTGACGAGCCCGCCGACCAGGAGAGGCGCACCGACGGTCTCGTTGTCGGCCTCGAGCGCGACGCCGCCGAACACCACCGCGACGAGGCCGAGGACCGCGCCGATGGCGTCGCGCTTGGGCGCGGTCATCGACTCGGTGCACTGCGGGCGCTGATCCGGTGGCGCGCCGGGATCCGGACCGCGGGTCATCGTCAGCCCGCAACCGCACAGCACGACAAGAGCCACCGCCCGCATCGACTCTCACGCTACGGCAAACGCGGTCGTGCGGCCATGAGACGCCAGTGATAGCTGCGCTACCAGCGCGCGCGCTAACCGACCAGCTTCTTCGCGGCGGCGGCGACCGCGGCCGGCGTGATGCCGTACTTCTCCATCAGCGTCTCGGCCGGCGCGGAGGCACCGAACCTGTCGACGCCGATCGCGATCCCGCGATCCCCGATGTGCTCGCGCCAGCCCAGCGTCACGCCGGCTTCGACGGAGACCCGGCGGTGTTGCGACGGCGGCAGCACCGAGGCGCGATAGCTCTGCGGCCGCGGCGAACCTCGGTGACGGTCTCGGTCGGCACCAGGACCTCGTCGACGAACTCCTCGAGGCCGCGCTGCTTGGC
>JAEYYY010000291.1 GCA_023430775.1 Pseudomonadota bacterium
GGGGGGGCGGCCCCGGGCGCGGGGGGCGGCGGGCGCGCCGCCGCCGGCGCGCAACCCGAAGTGGTGGATCGCGGGTGCAGTCGCCGCGGTCGCGATCGGTGTGGTGGCGGTGTCGCTCGCGACGCGCGGCGATGACGAGCGCAACAGCTCCGGCGCGGTGGCGACGGCGAAGCCTTCCCACCTCGAGCTCGGCGGCACGGCGGTCGATCTCGAGCGCGACACCGATGTCTGGTGGGTGCGCGACGGCAAGCGCATCGTCGCGATGCAGCCGCGCGGTGCGGCGACGTGGCGCGTGGCGCCGGGAGACGAGCTGGTGATCGATGCCGGAGCCACGGTGGCTTCGGTCAGTGCGTCGGGCGCGAGCCTGCGCGTGGAGGTCGAGATGAACCTTTCGGATGCTCGGTTGATCGGAACAAGTGCGGCGACGGCGGCAGCGATCGCGCTGGTGACCGTGATCGTCTACGAGGGACACGTCAAGGTGACCGGCGGCGACAAGACCGTCGAGGTCGCCGCCGGCAGCACCGTGCAGATCGCGCCGAACAAGGCGCCGGTCGAGCCTGATCGCGTCGCCGATCTCGAGAAGCGATTGCGCTCCGAGATCGAGTTCTTGAAGCTCGAGAACGATCTGCTCAAGAAGCAGATGGCCGGCACGATCCCGCGCCCCGCCGATCTCGAGGCATTCCAGGCCGGGATGGCCGCGCTCGAGCCGGCGATCCAGCGCTGCGGCGAGACCTACGACGTCAGCGGCCGGTTCACGCTCTCGGTCGAGATCGAGGCCGGCATGCCGACCACCGAGTGGGACGCGTCGACACCTGCGCCGGAGCGGTTCGGTGCCTGCGTGGAGCGCCTGTACGAGAAGTATCGGTTCCCGACGACGCTGACCGGCTCGTTCGAGCACCGCATCGACATCGAGGAGCGGACCGTGGCAGTCGCGCCCGTCAACACGCCATCGACTGTCGATTCCACGCCAGCGAACGTCTGCAACGACACCAAAGGGGTGGTAGAGCTCGAGTCGAAGGCCGACGCCGAGATGACGCAAGGCGCGTATGCGTCGGCGCTGGCGCTCTTCGAGAAGGTCTTGAAATGCAAGCCGAGCGTGGTGCAGAAGGCCTACCTCGCTGCTTGCCGGTCGCGGAACTTTGCGCGCGCGAGGCTCCACTTCCAGACGTTCGAGCGTCAGGGGCGAGGCGACAGATACGCGCAGATCTGTTTGAAGGAAGGCTACGACCCGCGCAAATGAGGTGAATCACGGTTCGCCCGCAGGGCCGTGATTCGCTGGACGGAACCGCCGGATGGCGTGATATGCAGCGACCATGCGTGCCCAGGGACTCGCGCTGATCTCGATTGCGTTGATCGCTTGTGGTGGGGACGATGGTGACGACGCGCCGCCGACGTCCGAGGTCACCACCGAGCTGTGCAACTTCCAGCCGCTCGCACCGACGGCGAACTCCGGCGGCACAGTCGCCGCGGGCGCGCTCGAGGCCGGCGCCGCGGAGCGCATCCTTCACATCCCGGTCGGCACCGCACTCGGTGGCTACACCGGTCGCGCGGGCTTCATCAGCTCGGCGGGCTCCGTCGATGCGCGCAAGATCGAGCTGTCGGGCACGTTCAATCCGTCGATCGGCGTGACGATGGCGCCGCGCGTGAAGGCGCTCGCGCTGCGCGCCGGCGGCGAGACCGTGGTGATGATCAAGGCCGACATCATCTTCGTCTACGAAGGCATGGTGTTCGATCTCGAGCAGCGCCTCGGTGCCGAGTTTGCGGGCAAGGTGCTGATCGCGGTCTCGCACTCGCACTCGGGATGGGCGCAGTTCACCGGCCACGGGCCGCTCAAGCTAGGCGCCGGTCAGATGCGCGACCTGGTCTACAAGCGCTTCCTCGACGACTTCGAGGGCGTGGCGCGCGAGGCGCTCGACAACCTCGAGCCGGCGAAGCTCGGCGTGTTCGCCGACTCGCAGTTCGACATGGACGACACCATCAATCGCGATCGCCGCGGCGATAACGACGCGCTGCCCGGCGGCCAGAATGCCGGCGACGAGCACCTGTTCATGATCCGCGTCGACCGCACGGACGGTTCGCCGATCGCGATGGTGCCGGTGTTCGGCGAGCACGGCACGCTCAACGACGAGGACAACCCGTTCGCGTCCGCCGACGCGTCGGGTGCGATCGAGCACGCGCTCGAGGAGCAGTTCGACGACAAGGTGGTCGTCATGCACCTCCAAGGCGCCGGCGCCGACGTCTCGCCTGCAGGTCACGGCGGCATCGACTGCAACAACAAGCCGGGCAAGGATTCCGATCCGTGCTTCGCGTGGACGAGCGAGGAGGGCCACGGTCGCGGCGCGGTGCCGACGCTGATGGCGGCCTACGACGCGGCCGGCGCGGCGATGCGCGATTCGCTGGAGCTCGAGATGGTGACGCGCTCGATCGAGACCGGGCCATTCCCGGAGACGTTCTCGATTCGCGAGGGCACGATGACCTACGCCGCCTTCGACAGCGAGCGGCTGCCCGACGGCATCGTCATGGAGGGCGACGCGCTCGCCCCGACGATCGACGAGTTCAACGCCCAGGTCGGTGCGGCGCTGTGCGAGACCGCCGAGCCGATGTTCCCGGCGGCGCAGATTCCCGGCACCGAGGGCATCATGCCGTACGGCTCGTGCCTCAAGCTCGATCTCGCGGCCGAGATCCTCGAGCCGATCTTCGACATCGACTTCGGCGTCGACGAGCGGCATCCGGTCTGCGAGACCACGCGCACCACGATCTCGGCGCTGCGCATCGGCGACTTCGTGATCGGCACGCTGCCGGGCGAGGTCTCGGTGCTGCTCGCCGATCTGGTTCGCACCAACTCGCCGGTCGGTCCCGACAAGACGATCGTCGTCGGCTACTCGCAGGGTCACGTCGGTTACCTGCTGCGCCCCGAGGACTGGGTGCTCGGTGGCTACGAGCCGAGCGTGACGTTCTGGGGCCCGCTCGAGGCCGAGTACATCGGCGAGCAGCTGCTCCAGCTGATCCCGTTCGCCATCACGCCGGTGCGCGAGGACACCGGCACCGATTCGGCGCCGCGCGTCGCCACGCCGGTGATGGAGGATCCGATGGAGATCGACGATCCGGCTCCCGAGGCGGGCACGGTCCCGGCGGAGATTCCGTCGTCGACGTGGTCGCGCACCGGCACGCCCGTGCAGGCGCAGCCGGCGGCGGAGATCCCCGCGATCTCCGGCATCGCGACGTTCACCTGGATCGGCGACGACCCGCAGGTCAAGACGCCGCGCGTGACGCTCGAGCGCGAGACCTCGCCGGGCGTGTTCGCACCGGTGACGCGCCGTAGTGGTCGCGTCGTCGAGGATCAGGAGATCGTGATCGCCTACACGCCGTCGCCACTGCAGCGCACGCCGGGCGTCGCACAGCGCCACCTGTGGGTCGCCGAGTGGCAGGCCGTGCCGTGGTGGGGCGACTCGGCGGTCGACAGCCTCGCCGATCGCGGCGGCGTGCCGCGCGGCAAGTATCGCTTCCATGTCGAGGGCGATGGCTGGACGCTGAATTCGAACGCGTTCACCGTCACCGACGGCACGCTCGTCGTCACCCAGGTCACCAAGCTCGGCGGTGGCAACCAGGTCCGCGCGAACGTGCAGTGGCACGCGCCCAAGGGCTGGCGCCTGATGGACATGGGGCTCAAGTCGAACCAGCCGATTCCGGTGCGCAGCCAGCAGCTGACGGCCGAGGTGTTCGGCACCAGCGGCTCGCTCGGTGGCGACACCGAGAACAGCGACAATAACGGCGTGGTGACGTTCACCTCGGATCCGGGGGCGACCTCGCTCCAGGTCACCGACCGGTTCGGCAACACCGCGACGGTGCCGATCCCGTAGCCCGCGATCCGTCGGAGAGCCGCCGGTAGAGAGTCGACGCTTCGACAGTTGTGAACGGTCGGGACTGGGGCGACGTTCGTGATCCCGCGAGGTTGGCCGTGGTCCCTCGGTTGCACTTCCTGCCGCCGTGCGCTCGATCGTGGTCCTGACCCTGGTGGTTGCCCTGTGTGCGGTGGGCATCGTCCATAGCTTGCCCAGTGGCGAGGCTCACGCCGAGGCGCTCGTCGTCAAGACGCGAGAGGTGCAGAGCATCTCGATCGACGGCGGGCGCGGCTTGCCGATGTCGGCGTTGCGCGATGCGATGGCCACGAAGATCGGTGCGGTGGTCGACACCGCGACGCTCGAGCGCGATCGCCACGCGCTCGAGCACGAGCTCGCGACGCGTGGCTATCTCGCCGCGAAGGTCGCGCCGCCGGTGGTCACGTTCGGTCCCGAGGGCGGCGTGTTCGTGGTGTTCGATGTCGAGCGCGGTCCGCTGTTCAAGATCCGCAACGTCCGCCTCGAGGGCCCCGACTGGAGCGACGCGGGTGTGATGCCGCTCGCGAGTGGTGACGAAGCGCGCGCCGATCGACTCGCGCGGGTTCGCCAGGCCGCGCAAGAGACGCTCGCGCGCCACGGCAAGTCGCTCGTCGTCGAGGTCGCGCTCGAGACCGACCACCACGACGCGATGGTCGACGTGATCCTGACGACCCGCTAACCCGGTATGCTCGATGGCGTGGGAACGGTCGATCAGACCATGCCCGCGCTGTTCGCAGCGCCGAGCGACCACGGCACGTTCACGCCGCTCGCGCAGCTCGGCGCCGGGCCGGAAGGCACGGTCGTGCTCGCCCAGCGCGGCGGCAAGCTGGTCGAGATCCACACGCCGACGTTCGAGCCCGGCTCGCCGCGCTGGCTGAAGCTGGAGGCACGAGCTCGCGCGGCCGGTGCCGTCGATCATCCGGCGGTGCGCCCGATCCTCGCGCTCGAGACCGAGCCACCGGCGATCCTCCTCGAGGGCGATAGCCTCCCGCCACTCGCCGAGGCGATCGAGCAGGGTGGGGAGCAAGCGCGCTGGCTCGCGGTGGTGCTCGACCTCGCGCGGGCGCTGACCGCCGCGCATCGCGTCGGCGTGTTCCACGGCCGCGTCCACCCGTGGTCGGTGTGGGTCGGCCCGAATCAGCGCGTTCGCATCGAGCTCAGTCAGCTGCTGACGCGCACGTTCGGTCATCCCTGGGTGGCCGCATGCACGGCGCCGGAGATCGCGGCGCTGCCACTCGCCGGTGCGGTGGTGGGGTTCGGCGAGGTCGCGATGGCGAGCGGCGATGGCGCGGCGGACGTCTACGCGATCGGCGCGATCCTCGAGCTGTTCGCGAACGGCGCCCCCGACAAGGACGTCGCCGGCGTGATCCGCGAGTGCAAGGTGGAGGATCCGGATGCGCGGCCGAGCATGGCGGAGCTGGTGCACCACATCGCGGCGCTCGATGGCTCGCTGCGCGCGCAGCGACCGTCGATGCAGATTCCGCTGACGCCGCCGACGCCGGCGGTGGGCACGGCGATCGGGAGATACGAGCTGGTGCGCCAGCTCGGTGCGGGCGCGATGGGGGAAGTCTGGGAGGCGAGGGACACGACGGGGAACGGCAACGTCGCGCTCAAGCTCCTGCGACCCGAGATCGCCCACGACGCGGAGCTGCTCCGCCGCTTCAAGAAGGAAGCGCGCGTGCTCGCGAAGGTCGGCAGCCCGTACATCGCGAACATGATCGATCTCAACGAGGATCGCGGGCTCCACTACCTGGTGCTCGAGCTGGTCTCGGGAGGCAGCGTCGGTGCGGCGCTCAAGCGGCAGGGCAAGTTTCCCGAGCAGCTCGCCCTCGCGATCGTCGCCGATGCGTGTCGCGCACTCGGCGAGCCGCATCGTCTCGGCATCGTCCATCGCGATCTCAAGCCCGACAACATGATGTTCGTGCGGCAGGGAATCGAGCTCGAGACCAGGGTGCAAGGGCAGGTGGTGAAGCTCGGCGACTTCGGCATCGCGCGCGATGTCCAGAAGGAGAGCGACGGCTCGACGCGCGCGGGCTCGGTGCTCGGAACTCCCGAATTCATGGCACCGGAGCAATGTCAGGGCGCGCAGGTGACGCCGGCCACCGACGTCTACGCGCTCGGCGGCTGTCTGTTCGCGCTGATCGCGGGCCGGCCGCCGTTCGTCGGCGAGGGCAGCGACACGATGGGCCTGATCTTCAAGCACGTGCGCGAGCAACCGCCGCGGCTCGATCAGATCCAGCGCGACGCCGCGCCGGCGATCGCGGATCTCGTCGAGAAGTGTCTCGAGAAGGATCCGCAGCGGCGGTTCGCGGACGCCACGGAGCTGCTGGTCGCGATCGAACAGCTGGTCGCCGGCTCGCCGGCGCTGATGTCGGCGCACCCGGCGCCGCCGGTGTTGAAGCCGCACCTGGTGCAGACCTACGCGCTCGAGTGGGAGCTCGCGGCCACGCCCGAGCAGCTGTGGCCATTCATCTCGAACACCGAGAAGATCAACCGCGCGACCGGCCTCGCACCGGTGCGCTTCGAGATCGAGGCGATCGAAGGCGCGGCGGTGACCACGGGCAACAATCGCGTCGCCGGTCTCGCGCTCAAGTGGCGAGAGCACCCCTACGAGTGGATCGAGGGCAATCGCCACGTCGTGCTGCGCGTGTTCGAGAAGGGCGTGCTGCGGTGGTACGTGGCCGAGGTCTCGCTCGAGCGGTTGCCGGGTGGCGGCACCAGGCTGCGCAACACGATCACGCTCGAGCCGCGCGGCGTGCTCGCGCGCGTGCTGTCGAAGTGGGAGATCGGGGTCAAGTACAAGAAGCGGCTCGACAAGGTCTACACCCGTCTCGATCGCCTGCTCGCCGCGGGCGTGCCACCCGAGATCGATCCGATCGATCCGGTCGTCGAGGTCAGCGCGGCGACGCGCGCGCGCGTCCAGGAGATCGCGGGAACGCTGAGCGGCCTCGCGCTCGACGACCGCGCGGTCGACAGCCTCGCGGCGTACGTGGTGTCGGCGTCGGATCAGGACGTCGCGCGGATCCGGCCGCTCCAGCTCGCCGACAGGTTCGGCGTCGCCGAGGAGGCGATGATCGAGGTCTGCCTGCACGCCACCCGGCACGGCATGCTCGCGATGGTGTGGGACGTCATCTGTCCGTCCTGCAAGATCCCGTCGAACATCGTCGAGTCGCTGTCGAAGATCGAGCAGCACGCGCGCTGCAAGACCTGCCAGCTCGGCTACGACGTCGACTTCTCGCGTGCGGTCGAGCTGGTGTTTCGCGTCGCGCCCGAGCTGCGCGAAGTCGAGATGCGGACGTTCTGTGTTGGCGGCCCGGCGCACTTCCCGCACGTCGCGGCCCAGGTCCGGCTCGCTCCCGCGGAGCGGCTGGCGCTGCAGCTCGCGCTGACGCCCGGCTACTACACGCTGCGCAGCCCGCAGCTGCCGCGCATCCACGAGCTGCGCGTGGTCCCCGATGGCGGTGTGCGGCGCTGCGATCTGATGCTGTCCGAGCGCAGCGAGGTCGCGCTGCTGACGGCCGGCGATCAGCTGCTGACGATCGTCAACCAGGAAGATCGCGAGGTGCTGGTGCGCGTCGAGCGAGCCGGCGATCGCGCACACGCGCTGACCGCGGCGCGCGCGATGGCGACCGCCGCGTTTCGCGAGCTGTTCCCCGAGCAGCAGCTCGGTCCCGGCAAGCTGATGGCCGTCGCGCAGGCCACGCTGGTGGTCGCGCAGATCGACGGCGCCACCGCGCTGTTCCACGATCTCGGCGATGCCAAGGCATTTCCCGTGGCGACCCGGTTCTTCGAGCAGCTCGGGGCGCTCGCGCGCGGCTCGGGTGGATCCCTGGTCAAGACGTTCGGTGGGCTGGCGATCGCCGGCTTCGAGCGGCCGGGACCCGCGGTCGACGTCGCGCTCGCGCTCCAGGCGGCGATCGACGCCGACCCGACGCCCACCGGACTCGGCGTGCGGATCGCCGTCCATCGCGGCCCGATGATGGCGCTCACGCAGGGCGGCCGCCTCGACTATTTCGGCAGCAACGTCGAGCTCGCGCTCTCGCTGGCGTCGATCGTGCCGCCGCTGGTCGTCGGCCTGACGCAGGCGGTGATCCAGGAGCTCGAGGTCAGCGATCGGTTGAAGACCGTCGAGCAGCTCGGCATGCACCCGATTCCCGGCGGCAGCTGGCTGCTCCAGGTCAAGCCGGCCCGCGGCAACGCGCGGCTGCTCGAGGCCGGCGAGTCGGCGACGATCGTCGCCTAACGCTTCGACACGCGCTTCTTGCGCTTGGTCGATTCGCCGGCGGTGATCTCGATGGTGTACGGCTTGCTGTAGTGGCCGGTCGGACGCTCGGCGCCCGTCGAGTCGGAGCCCGCGGGACCGTTGCCGTAGCCGATGCCCCAGCCGTACTCCTCGACCTCGACGTAGTACGTGCCGGCCGCGAGATCGACGCTGGTGCGCAGCACCGCGCCGCGGTTGTCGGCATCCTCGCTCTTCAGCTCGCGGCGGTCGGCGTCATAGATCGTCACCTTCGGCTCGACGTCGTCGGCGCTCGGATCGACGACGATCGACAGCTTCTGCCGGCGGTCGAGCTTGATCTGGTAGTAGTCGCGCGTGTTGGCGCCATCGTTGACGACGTCGGCGAGCAGCGCCTGGTGTGGCGTGTCGAGGGCGAGCGGCGTCGCGGTCTTCCAGCTGTTGTTCGGCTCCTCGTCATCGGCGATCGCCTTCTCGCCGACCTCGAGCAGGTACGGGCTGATCTTCTTGTTCTGGCGCTCGACCCGCAGATAGATCGTCGTGTTCGGCGCGACCGCCGCCCACATCACCTCGCTGTGCGTGCCCCACGCGCACTCGTTGTGGGTGACGTGCTTCTTGTCGCGATCGAACAGCTGCGCGCACGTCGACTCCTTCGACACCAGCTTGACCGTGAAGATCGTGCCGCCGCGGTTGGGCCCGGCCGTCAGCGCGAAGACGTCGGTGCCGGTGTTGTCGAGACAGCCGCGCTGCGTCCCCGCGCCGAGCGGGATCGCGGTCGAGAACGAGTTGCCGGCACCTTCTTGCACGCACACCAGCTTGCCGCGCGGTGCCTCCGGCGGCGCATCGGGTGCTTCGTCGTCCTGCGCGGCGGCATCACCCTGGTCGGCGACGACTGCGGGGCTGCGATGATCGCCCTGGGATGGACGCGGGTAATACGTCGTGGCGGTACCGCCGCCGAACGGCAGCGTGGCGCCGACGGTGCAACCAACGAGCGTCGACAGCGAGAGCATCAAGATCGGTTTCATGGGGTTCCTTCGGATGGCTGACTGACCGGCTCTCGACGCAAGGTCAGGGCCACGCGGAGACGCGCTGCAACTGCGCGCGGATCCTCGACAACGATCGATCGCGACCTGTCAGGCGATCGGGGACCTCGATCCGCAACGTCGGGGTCTCGACGCGCCACTGCGCACGCTCCGAACACCACCTGCACAACTGGCGCTCGGCGTCGTCCGCCTCACTGATGAGCGCGTTGCTGAGCGCGGATCACGAGGGCAGGCTCGATCATGCAGCCTTTTTCTCGAGAGACTATCGTCGATCGGCGTCAGCCCGCGCTCCGGTGGACGGCCGTGCTCGCCGGGAGCGCGGTCGCGATCGCGACCTGGATGCTCCTCCAGCTGTTCGGTACCGGCATCGCGCTGTCGCTCCTGGAGAGCCGCGACTGGAACCGGATCCACCAGATCGGCATCGGTTCGAGCGCGTGGTCCGTGATCGCCCTCATCATCGCGCTGTTCGTCGGCGGCATGCTGGCGGGCCGGCTGTCGGGTCACCACGACCGCAAGGTGGTCGGCCTCCACGGCCTGCTGGTGTGGGCGATCACCGCGATCGTCGGCGTCATCGCGGTGGCGTCCTCGATCTCGATGATGACGCCCTCGGTGGTGCTGTCGCGCGACCTCGCCCTGCACGGCGCCGAGGTGCGCGGCAACGTCCTCGCGGCCGCCAGCACGACGGGTTGCGCGATGCTGATCGCCAGCCTGAGCTTGCTCCTCGGTGCGGTCGGAGCGGTCGCCGGTGCGATGACCGCGGCCCACAACGTGGTGCGCCACCGCCGGCACGACACGCTGCCGGGCACCACGCTGCCGCCGCACCACACCACGGCGCCGTACCCGATCCAGACCGAGAACCCGCCGAACCCGGGGACCGACTAGCTCTCGCGACGGGCCGGCAACTGCGCCGTCGCCCGGAACCGCTCGTCCTCGCGGATCACGAAGCGGCGCTGCCCGGTCTCTCGCCACCACGCGGCCCACCGCTCGGCGGACAGGTCGCGCTCCTTGCGCGGCAGATCGTGGTGGTATCCGAAGTACTCGCCGGTCAGCCGGCGCAGCACGTTGATCGCGACCTCGCGCAGCGAATCTTCCTTGTGGTTGAGGCTGTCGATCAACCACTCGATGCGGTGGCGCGTGCGGGCGACCTCGTACCACTTGCGCCAGCGCTTCTCGCTCGGCCCGAAGTCCTGCGCGGTCAGCGAGACCAGCGCCTTGCGGGCGTGCTCGCCACCGCGATCGGAGCGCTCGATGACGCCGATCAGATCGGCGATCGCATCGACATCGCCGAGCTCGACGATCGCCGCCGCCGCCGCACCGACCACCTCCGGATCGCTCGAGTGCACGGCGCGGCGGGCCCGCGCGAGCGCGTGGTTGAGATCGGCGACCGGGTATCCCGCCAGCGCCTCGATCGCGCACGCGCGGACGCCATAGTCCTGATCGAACAGCCGCTCGACGAGCGCGAACACCGCGTTGCGCGGCCGCAGCTCCATCGCGCACACCGTCGCGTAGAACCGGATGTCGCGCTGCGGTGCCGACATCTTCTCGATCAACAGCTCCGCCGCGTACGAGCCGAGCCGGATCACCAGCTCGAGCAGGCCGCCGTACTGCGCGGCGCGTAGCGGCCGGCCGGTGACGCCGAAGCGCTCGACGCGCAGCGCACCCGGAAACCGCCGCATCAGCGCACCGAGCGTCTCGTTCGCGCGCTCGACGGCCTCGTCGAGCTCGTTCTCGGCGTAACCCTCGCGCGCCTTCTCGATGTCGTCGAGCAAGCCGTCGATCGGTCGCGGCGGCGCGCCCTCGATATCGAGCTCGCCGGCGACGACATCGGGCAGCGGGTTGACGACCGGTGCGTCGGGCGCCGGCGCCGTCCAGCCTTCGGCGGGCTTCGCTGCCTTCTTGGTCTCGATCTGCTCGGCCTCGATCGGCACCGCCGGCGGTGTCGTGGGCGTCCGATAGCCGGCGGACTTGTGCTTGACGATCAGCCGGCCGAGCGCGTCGGAGGCGGCGGTCGCGATCGGCAACAGCTCGGTGACGTCGGCGAGCCGGATGTCCGAGTGCACGCGGTGCGCGACCACGAGCGCGACCACGCGATCGCGCAGCACCACCGGCAGGATCAGCGCCGAGGGTGGCGTGGTACCGCCGAACCGCAGCACCATCGAATCGATCGCCGCGTCGCCGGAGCCGAGCGGACCGATGTGCGGCTGGTGATTGCCGACGACGATGCGGAACGGCGAGTGCGCGTCGAGCGGAATCAGCACGGTGTTGACCGCGGACACGTCGAGGCCTTGCTCGGCGAGGGCCACGCGCCCGATCGCCGCGCCGCCCTGGACGGTCAACAGGCCGGCCCAGCGCGCCCGCGACCGCGCCGCGCGCAGCAGCGTCAGGAACACGGTGTCGCGATCCTCGGCGGTGGCGAGCATCTCGCGCGCGCGAGCGATCGGCAGCGGCGAGTCGCGACCTTCCGTCGGGATCGGGGTGGTCGGCGGCCGCCGCACCATGCCGCGCGGTGGCCGCTTCTTCGGGCCCGACTCGGCGACCGCCTTGGGCACGCCGGTCGACGGCGAGTTGAACGTCACGATCGGCTTCGGGACCGGATCCTCGGGCACGCCATCGCGGCGCAGCCGGGACTTGAGCTGATCCGGAATCGGCATGTCGCGGATCGTGTCGTTCGCGGTGATCGGCTTGCCTGGAGGCGGCGCCACCGGGCGGCTCTCGGTCAGCGCCTTGTTCGGCTGCAGGCCCATCAGCGTGGGATTGCGCAGCCGGATCTCCTCGACCTCGACCACCGTCTTCTGGGTGTCTTCCTCGCGCGCGAAGTCGTCGCTCCGCATCGGCGCCGGCGTCGGTTGGGTATCGACCTCGAGCGGCACCGCACGCGGCGCTCCGTCCTCGACGATCACCGCCTTGCCACGGCCGACCGGATGGATCGCGCTGTCGACGTCGAGCGAGCGGGCGAGGGTGGTGAACCGCGCAGGCGGATCCGAGCCGTAGGCAGCGGCGAACACCAGGTGCCAGCGATACTCCGGCGTGATCAGCGGCTGCAGCGGGCGATCGAGGAGGTCCGCGAGATCCTCGAGCTCGGTCAGCTCGAGCGGCGCGCACACCAGCATGCGCACCGCCTCGCCCTCGAGTGCCACCGGCACCGCGCGGTACTGCTCGGCGATCTCGCGCGACACCAGCGCCACCGCGCTGTCGTCGATCTTGTTCGCTTCATCGCGCGCGGCGGGCGGCAGGCCCGAGGCGAGCGCGAGGTACTGTGTCAGCCGCTCCTCGGGGACGAGGTTCATCTCGAGCAAGATGGTGTCGAGACAGCCACCGTAGATGACCTGGCGCTGGAACGCCTTCTCCATCCGCTTGACGCCGACCAGGCCGTCGCGAACGAGGAGCGAGCTCAGGCGCGAGGGCATCGCCGAGACCTCATGCGCGGATCACGTAGGTGCCCGCGAGCCAGTCCTGGAGGCCGCGCTTCTCGCTATCGAACCCCATCCACAGAAACCCGAGGAACAAGGTCGCAGCGCTGGCGAGGTATCCCGCGCAGCGTGCCGCGCACCGCGCCGGCGACGGGCGGTCACCGTAGACATCGATCACGCGCATCTTGAGCAGCCGCATCCCGAGCGTCCGGCCCTGCAGCAGATGGAACACGAACAGGTAGGTGACGCCGACGGCGATGAACAGCACGATGCCCATCACGATCGCCGGATCGGTGGCGAGCACCAGATCGATCCACAGATCGAGGTCGAGCAGCCGGAGCTTCTCCGACGGCAACCTGACACCGGTGATCTTGCTGACCAGGAACGTGATCAGCATCGCCGTCGGGATCACCACGGCGAGATCGATCGCCGCGGCGACCGCGCGCTTCCAGAACCCGACGACGTGCACCACCGGCCGCCGCGGATCCGGCTTGTCGGTCTTCGGGCTCGGCTTGTCGGGCTTCACCGGCGCACGCGGTTTCTCCGGCTCGCGCGGCTTCGAGAACATCGGCTCGGTGGTCACCGACGCCTTGGTCGGCTCGGTGTCCGCGTCGGTTGCCGCTTCCGGACGGCCCTCCGAAGCCCCCTCGGGCTGGTCGCCCAGCAAAGCCGGCTCGCGGTCCGCCATCCCGTCGGTTTTATCCCCCGCCGCGCGGGAAGGCAATTATGCGGCTTGCCTGGGATTTGTTCGGGAACCGCTATTTTCGGGCCGCCGAGGAGAACACGCCCTTGGCCATCAGGGAGCGCTCCTCCTTCGCTCGTGCCGCGTAGATGGTCTGCCGGGTCGCGGCGATGTCCGGGTCCTCCGGGGCGGCGCGGTACGCCAGCTCGATCAGCTCGCAGGCGAGGCGCGGGTCGGAGACCTCGGTTGCCCGCTGGGCCAGGCGCGCTGCCCCTCCGGCAAGCCCGGCCAGCTCGCGGGCGAGGTCGGCCTCGCGCGGCGGCTTGAGGTGCGCCGGGTTGCCGTCCCACCAGCCACCGTAGAGCCGGCACAGGTTGCGGACGATGAACTCGGGCTCGTCGTAGATCGGCGCGAGATACGGGCGGCTGGTCAGCTCGGCCGGCGGCTTGACCGCGGCGAGGATGGCGTCGAGCGGGGTGCCGGTGTTGAGCAACGCGACCACCTGATCGACCAGCGACTCGAGGTAGCTCGCGGTGTCGTCGAGCAGACGATGGACGTTCGCGGCGCCGAAGATCGGAACGCCGTGACCGGGGCACAGCACCTCGGCACCGCAGGCATCCATCGCCCGCAGCGCCTGCGCCCACTCGCGCGGGTAGCGCTGGACCTTCTGCGGATTGCCGCAGTTCGGCGATGCCCAGATCACGAGATCGCCGGCACACAGGGTTCCGGAATCGGGCACCCACACCCAGGTCGCATCGTCGGTCTCGCCGAGCGCGTGGTGAAGCTCGAACCGCCGGCCGCCGACCTCGATCGACTTGTGATCGGCGTACAGCTCGTCGGGTGCGCGGAAGTCGCCGGGGAAGCCGGCCTTGGTCTGGAACTGCCGCGCGTTGATCTGATCGTTGTAGCCGCGCGTCAGCTGATAGCGGGCAAATCGCCTCGGCACCGCCTCGTGAGCGATGACGTGGACCTTGCGGCCGGCGTCCTTCTCGTAGCCCTCGATACCGAAGCAATGATCGACGTGACCGTGGGTCCAGATCGCGGTGTGGGCCGGCGTCGCCACGACTTTTCGCAACAGCTCGCGCGTTGCATCGGCGAGCACGAAGCTGCCGGTATCGACGAGCACGAGACCGGCGTCGGTATCGAACGCCGTGACGTTGGCAAAACTGGCGGCGAAGTACGACCGCGAGGCGACCTGCTCGGCGACCCACCGCGGTTGCATCGGATGGGCGTCGTCGATCGAGATCTTTCCAGACATCAGATCCGCCGAGTGCTCGCGCAGCATGCGCACTGATAACACGGCCGGCGAATCATCGACCCCTCGTTACACGTTAGGCTCAGCGTGATGCGTCACCTGTTGCTGGTCGTGGCCATGATCGCGTGCGGCTCCAAGAAGGAAGCGCCACCGCCGACCGCCACGCCCGATGCACCGCGGGCCGCCGTCGTGGTCGACGCGAAGCCGGCCGAACCCGATGCAGCGCTCGCCGCCGGTAGCGGATCCGGCAGCGCCGCTCCAGTGCCGGAGGTTCGCAAGATCTACGTCGAGACGATTCCCGACGAGGCGACGTTCCTCGCGTACAGCAAGGAGCTCGGCGGCGAGCGGTTCTCGAAGTTCGTCCTCGATCTCAAGAAGGACCAGATCTACTACTTCGACGTCAACGTCTACCCGGTCCACAAGGACTTCATCTTCGGCGCGCTCTACAAGAAGCCTAAGACCCCGGCGGCGGTTCGCCTCGTCGACCGCAACTATCACGAGGTCAAGCCCGACTTCATGATGTGTTACGTGGTCCACCACGTCAGCGTCGATCAATGGACGTTCGCGTACTGGGCCGGCGACAGGGCGACGCCCGCGCACGTCGCGCGCGCCTACAAGAAGATCAAGGAGACGTTCTTCAAGGGCGACAAGATCCGGTTCCGTCCCGATTCGGATCACCAGGTCGAGGTGGCGAAAAAGGCCGCGGGCGTGCCGTTCGTGCTCAACGACGAGCTCTACAAGGCGCAGGCGTACGTCGCGTTCAACCAGGGCAGCTCGGTGGGCAAGCTGCGCATCGTCCCGGCGGAGATTCCCGAGGAGCAGCTGACGTTCGATGCCAACGAGATCGTGGTGCTGAAGGCCGTGCTCTCCGACATCACGCCGGTCGCCGGCATCGTCAGCGAGACGTTCTCGACGCCGCTCTCGCACCTGTCGCTGCGCGCGAAGGGCTGGAAGATACCGAACATCGGGCTGGTCGACGCCCAGACCAAGCTCGCCGCGCTCGACGGCAAGCTCGTGTTCTTCGAGGCGAAGGGCACCGCGTACACGATCCGCGAGGCCACCGCGGCCGAGGTCAAGGCCAACGCCGAGAAGCGCGCCGCGATCCCCAAGGTCACGATCCCGAAGGTCGACCTCGTCGCCGATGACCTGCGCACGCTCGACAACATGCGCGCGAAGGACGACGTCATCTTCGGACCGAAGTCGGCGAACCTCGGCGAGATCATTCACGCCCGCGTCGCGAACATCAAGGTTCCGCCGGGCTTCGGCATCCCGTTCAAGTATTACGACGAGCACCTGAAGACCAACGGCCTCGACAAGCAGCTCGCCGCGCTGCTCGACGATCCGGCGGTCCAGCAGGACGGCAACCTCCGCAAGGTCAAGCTCGAGGCGTTCCGCAAGGCGATCGAGATGGCGCCGATGGCGAAGGAGCTGTGCACCAAGGTCGAGACCGCGCTCGCTGCCCTCGGGCCGGTCGAGCAGGGCGTGTTCGTGCGCAGCTCGACCAACGCCGAGGACCTCGCCAACTTCTCGGGCGCCGGTCTGCACGACACGCTGCCGAACGTCAAAGGCGTCGAGGCGGTGTGCAAGGGCATCAAGTTCGTGTGGGCGTCGACCTGGACGCTGCGCGCCTACGATGCACGCGCGTTCGCCGGGATCGATCAGAGGACGGTCTACGGCTCGGCACTCGTCCAGGTCGGCGTGCCGGCGACCGCCGCGGGCGTGGTCGCGACCGTGCATCCCACCGATCCCGACGATGACAAGAACTACACGATCAACGCGAAGAGCGGGCTCGGCATCGCCGTCGTCGACGGCCGCAAGATTCCGGAGAGCCTGATCGTCAGCTGGTACAACCGCGGCATCCGCGTGCTGTCGCGCTCCGACGAGCCGACCATGCTGGTGTTCGACGCCCAGGGCGGCGTTCACGAGGTGCCGAACCCGAACAAGGGCAAGCCGGTGCTGACGGATCAGATGGCGGTGCAGCTCGCGACCGTCAGCAAGCGCCTCACCGAGGTGTTCGCGATGAAGAAGCTCGACATCGAGTGGGTGTACGCCGGCGATCAGCTCTACATCGTGCAAACGCGTCCCCTCGTCGGCCAGTGACCCGGCGACCCTGGATCGCGCTCGGGATCGCGGTCGCGGCGGCTGCCGCGGTCGGCATCGTGCTGCTGAGGCGCGACCCGCCGTGGCAGCCCGCGCTGATCGATGTTCCCGACACCGCATCGAGTCCTCCCGAGTGCAGCACCGGCTCGCTGTTCGTCCGCGCGGCGCCCGATGGGCCCCGCCTGATCTTCAAGCCGACGGATCAGCCGGAGCGCGAGTTGCTTCGCGGCCATGCCGACGAGTGGCTCGACGACCCGCGCTGCGATCCGGGTGGGCGCAAGCTGCTGGTCGTGCGCGGATCGGGAACGCTCGGCGATGTCTACGTCGGCGAGCTCGGCGGCGCGATCATGCCGCTCACCCACACCGGCACGGTCGCGGCTGCGACGTGGTCGCACGATGGAGCCACGGTGCTCTTCACCTCGCGCTCCGGCGACCAGGTCCAGCTCCTCGAGATCCCGACCTCTCACCAGCCGCTCGCCTTCGACACCGCCTCGTCGCTCGAGCTCTCGCCCGATGGTCAGCGCCTGCTGTTCACCCGCGAGGTGACCCGGTTCTCGATCCTCGGCGGCGAGGGCACGAGCAAGCCCCGCGAGCTGATCTCCCGCAACCGAGTCGCGTCTCACCTGCGGGTCGCGTCGCCGAAGGGCGAGGTGCTGCTCGCGGAGAGCGACGGTCACGTGCTGGTGATCGATACGATCGCCGGCAGCGAGCGCGTGCTGACCGCGGGCCAGCGGCCGTTCCCATCGCTCGACGGCAAGACGGTGTACTTCCGCGCGGCCGGCGATCCGAAGCAGCTGATGGCGATCCCGCTCGCGGGCGGCGCGGCAAGGTCGATCGCGCAACTCGAAGGCCGCATCATCGCCGGCACCGACGGGCCCGACGGACAGCACGTGATGATCGATGAAGACGAGCACCATCTCGTGTCGTTCAGGGTCAGCGGAGCCGAGCTGACCGACGAAGGCGCACACTGGGTCGTTCCCGCACCCTCCGGTGAATGGCGGTTCTGGCAGAAGCCCGGGCGCGAGCTCGAGCTGCGCGTCATCGCACCGGGCAAGCCGCTGGGCTCGATGGACTGCGTCTTCACCGTCGACTCGATGTTCAACCAGTGGCTCGACGCGCATCACCTCGCGTACGCGCACGGCCGCGCGTGGCACATCCTCGACGTGCGCACGTGCACCGATGAGAAACCGCTCATCACCGTGATCGAGATCGGCGACCACGCCGGGCCCGCAGCGGTGATCGCGCCCGACGGCAAGCACTGGTTCAGTCCGCAGACCGGGAGACGCGCGACGCGTCACGCGATGACGAACTTCGCCTCGCGGCCACGCACGCAATAACTCCACGCCGCGCGCGCCGATGTCACGGCGTCATCGCGGTGTCGATGGTTTGCGTTGGTTCGGCATTTGCTGACGCCAAAGGGCGGAGGCCACGACAATGAGAGCTTTTCTTCTTGGAACCGCCCTGCTCGCGCTTGCCGGCGCGTGCGCG
>JAEYYY010000308.1 GCA_023430775.1 Pseudomonadota bacterium
GTTCCCGACTTCTCGTTCCAGAGCGAGCTGCGCGATCTGCCGCCGGAGCGGCTGCGGCTCCGCCAGGCGATCACGGGCGTCACCCAGCGCCAGCTCGATGCCTCGGCGTTCGAGGATCCGGACGAGCTGACGGCGTTTCTCGGCAAGCTCGGATTTGCCGTGACGGTCCGCAGTCAGGTCGACGAGACGCCAGCGTTCTCCTCGATCGCCGCGCTCGGTCTGTCGCCCGCGCTGCTCGACCGTCTGCGACCGGTGCTGCGCGTGTGGATCGCAAGGGCGACCCCAACGGGATTCGAACCCGTGTTACCGACGTGAAAGGCCGGTGTCCTGGGCCTCTGGACGATGGGGTCTGTAAATTCGGGTGAGCCCAGAAGGATTCGAACCTTCGACCCTCGGCTTAAAAGGCCGGTGCTCTACCGACTGAGCTATGGGCCCGGGGCGCGACACTCTGGAGTATTAAGGAGGGGATTGCAAGGTGACGCTGGGTCGATCTCCGAGATGGTCGGACCTGGATGCAGCGCATCATCGTGAGATCACCAGAAGAATTGCCCGTTCGGCCGCGGGTAGGTTATGTAGGTGTCCGAGATGGACAAGCGGGAAGCGGTTCGAGTCCCGGTGAACGTTCGAGCGCGGTTTCGCTGCTCGGACATCGAGATCGATGGCCTCGTCGAGGACGTCTCGCGGAGCGGGCTCTTTCTGCGCGCCCCGAAATGGATTCGCCCCGGCTCGAACGCCGAGATCGTCCTCGATCTCCCAGGCGAGGACACGCTGCTCCTCGAGGTGAAGGTCGTCCGCGTCGAGCACAGCAACGAGCGCGCGGGCATGGGTCTGCACGTCGTGCAGCCCGAGGCGAACCGGCCGCTCGCGAACTTCATCATGCGGCAGCACGCGTCGTCGTCGTCGTAGCTCAGTACGGTCGATTCTCGAGCACGGTGGTCGTCTTGATCCCGCGTGCCGTCAGCGAGCACGACAACTCGATGCGTTCCGAAGTCATGGTTCGCGAGCTTGTGGCGCGACGCGGAGATCGTCGAGGGCCGCACGCGTGATCGAGCCAAGCTCGCGAAACTAAATCACCAGAACGCGGCCGGAGCGCTAGCAAGATTTCGCCGACTCCGCCTATGATGCCGCGGCCTTGGCTGCCGTGACCACCTCGAACACGCGCGGAAAGCCGGTCACCCGGCGCACCTTGTTGTCGCGACGCGACGCGATGACGGAAGAGGCTCGCGCCGAGGCCAGCACCAGGATTGCCGAGCGTGCGGCGGCCGAGCTGGCCGGCATCGAGCCCGGCAAGCTCGTCGCCCTCTACGCCACCAAGGGGAGCGAGGTCGAGACCCGCGCGCTCGATCGCGAGGTCCAGAAGCGCGGGCTGGTCGCGGTCTATCCGCGCGTGGTCGCCGGCACCCGCGAGCTCGAGTTCTGCATCGCCAACGTCGATGACCTGGTGGTCGCGCGCTTTGGCTTGCGCGAGCCCGCGGCGTTCGAGCGCGTGGTCGAGATCGCGGACATCGCCCTGTTCTTCGTGCCCGGCGTCGCCTTCGATCGCGAAGGTGGTCGCATCGGCTGGGGTCGCGGCCACTACGACGCCACGCTCGCGAAGGCGAAGCCCGAGGCGCGCCGCATCGGCCTCGCCTTCGAGTGCCAGGTGGTCGACCGGATCGACCGCGAGGCGCACGACGCGAAGATGACCGCGATCGTCACGGAGGTCACGACGCACGTCGTGTGAGCCATGGATCCGGTGCTCGTTCTCGTCGCGGTGGTGGTCGGCCTCGGAGCCGGCCTCGTCGTCGGCCGCATGCTCGGCAAGGGCAAGGGCGACGACTCGGCGGCCCAGCGCGCGGCGGCCGAGGAAGCCGACAAGATCCGCGCCGCGGCGAAGGCCGAGATCGACGAGATCAAGAAGCAGGCCGAGGTCGAGGGCAAGGAGCAGGCGCGCAAGCACAAGGCAGACCTCGACGAGGAGCTCCGCACGCGCAAGACCGAGCTGGCGAAGCGCGAAGAGGGCGTGCAGGCGAAGGAGCGCGAGGTCGAGAAGAGCCGGCGCGATGCCGAGCGTCGCCTCGGCGACCTCGAGAAGAAAGAGAAGTCGGTCGACGGCAAGATCAAGCAGGCCGATGCCGCCGTCGAGAAGGCCGAGAAGGCGCAGGCCGAGGCGCGCGCCAAGCTCGAATCGATCGCGCGGATGTCCGAGGAGGAAGCGCGCAAGAAGCTCGAGGAGGACGTGCGCGCACAGGCGCTGGCGTCCGCGGCCGTCGAGATCAAGCAGATCGAGGACAAGGCGCGCGATGAAGCCACCGCCCGCGCGAAGACGATCGTCGCCACCGCGATCCAGCGGTTCGCGAGCGAGTTCGTGCACGAGCGCACCGTCGCCACGATTCCCCTGCCCTCCGACGATCTGAAGGGCCGCCTGATCGGTCGCGAGGGCCGCAACATCCGCGCGCTCGAGGCGGCGACCGGCATCGACATGATCATCGACGACACCGCCGAGTCGATCACGATCTCGTGCTTCAACCCGACGCGTCGCGAGATCGCGCGCCTCGCGATCTCGCAGCTCGTCGCCGATGGCCGGATCCATCCGACGCGGATCGAAGAGGTCGTTCGCAAGGCCGAGAAAGAAGTCGAGGGTCAGTGCAAGGCCGCCGGCGAGCAGGCCGTGTTCGATCTCGGCCTCCATCGCGTGCATCCCGAGCTGGTGCGCCTGCTCGGTCGCCTCAAGTTCCGCCAGTCGTACGCGCAGAACGTGCTGCTGCACTCGATCGAGGTCGGCTATCTGAGCGGCCTGATCGCCGCGGAGATCGGTGCGAACGTCAAGCTCGCGCGCCGCGCCGGCCTGCTGCACGACATCGGCAAGAGCGCCGATCACGAGCAGGAAGGTCCGCACGCCGAGGTCGGTGCGCAGATCGCGCGCAAGCACGGCGAGTCGCCGAAGGTGTGCCAGGCGATCGCCTCGCACCACGGCGACGACGGTGGCGGCCCGCAGCCGAGCGCCGTGCTCGATCACATCGTCGCGGCCGCGAACGCGCTCAGCGCCGCCCGGCCCGGTGCGCGCCGCGAGCAGCTCGCGAGCTACAACAAGCGGCTCGACGATCTCGAGGCGATCTGCAAGC
>JAEYYY010000382.1 GCA_023430775.1 Pseudomonadota bacterium
GTGGCCGGCAACGCGAGGACGCGCTGCTCGCGCAGCATCGCAAGGCGTGGGAGCGGCCGCTCGAGGTACGCGGCACGCCGGCCGCAGCGGCGAACCGGGGCGCGCACCGCATCGAGCGCGCGGTCGCGTTCGAGCGCGGCTTCGCCGATCACGTCGCGAGCTGGACGATCGGGAGGCACCCGGCGTGGTCGACCGTGCGCAGCTGCACCGCGGCACCGCACGACGATGGCTGTCACGTCGGTGCGCTGCGCGCGATCACCGCGGCGCGCGACGAGGACATCGCCGCGCTGGCGAAGCTGCGCGCGCCGCTCGCGGTCGAGTCGCTGGCGTGGGAGCACGCCGCCGGGGACCGGCCGTACGACAAGCCAACGAAGGCGCTGATCGCTCGGTTCTCGAGCATCGCCGTGCTGCCGGCGCTTCGCCACCTCGCGCTCGGACCGTGGGCGGTCGGCAAGGCGCCGTCACCGCGCACGCTGGCCTGGGCGTGGTCGTCGCCGCTCGCTGCCGAGCTCGAGTCGCTGCGCGTGCCGGGCCACGAGGTCAGCAGCTGGCTCGAGGTGCTGGCCTCGACGAAGCTCGCCAGGCTCGAGCTGGCGTGGATCAACTTCCAGCCGTGCATGTCGATCGCGTGCGAGGCGAAGTCGCTCGCGGTGGTGGTCGAGCGCTCGACGCGCGAGGCGCTGTCGGTGCTCGCGCGCGAGGTGGCGCGGCTACCGAAGAGCGCGATCGCCAGCGCGCGAGTCGCGATTCATCTGCAGGCCGAGTGGGACAAGTCCGCCGCGCAGCGCACCGCGCTCGAGCGCGCGTTCGCGAAGGCGAAGATCGACGCGACGATCGTCAAGGCGCGCGCCTGACGGCCCCTTCCTCGAGGCGAGCGCGCGTCGCGTCGAGGCCCGCGGCGATCAGCGCGCCATCGTCGGTCGCGGTGCCGTGCTCGACGTCGTGCCACGGCATGATCGCGTGGAGCACCCGAGCGCGCTGGCGAAACTTCTCGTCGGGCGGACCGCCGTAGGCCGCCAGCATGCGCTCACCCACCGCGGGCCACGCGTGCAGCCACCACGCGAAGTCATCGGCAGGATCGCCGGCGCCGACGTCCTCCCAGTCGATCACGGCGGCCAGATCGCCGGCCGGCGATGCGAGCACGTGCTCGGGACCGAGATCGCCGTGGCGAACCACCGGCGTCATCTTCCAGCATCGATCGTCGTCGAGCAGATCGGCGAGCAGCAGCTCCGCGCGCAGTCGCTCGCCACCCGAGAGATGCGGTGCCACCGCGGCGAACAACCGCTGACAGTCGATCCGGCGATCCTCGCGCAGGGTGTCGGCATCGATCGCCTCGAGGCCGAGGCTGCGTGGTCCGAGCGTGTGGAGCCGAGCGAGGAACGCGCCGAGCTGCTCGGGCCAGGCGCCCGGCAGATCGACCTCCACAGATGCGCCGTCGAGCTTGCGGTACACCATCGTCACCGGGCCGTCGCAGGCGAGCTGCGGCCTCGGGATCCTGGCGCCGAGATGGACCGCCAGCTTGGGGAGCACGCGCAGCTGGTGGCGCAGCGTGTTCGTCGCGTAACTGCTGCGAGCGACCTGGACGATCCAGCCGCTGACCTCGTGGGTCTCGGAGGTCCAGCCGCCCGGAATCCGCTTCGCCGAACCGACATCCAGCCACGGCACGAGCTGGCTGAGGTCGGCGGGCATCGCGAGATTGTCACCCGACCGGCCGCCGAGGGTTGTGGTACACGAACCGGAAATGTTCACCGGTCTCGTCGAGGACGTCGGCACGGTCGTGCGGGCGGATCGCCGCAGCGATGCGCTGGTGATCGGCGTGCGCCCGGGAGCGATTCCACTCGGCGAGCTCGTCCTCGGTGAATCGGTGTGTCACGACGGCACTTGCCTGACCGTCACCGAGGTCGGCCGCGATTCGTTCACCGTGCTCGCGGGCGCCGAGACGCTATCGCGAACGACGCTCGGAAACATCCGGATCGGGAGCAAGCTGAACCTCGAGCGCGCCATGAAGGTCGGCGATCGGCTCGGTGGCCACTGGGTGACGGGCCACATCGACGGCACCGGCGAGCTCGCCACCCGACGCGACGCCGGGGCAAACCTGGTCCTCGGGTTTCGCGCGGTGCCCGCGCTGCTGCGCTACATCGTCGAGAAGGGCTCGATCGCGATCGCGGGTGTCAGCCTGACGGTGAACTCCGTCGACAGGGACGGCTTCTCGGTCGCGATCATCCCGCACACGCGCGATCACACCACGCTCGGCGCACTGCACGTCGGCGATCGCGTGAACCTCGAGGTCGATATCCTCGCGAAGCACGTGGAGAAGCTTCTGGGTACCAAGGGAGGCACGACATGACCGCCATCGAGAGAGTCACCAAAGCCCTCGACGAGATTCGCAACGGCCGGATGGTGATCCTGGTCGACGACGAGGATCGCGAGAATGAAGGCGATCTGGTGTTTGCCGCCGAGACCGTCACCCCGGAGAGCATCAACTTCATGGCGACCCACGCGCGCGGCCTGATCTGCCTCGCGATGGACGACGCGATGATCGACAAGCTCGAGCTGCCGATGATGGTGCGCAACAACCAGGCCTCGCTCGGCACCGCCTTCACGGTGTCGATCGAGGCGCGCCACGGCGTCACCACCGGCATCAGCGCGCGCGATCGCGCGACCACGATCCGCGCCGCGATCTCCGACGACGCGAGCCCCGAGAAGATCGTCTCGCCGGGCCACGTCTTCCCGCTGCGCGCGCGCAAGGGCGGGGTGCTCGTGCGTGCGGGGCAGACCGAGGGCTCGGTCGATCTCGCGCGGATGGCCGGGCTCAAGCCCGCGGGCGTGATCTGCGAGATCATGCGCGACGATGGCGAGATGGCGCGCCGCCCCGAGCTCGAGGAGTTCGCGAACCGGCACGGCCTGCTCATCCTCAGCGTCGCCGACATGATCGCGTACCGGCTGCTGCGCGAGCGGATCGTTCGCCCGAAGGCGCACGGTGCGATGCGGCCCGGCGCGCTCGGCCCGGGCGAGCTGTTCGTGGCGCACTACTACGACACCGAGGTCGAGGACACCGAGTACCTCGCGCTCGTCCGCGGCGATGTCGCGACCGCCTCGGCGGCCGGCCAGCCGGTGATCGTGCGCGTCGCGGCGATGGATCCGCTGGCCGATGGCTTCTCGCTCCGCCCCGATCTGGTCGCCGCGCTCGAGACCATCGATCAGGCCGGGCTCGGCGTGCTCCTCTACGTGATGAACCGCAACCGGATGCGGCTGTGGCCGTCGTTCGAGCGGCTGGTCATGCAGCACAACGTCGCGCGCGAGTCGTTCGCGGTGATGCCGAACCAGTCGAGCGAGGCGCTGCGCGATTTCGGCCTCGGTGCCCAGGTGCTCGCCGACCTCGGCCTCAAGAAGATCCGCCTCATGATCCACAGCGACCGCAAGATCGCCGCGATCGAAGGGTTCGGCATCGAGGTGGTCGAGCGCATCCCGATTCCGCGTGGCCCGGCGCGATCGACCGCCGCGATCCGGCGAGAAGCTGGGTCTTGATGTATACCTGCGCGGCATGCCGACCATCGAAGGGTCCCTGTCCGCGCAAGGCCTCTCGTTCGCGATCGTCGCGAGCCGCTTCAACGGCCTGATCGTCGAACCCCTGATCGCGGGTGCACTCGACGCGATCGGCCGCTCCGGTGGTGACGCCAACGCGGTCACCATCGTGCGCTGCCCGGGAGCCTGGGAGCTGCCGCAGGTCACGCGCTGGGTCGTCGATCGGGGCAACGTCGATGCAGTGATCGCCCTCGGCGCGGTGATCCGCGGCGCCACGCCGCACTTCGATTACGTCGCCGGCGAGGCCGCGAAGGGCATCGCGCAGGCGGCTGCGTCCTCCGACATCGCCGTCAGCTTCGGCGTGCTCACCACCGACACCATCGAGCAGGCGCTCGAGCGCGCCGGCACCAAGGCCGGCAACAAGGGCTTCGATGCCGCGCTCGCCGCGATCGAGCTCGCGAACCTCCGCCGCGCGCTGACCGGCCAGGGGAAGAAGAAGAAATGACGAGCCTGCGAGTCCAAGAGGGCTTGAGACCATGAGCGCGGGTTCGAGGCGAAGCGGCCGCGCCTACGCGCTCCAGCTGCTCTACGCGCGCGACGGCGATCAGACGTCCGACGTCTACGGCGACACCGCGAGCTGGGCGCAGGAGTTCGATCTCGACGTCGACTCGCAAGCGCAGCAGTTCGCCCGCGAGATCGTCGAGGCGGCGTCGACGCGCGCTGCCGAGATCGATCAGCTGATCACGTCCTCGTCGAAGAACTGGCGGCTCGATCGGATGTCGCGCGTCGATCGCAACATCCTTCGCCTCGGCACCTGCGAGCTGCTGACCTTCCGCGACGTCCCGCTCAAGGTCGTGATCAACGAGGCCGTCGAGCTCGCGAAGCGGTTCGGTACCGCCGAGTCGTCCGCGTTCGTCAACGGCGTGCTCGATCGCATCGCCACCGCGGTCGGCCGTAGCCCCGAAGACTGACCGATGGCGCTCACCGTCCTGCCGCTCGATCTCGCTCGCTGGGATGAAGCCAAGCGCGACACCCTCGTGATCTCCGTGTTCAAGGACGAGCGCCCGCTGCGCGGTGCCGCCGGCCTCGCCGACTGGCGCCTCTGCGGCCGGCTGTCGAAGCTGGTCAAGGCCAACAAGGTCGCCGCCGACGCGCGCGAGACGCTGATGCTCCCCGCCGGTCGCCGGCTCGCGTTCTCGAAGATCCTGTGGTTCGGGCTCGGCGAGTCCAAGGGCTACACCGACGATCGGTTCCGCCGCGACCTCGCGTGGATCATCGACGTGGTCGCCAAGGCAAGCATCACCGACTGGGCGTTCCAGCTCCCCGGCCGGGCCTCCGGCCTGATCGGTGCGCGGCGCGCGATCGAGATCATGCTCGACGACGAATCGCTCGGCGACAAGCCGATCACGCTGATCGAAGATCCGGCGGGTCAAAAGGACATCGCCGAAGTCCTCCGCAGTCAGCGATAATCCGCCGGTGGTGCGCGCGGTCCTGATCCTCCTCGTCGCCAGCGGCTGTCGCCAGCTGCTCGGCTTCGAAGGGCTCGCGGACCAGCCCCCCAGCGATGTCCCTCCGCGCATCGATTCGCAGATCGCGGATGGTCCCGTCGACGATGGCCCCACCGTCGACGCCCAGATGTGCCCGCCCGGCTACACGCAGATCGGCCCGTCCTCGTACAAGGGCGTCGGTAACCAGGCCATCCCGTGGCTGTCGGCCGAGGATGCGTGCGCGCTCGACGGCACGCACCTGATCGTGCTCGACAGCGAGATCGAGTGGAACGCCACCAAGGCGTTCCTCGACAAGAACGTGTGGATCGGGCTCTCCGATCGCGTCACCGAAGGAACGTTCATCCCGGTCACCGATCAGCAAACCAACTTCCCACCCGCAACGGGTGTTCCGTGGGCCGCGGGCCAACCCGACGGTGCGCAGCCGAACGAGCACTGCGTACAGATGCTCGTCACGACCGGTGAGCTCGAGGACATCCCGTGTGGCAACGGCCGCGCGTACATCTGCGAGTGCGACGGCTTCGCCGAGAACCCCGCGAACCTGTGATCTACGTGATCCAGTTCCAGATCTTCTCGAGCACCATCAGCACCGTCGCGCTGAACGCGAACAACAAGACGACGTTGACGAGCGTGCAGACGTGGCCGATCGCGACCCACACGCCATCGCGCTCGAGCACGCCGATCGCGTAGATGAACAGCGGGATCAGGAAGATCAAGTTGGAGCCGGGAATCGGCAGCGGCAGCGCGAGGCCGAGCGCGAGGATCAGCACGCCGAGCCCGACGAGCCGCGTCCGGATCATCGGCTCCCAGCGGCGGCGCGTCATCTTCGCGAGCCAGCGCGTGCGGCGCGCGAGCAGGCCGAGCACGCGATCGAGCATCGACATCTTGAGCAGGCGACGCCGCGCGCGGCGCGGCAGCCATGGTGATTCGCGACCGATGATCATCTGCGCGCCGATCAGCGCGATCGCGAGACCGAACGGCGTCGACAGGCCGAAGAACGGGATCGCGATCAGCGTCAGGATGCCGACCAAAAAGCCGAAGCCGGCGTGCGCGGCCTTGTCGACGAGCTCGCCGACGGTGAGGGCATCGGGACGAGGAATCGGTCCGGCTCCG
Organism: Pseudomonadota bacterium; assembly: GCA_023430775.1. GTDB lineage: Bacteria > Myxococcota_A > Polyangia > Haliangiales > Haliangiaceae > JABFXX01. The sequence continues at coordinate 6,144 of JAEYYY010000382.1, forward strand.
GCGGCGAGCACCGGGGCGTCGTCGTGGGCACCGAGTTCGCGAAGCAGCTCGTCGAGTCGGAGACGACGTGGCGCCTGGGTCGCGATCAGCTCGCGTGCCCTGTCGACATCCCCCTGCGGCTCGGCCACTGAGGGCCACCGTGCATCCGCGGATGTAGGTGCGCAAGGGCCTGGATCGGGAGCAGCTCGAGTCAGAACGGCGAGATAGCCGGAGCCTGCCAGGACCGGTGACAAGGATCTCGCGCGCTTGTACGAGAGCAAGCGTCGGACACGGCGATCTCGGTGGTGGGAGACGCAGGCAAATCCCTCAAAAAACTGCCGTCTTCGCCACGATACGAGCGGAAGCCACCACCTATATCCTCCGTATTACGTCCCGATGAGCCAGCGCTTCGAGCAACGGCAGGAGCAGCGCGACCAAGACGGCGCTGACGTCGAAGAGCTCCGCTGGCCCGGCAAGCGCACCAAGGTCGACGCGGCGATGGCCGGCATGCCGGCCGATGCCGCGAGCGCGGAGAGCGATCCGCGGCGTCCGGACATCGCGCGCATCCGCGCCGCGATCGGCGGGCTGACCAGCGGCGGCGAGAAGCTCGATGCCGGCGTGGCGGGCAAGTTCGGCGGTCAGCTCGGCGTCGACCTGTCGAGCGTCACGCTGCACAAGGACAACCAGGATGCCGCGGCGCTCGGCGCGAGCGCGTTCACGCACGGCGATCACGTCGCGGTTGCGCCCGGCGTCGATCTGAACAGCGACGGCGGCCAGCACGTGCTCGCGCACGAGCTCGTGCACGTCGCCCAGAACATGGCGGCGGGTGGCTCGGCGATGGAGCTCGCCGCGCGGATGGACGTCGGCCCGTCGAATTCGCCGGCCGAGTCGCAAGCCGAGGCCGGCGCGAGCGCGCTG
>JAEYYY010000393.1 GCA_023430775.1 Pseudomonadota bacterium
ACCCGATGGAGACGACTGGCCACGATAATTCGAGACGCGGCTGCTCGACGCCGAAAAACAAGAACAGCCACACGCGCGCGCGTGCGGCTTCACGGGCCGAAAAAAAACCGACCCGGGCAGAATTACCCGGGTCGGCCAGCCATCCTCGACGCTGCGAGCTCACCACTCGCGTCGTCGAATTCTTGAACTACATCCGCGAGCCGAAGAAGGTCGCGTTGGCGAGCGGCGCCGGGGTGCCGGCGTAGCTGCAGGTGCCGGCCCACGCGCCGGTCTGGATGGTGTCGATCGCGCCGTTGCCGTCCTTGTCGAGCGCCTTCGCGGTGCCCGTCAGGCCGAGGTCGAGGGCCGAGCCGTCGATGCCGGCGATCTTGCTGTAGATGGCGTCTGCCGCCTTCTGGAGACCGACGTTGCACGCCGTCTGGAACACGCCGGCGCCCGGGCTGAAGCCGAAGCTGCTGATCGCGGCCTCGTGAACGTACTGGCCGACCGCGCCGCAATCGATCTGGTGCTGCATCAGCTCCGCGAGGTTGCTCGCGGTGGGGTCGAGCGACGGGATGATCGCGCCGTCGAGGGCGATGCGCAGGACGCTGCCGTATGCGAGGCCGACGTTGTGCTGCGAGAGCGTCAGCTTGCCGGACGGGCTCTCGAGCTGCATGCCGACGCTGTCGACCACGACCGGCTGCGCGCCGTAATCGGCGAACGCGTACTCGGACTCGACGCCGTCGATCTTGAAGCGAGCGCCGAGCACCGAGTGCTTGGCAACCCAGCCGTCGGCGGACTTCGCAACCTCGAGCGTCTCGTTGAGACCGAAGTTCTTGGCGACCTGACCGAAGTCGTCACCGACGGCCACCATCGTGGTGACGAAGTCGGGGGCGATGTCGAGCAGGCGATCGTTGAGGTAGCCGGCGACGAACGGCTTCGCGCCCTGCAGCGCGCTCTTGATGAAGCCGCTGGTGTTGTTGATCAGCTGATCGAGGATCCAGTTCGTCGGGTCGTCCGGATCGTCCGTCGCCGCGATGATCTGGTTGGTGACCTCGCCGACCTTGCCGGGCAGGTTGGTCGCGAGATCGAAGTTGGACTTGATCATGTACTTGCCGGCTGCGTCGACGTTCTCGGGCAGCGGCGGATCGACGGGATCCGTCGGGTCGGTGGGATCCGTCGGGTCGGTGTCGGGGGCATCAGCGGCGCAACCAGCGAGAGCGGTGGCACTGATCGAGAGAGCGAAAGCAAACTTGGTGAGGGTCTTCATTGGATGGCTCCGGTTCGGGTGATGTCGAGCCATCGTGCGAGGCGTGTGCCACGGAAATTCGCCGCCAGTCGCTCGTCAGGTTGCACAGTTGGCGCACCGGTGGCGGATCGGCTTGCCAGCGACTGGCGTTTTCGCGGAGACAATCGACCCTGATCACCCCTCCCAAAACCGGTGGCAACTCGACTAGTTACCTGCGGACAGTCGTTTGCACCGAGATCTACAGCGTGAAGAAGAAGGTCGCGCCTTCGCCCTTCGCGCTCTGCGCCCAGATCCGGCCGCGATGACGAGCCACCACGCGCTGCACGGTCGCGAGCCCGATGCCGGTGCCCTCGAACTCGGCTGCACTATGGAGCCGCTGGAACGGCCGGAACAGCTTCGCCGCGTTGGTCATCGCGAAGCCCGCGCCGTTATCGCGCACGTAATAGACGACGCCGCCGTCGCGCTCCGTGGTGCCGATCTCGATCCGTGGATCGGGGCGATTGCGCGTGAACTTCCACGCGTTCTCGAGCAGGTTCTCGAGCGCGGTGCGCAACAACCCGGCATCGGCCTGGGCGGTGATGTTCGGCTGGATCACCACCTCGACCTGGCGATCGGGATGACGCGCGACCAGATCATCGACGATCGCCCGCGCGATCGCGGTGACGTCGACCTGGCGCGGGTGGAGATCGCCGGAGGCGACGCGGGCGAGGCGCAGCATGTCGGCGATCATCGCGTCCATGCGCTTGGTCGCCTCGCGGATCCGTTCCAGATGCTTCTTGCCGTTGGCGTCGAACGTCTCGGCGTAGTCCTCGGCCAGCACCGCGGTGAAGCCATCGATCGTGCGCAGCGGGGCGCGGAGATCGTGTGACACCGAGTAGCTGAACGCCTCGAGCTCGCGGTTCGCTGTCTCGAGCTCGAGGTTCGCGCGCTGGAGCTGCTCCGCCATCGCGGCCCGCGTCTCGGCCAGCTGCCGCGCGGCGCGCGCTTCCTCCGCCTCGTGCTCGGTGCGCAGCAGCTGCTCGCGAATGCGGCGATGCTCGTCCTCGAACTGCTTGCGCCGGATCTGGGCCTGGATGCGCGCCTTGAGCACGTCGAGCCCGCTGGCCTTCGAGATGAAGTCGTCGGCGCCGACCGCGAGGCCCTCGGTCATCGCCTCGCGGCCATCGAGCGCGGTCAGCATGATCAGCGGGATGTCGCGGATCACCGGAGCGCTCTTGATGCGCGCACAGGTCTCGGCGCCCGACAGGCCCGGCATGATGCAGTCGAGGAGGATGCAGTCGACGTGCTGTACCGCGATCAGATCGATCGCTTCCTCGCCGGAGCTCGCGAGCACCACGTCGTAGCCCTCGGCGCGCAGCGCATCGCCGAGCTCGGCGAGGTACGTCGGGCTGTCGTCGACCGCGAGCAGGCGGCGCGGCCCGAGCGACGACGCGTGATCGGTCTCGTGAGGAGCGGCGCGCAGCACCGCGCTGATCCGCGCGAGGATCATGTCGAGATCGGATTCCTTGCGGAGGAACGCGTCGGCGCCGGCGTCGAGGGCGCGCAGCTCGTCATCGATCTCCTCCGAGCCGGTGAGCAGCACGCACGGCGTGGTGCGCAGCGCCGGATCGAGGCGGATCTTGCGGATCACGGCGGCGCCATCCATGTCGGGCATCAGCCCGTCGACCAGGATCGCGGACGGCCGGTGCGCGGCGGCGAGCCGCAGACCCTCGGTGCCGTTCGCCGCCGTCAGCGTGGTGTAGCCCGCGGCGGTGAGCGCCTCGGACAGCATCACGCGATACGTGGTGCTGTCATCGATCACCAGGATGACGCGCGCGGTGGGGAGCCGGCCCGTGACCTCGCGCATGCGCGCGATCAGGAACCCGGTGTCGTAAGGCTTGCCGATGTAGTCGTTGGCGCCGGTCTTGAGGCCACGGATTCGATCCTTGACCTCGCTCTCGCTCGACAGCAGGAGCACCGGCAGCGCCGCGGTCGCGGGATCGGCGCGAATCTCCTCGAGCAGCGTGATGCCATCGCCATCGGGAAGCACGACGTCGAGGATCGCGCACACGATGTCGTGCTTCGCGAGCACGTCGCGCGCGGCCGCAACGGTGCCGACGGGCAGGGCGGTGAAGCCGGCGGCTCCGAGTGCCTCGGCGAGATCCATCCTCACCGTCAGGCTGTCGTCGACGACGAGCACCTTGGTCATTTCGACTCCGTGGCGAGCTTGACGATCGCGGGACCGATCTCGTGAAGCGGGAGGATGTGCGAGGCGGCGCCGATCAGCGCGGCCTCGCGCGGCATGCCGTAGATCACCGACGTGGCCTGATCCTGCGCGATCGTGATCCCACCGGCCTGGCGGATCGCCAGCAAGCCGGCGGCACCGTCGCGACCCATGCCGGTGAGCAGCGCGGCGATCGCGCGGTTGCCGAACGAGGTCGCGATCGACTCGAACAGCACGTCGACCGATGGCTTGCACGAGTGCCGCGGCGGACCATCGACGAGGCGGAAGCGCTTGCCTTCGACCACCAGGTGCTTGCCCGGCGGCGCGAACCACACCGGCGAGCCATCGACCGGATCGCCATCGGCCGGGAGCCTGACGGACTTGCCGATCCGGGTGCCGAGCCAGTCGGCAAACGCGACCGCGAATGGGTCGCCGATGTGAAGCACCGCGACGATCGGGATGGTGATCGACAGCGCGGAGATCACCTCGGCGAGCGCCGGCGGGCCGCCGGTCGATGCCCCGAGGGCGATCAGCTCGGGCTGCCGGCCGCTCGTCACCACGGGGGACGGGATGAACGGCGCCTGCGTCGTCGGGTGACGGCCGAGCGCGCCGAGCCGGCCGCGCGGATGGGTGATGACGCGGATCCTCGACACCATGCGCACCGCCGACAGGAAGCGCCGCTCCCACGTCGGATCGTCGCCGCGCGGCTTGTCGAGCACGTCGACGGCACCGGCCGCGAGCGCCTGGTAGGTGTCGAACAGCTCGCCGCGATTGAACGACGCCGACACGATCAAGATCGGCGTCGCGAAGTTCGCCATGATCTGCTCGGTGGCGGCGAGGCCGTTCATCTCGGGCAGCACGAGATCCAGCGTGATCACGTCGGGGCGCAGTGACGCGGTGAGCTCGACCGCGCGCTTGCCGTCCGCTGCCTCGCCGACCACCTCGAACTCGGGATCGCTGCGCAGCGTATCGATCAGGTGCGAGCGCACCGTCAGCGAATCCTCGACGACCAGCACGCGGATCATCGGCGCACCAGCTTCTCGATCATCGCCAGCAGGTGCACCTGATCGAACTCGCTCTTGATCACGTAGCCCTGCGCGCCGACCTCGATGCCGCGCTTCAGATCCTCGGGTGCGTTTCGCGACGTCACCAGGATCGCCGGTGTCGCGGCGTGCTCCGGGCGCGCCCGCAGCTCGGAGATCAAGGTGAAGCCATCCATCCCGGGCATCTCGACATCGACCAGCAACAGACCATAAGAGGTCCGAGCGATCCGCGCGAGGGCTTCTTCTCCCGACGTCGCGGTGTCGACCTGATAGCCGGCGGATTCGAGGATGCTCTGCTCGAGCATCCGGGTGGTCAGCGAATCGTCGACGATCAGGATCGGTAGTGGCCGGGCAACCTCGCGGGTCGGCGCGCTCGGGACCTTCCGGATCGCGGTGATCAGCGCCGCCGGCTCGAGCACCGGGCGCGGCTGGCCCTCGGCATCGAGCGCGAGGCCCCACACGATCGGATCGAGCGGTGCGCCGCGCGGAGGCGTGCGCACGACGACCTCCTCGACACCGCGCGTGTGATCGATGCCCACCGCGGCAAGCTCGCCGGCCGCCTCGATGGTCACGATCGTCGCGTGCTCCTGTTCGTCGCCACCCAGCAGCGACAGCAGCGAGGCGAACGGGATCGTGATGTCGTCGAACGCCACGCTGCGATGACCGGGGACGCGCGCGACCTGGGCGACGCGCCGGACCGCACTCAGCGGGATCGCCGCGCTGCGGCCGCCGGCGTCGACGACCAGGGTGGCGATCGCGGAGAGCGACGCGGGAACGGTGAGCGTGATCGTCGTCCCCTTGCCGGGCTCGGTGGTCGCCGACACCTCGCCGCCGAGCTCGACCGCCGCGGCGCGCACCAGATCGAGGCCGATGCCGCGCCCCGCGAGCTCGGTGACCTCCTTCGAGGTCGACAGCCCGCCCCGCAACAGCAGCTGCAACAGCTGCGCATCGTCGAGGTTCCCGCCGACGCCGCGGTTGGCCGCCGCCCGGCGCACCGCCGCGTAGTCGATGCCGCGACCGTCATCCTTGCAGCTGACGATCGCCATCCCGGCGTGCAGTCGAACCTCGATCTCGACGCGGCCCTCGGGAGGCTTGCCGGCGGCGGTGCGCGCGGCCGGCGCCTCGATGCCGTGAACGACGGCGTTGCGTACCAGCTGGACGACGGGACCGTGGAGCCCGGCGAGCGTGTGGCCGTCGAGCCGGAGGTCGCCGCCGAGGCCGACCAGGGCGACGCGCTTGCCGGCCGCGAGGGCAGCGTCGCGCGCGGTGCGCTCGAGCGAGGTGAACATCGAGCGCGCCGGCAGCAGTCGCAATTGCTCGACGGCATAGCGGACGTCGCGGACCTCGCGATCGAGATGCTCGAGCCCACGCTCGATCTCGCGCGGATCGCTGCGCAGGCGGGCGAGCAGCGCGTGGATCTCGCCGAGCCCACCGAGCACCTCGTCGATCGCGGCGCCGTCGACGCGCGGCAGCATCGCCATCATCGGCTCGGCCGGCCGTGCCGCTGCGACAGCAGTCGCCGGCGCCTCCGGTGCGGGCAACGCGGCCACCATCGCGGCCATCTGATCGACGAGCGCCAGCGCCGGATCGAGACGCTGCGCCACCGGCGCGTCCCGCAGGGGAGCGAGCGCGTCCTCGAGTGCGTGCGACAGATCCGCGAGCTCGCGATGCTTGACGATCCGCGCCGCACCCTTGAGCGTGTGCGCGAGCCTGAGCAGCCGCGAGACCAGCTCGGCATCGGCGTGCTTCTCGAGATCGAGCAGTCCCTTGCCGAGGCCCTCGACGATCTCGCGGGCCTCGATCCGGAAGTACTTGTAGCGATCGGTGGTCATGCTTCGGCGCGGGCCTGCACGATCTTGGTGAGCTGGGACGATAGCGTGGTCAGCTCGGTGGACGTCTGCAGCGTCTGCGCGGCGCTCGCCTCGGTCTCGCGGGTGGCCTGCGCGACGTTGGTGATCGCGATGTTGACCTGCTCGACGGCGGTCGCTTGCTGCTTGGTCGACAGCTCGATCTCGCGCGCCGCATCGGTGGTGGTACCGACGAGGCTCGCGATCTGGCGGAACGCCGACGCCATCTCGAGCGCGCGGCTGGCCCCGACATCGACCGCCTTGCTGCCGGTCTCGGTGGCCATCACGGTGGTGTTCACCGCGCTGCGCACGTCCTCGACCATGCCGCGGATCTCCTTGGTCGAGCCGGCGACGCGATCCGCGAGCTTGCGGATCTCGTCGGCGACCACGCCGAACCGCCGGCCCGCCTCGCCCGCGCCCGCGGCCTCGATGGTGGCGTTGATCGCGAGGATGTTGGTCTGCTCGGCCAGCTCGGACACGATGTCGAGCACCGAGCCCACCTGCTGCGACTTCTTGCCGAGCTCGAGCATGTGATTGACGATCAGGTCGACCTGCTTGCGCACGGTGGTGGCCGCCTCGGCCGCCTTGGCCACCGTGGTCTCGCCGGAGGTGGCCGAGCTCGCGGTCTGGCTCGCGATCTGCGACACCCGCTGCGCGCTGTCGGCGATCTGGCGCGAGGTCGCGAGCAGCTCGTTGATGGTGGTCGCGATCTCCGTCATCGCCGTCGATTGCTCGCGCGATCCGCTCGCCTGCTGGTTCGCGGCGGCCTGCAGCTCGGTGGACGAGCTCTGGATGTGGCGGACCGCGGTACCGATCTGCTTGGTCAGCGAGCTGATGATCAGCCAGGCGGCGAGGATGATCAGGACGATCGCGGCGACGGTGCCCCACGCGATCACGCTGGTCGTCAGCTCGGCGCTCGCTTCTGCCGCCTTCGCGCGGTTGGCGAGCAGCGTGCTCTCCTCGAAGTCGAGCAGGTCGATCCCGTTGCGGACCTGATCCATGAAGTTCTTGCCGTCGCCGGCGGAGATCTTCGCGATCACCGGCTCGATCCCGCCGCTGCGCCGGAGGTCGATCGCCGCCTTGATGTGCGCGAGCTTGCCGTCGATCGGCGCGCGCAGCTCCTCGAGGCGTCGCAGCTGGACCGGGTTGTCCGAGAGCAGCTGGCGAAGCTCCGAGTACGCCTTCTCGAGATCGACGAGGCCGGACTTGTACGGATCGAGGAACTCCTCGCGTCCGGTCAGCGTGAACCCGCGCTGCCCGGTCTCGACGTTCACGATCTGCGCCTGCACGTCGGCGAGCTTGCGCCGCACCAGGTGCGAGTGGGCGACCAGCTCGTCGTTGGCGATCAGCGCCGTCGTGTTGCGATACCCCGTCACCCCGACCACCACCAGCGCCAGCACCGCGATCGCGAAGCCCGCGCTCACCTTGCGACCGAACGTCCAACTGCTCATCGTGTCTCCTTCGTCCATCGCGACTGGATGGTCTGCAGCAAGCTCTCGATCCCGATCACCGGTTGCGATCGCCCGGCGAGCGTGACCAGCGGGCGCACCCCGCCGTCCTCGGTCGCCGCGACGCGGACCGTGGTCCGGGCGTGACCTTCGAAGCCATCGAACGAGAAGCCGGCGGCGCAGCCGCGCACCAGCACCGTCCACCGCGCCGGCGATGCGGCGGTGGTGCCGATCGCGAGCCGCAGGTCGTAGATCGGCACCAGCACCGAGCGCACCGCGGCGATGCCGAGCAGCTCGCGCGCCGGCGACGGCACCGCCACCACCGGCAGGTCGGCGTGCAGCGCCGCGATCTCGGCGAGCGGCAACGCGAACGGCTCGCCACCGACC
>JAEYYY010000448.1 GCA_023430775.1 Pseudomonadota bacterium
GCATCGGCCGGAGCATCGGCCGGAGCATCGGATGGAACAGCAGGCTCACCGGCCGGATCCGGTTGTGCGAGCGCCAGCTGCGGAACGAGGACCAGCACCAACGGTGACCAACGCATCGAGGGCGTCATAGCCCAGCCTCGGATCCGCTGTCTCGCCCTGGCGCGAGACCCGAATCGTTTGACGCTCAGGTCAGGGCGCGCTCGAGGGCGTCGATCATCGCGCCGAGGCGATCGCCGTCGAGCTTGAGCCGCGCCGGGTTGATGACGAGCCGCGCGCTGACCTCGCCGATCGTGTCGACCTCGACGAGCCCGTTCTGGCGCAGCGTCTCGCCGGTCTGCGTGATGTCGACGATCCGATCGCACAGCCCGGTCAGCGGGCCCAGCTCGATCGCGCCCGACAGCTCGATCACCTCGGCGGTGATCCCTTTCTTGCTGAGATAGCCACGCGTCGTCCGCGGGTACTTGGTGGCGATGCGCAAGTGGGAATGGGTCCGCGGATCGATCCGATGCTCCGCGCGCTCGGCGACGATCATCCGGCACTTGCCGATTCCCAGATCGAGCGGCTCGTAGAGGTCCCTGCCCTCCTCCTCGAGCACGTCGGAGCCGACCACGCCGGCGTCGGCCGCGCCGTGCGCGACGTACGTGGGCACGTCGCTGTTGCGCAGCACGAGCACGCGGATCTGACCGCACTCGTGGACGAGCTTGCGGTTGTCGGCGAACACCGGTGACAGATCGTAGCCGGCGCGACCGAACACCTGCGCCGCCTCGTCGAGGATGCGGCCCTTCGGCAGTGCGAGGATGATCGGTCGACTGGTCACGCGCGGAGAGTACGGTAGGGTCCGCACGTGATCCAGCTTCGCTCCACTCGCAACTGCACCAATGTCCCGCGCGTGATGTTCGCGCTCGAGGAGCTCGGGCTCGCCTACGAGCTGGAGGCGGTTCCGGACGGCACCTTCAACAAGGGCTGGGGCAGCCCGGGCCCGACGCTCGAGGACGACGACGTGTTCGTGATCGAGCCCGCCGCGATCCTCCGTCACCTGGTGCGGCGCACCGGCGGCAAGCTGTGGCCGTCGTCGCTCGCGCTGCAAGCCGCCGGCGATCGCTGGATCGATTTTCTCCAGCGCAGGCTCGTCCGCACGTTCGACACCAACGATGCGGCGAAGATCGCCGACAAGCTCGGCTTCCTCGAGAAGCAGCTCGAGCACGGCCAGTGGTTACTCGGCGACGACCTGACGATCCTCGACTGCCTGTACGCGTACCTCGGCCAGACCTACGCGCGCGAGCGCATCCCGTTCGATCGGTTCCCGGCGATCGCGGCCTATGTCGCCCGGCTCGAGGCGCGTCCGGCGCTGGTTCGCGCCAACGCGAAGGTCCCCAGGTCGTAGCGCGATCAATCGTTCGCGAACTGGATCGCGCGAAACACCCACGGCTGCGACGGCTCCTTCGTCGCGATCATCAGGGCGCACAGCCGGTACGGCGGCCCGCCTGGCTTCACCCAGCTGATGTTCGCCTGCACGAATCCCCAGGTCGGCCCTTCGACCTCGCGAACGTTGCCCTCGATCTCGAGCTTCAAACCCTTCCACGACTCGAGCAGCTTCTTGGCCGCCGCGGCACCGACCGCCTTCTCGCTCTTGTCGGTGCCGAACACCACGACGGTGTCGTCCTTTCCGGGCAGCTGGAAGGCAACCTGCTTGGGGTCGACCAAGAACTTCGTCATCGAGCCGCGCTTGGTGGTCCCTTCGATCGCCAGGGGCGGGTACTTGTTGCGGCTCGCCGGGCCCGGCCTGCCGAACATCGCCGCGACGACCTTCCACTTGCCGCCGTCGGAGACTGCGAGCTCGGTGACACGCAGCGTGTAGCTCTCCTTGGTCTTGACCCCAGGTCCTGTGTGCGACGTGTTTGCCAGATCGATCTCGGCGGAGATCCACACCACCTTGTCATCGCCACCGGCGACGAGCGACACGAGCTTCGCGGACTGGACCCACGCGTGCATCCCGCCTCGGATCTCGGACTGGATGCCGCCGAGCTCGTTCTTCGCGGTGCCGCCGTAGCTGGCCATCACGACGGCATCGGTCGCGAACGTCTTCGCAAACGCTTCGCCAGACAGGTCGTTGTTGTCCGCGAGCGCCTCGATCTGTGCGGTGACGATCTTCTTCGCGATCTGCGTCGGCGTCTCCGCCTGCGCGACACCGACCATCAAACACACCAGCAACAGGATCCGCATGCGCGCATCCTCACACGGATCACCGCGCGTGCAATGCGCGCCGCGCGAATCGACGTTGACCGGTCAATTCGTCAACCGGCGACGCGACGGATCTTCGCACCGACGCCGGCGAGCTTCTCCTCGATCCGCTCGTACCCGCGATCGAGGTGATAGACGCGCAGCACCTCCGTGGTGCCGCTCGCGACCAGGCCGGCGAGCACCAGGCTCGCCGACGCGCGCAGATCGGTGGCCATCACCGACGCACCGGTGAGCTGGACGCCGCCACGCACGATCGCGGTGCGACCGTCGACGGCGATATCGGCGCCCATGCGGCCGAGCTCCGGCACGTGCATGTAGCGGTTCTCGAAGATCATCTCCTTGATGATCGACTGACCGCGCGCGATGCACGCCATCACCATGAACTGCGCCTGCATGTCGGTGGGGAAGCCGGGATGCGGCTGGGTGACGATGTCGACCGCGCGGATATCGGCATCGCCGCGCACGCGAACACCACCGGCCTCGGCGGCGACGGTGACGCCCGACGCCCGCAGCTTCGCGATCACCGCGTCGAGGTGCTCGGGCCGCGCGCCCTCGAGGAGCACGTCGCCGTGGGTCATCGCGGCGGCGACCGCGTAGGTGCCGGCCTCGATGCGATCCGGCATGATCGCGTGCTCGATCGGCGACAGCTCGTCGACGCCTTCGATGGTGATGATCGCGGTGCCCGCACCCTGGATCTTGGCGCCCATCTTGTTGAGCACCAGCGCGAGCTCCTCGACCTCGGGCTCGCGCGCCGCGTTCTCGATCACGGTGCGGCCCTGCGCGAGCGCCGCCGCCATGATCAGGTTCTCGCAGCCCGTCACCGTGGGCATGTCGAGCACGATGGTGGCGCCGCGCAGCCGCTTGCACTCGACATCGACGTAGCCGTGGTCGAGCTTGACCTCGGCGCCCATCGCCTGCAGGCCCTTGAGGTGTTGATCGATCGGGCGCGCGCCGATCGCGCAGCCGCCGGGCAGCGACACGCGAGCGCGGCCGTAGCGCGCGACCAGCGGACCGAGCACGAGCACGCTCGCGCGCATCGTCTTGACCAGCTCGTACGGTGCCTCGAGCTTCGCCTTGCCCGGCGCCGGTGGTGCGATCGACAGCGTGTCGCCGTGGTTGCCGCTCTCGACATCCCAGCCGAGCATGCGGAGCAGCTTCGCCATCGTGCGAACGTCGGCGAGCTGCGGGACGTTCTTGTAGATCGACCGTCCGCTCGGTAACAGCGCCGCCGCGAGCAGCGGAAGCGCAGCGTTCTTGGCACCGCTCACCGGAATCTTGCCGGAGAGCCGGGAGCCACCTTCGACGACGATCTTGTCCATGGAGCCTCGGACGATACCTCGTTCAGCGATCGAAAGAACGCCGCGGGATCTCGCGCTATTCGCGCGGCCTTCGGCCATTCAAATCGCGAAGAGTGAGCGGCTCGTGAGCCTCTGGTGAGTGATCGGTGAGCGTCACCGCACGCTTGGAGAAATCGGTTTAAGTGGGACGATGCATCGTCTCGCCCTCGTCACGACGCTCCTGATCACCAGCACGGCGCTCGCCCAAAATCCCACCCCCTCTCCGGATCAGGCGCCACCCACGCCGGCGCCCCCGACGGTGCCGACAGCGCCGACGACACCGACCATGCCGACGGCTCCGACGATGCCGGATCCGAGCACCGCGATGCCGCCGACCGAGCCGCCGCCGGAGGAAGACAAGGCCAAGGAGAAGAAGCACAAGAGCGGCGACTTCGATGCCGGCGGTCAGCTGCGGTTTCCGAAGGGCCCCGACGAGATGGGCGAGTACAAGGCGTTCAACTGGGTCGCCTTCGATGCCAAGGGCACCTATTACCTGCTGCCGAGCGTGACGCTCAACGGCTTCTTCCCGTTCGCGGTCAAGAAGCCCGACACCGTCGGTCCCGGCGGTCCGGAGCCCAAGCTGCTCGGCGGTGCGCTGTTCCGGCTCGACGCCTCGATCCCGAAGATGCCGAAGATGCCGTTCATCAAGCAGGAGACCTCGGTGGGCCTCCAGCTCGGCTTCGCCTACATGCGCGAGGGCGCGCTGCTGCTCTCGGACAAGGACTTCCCGTTGTTCGTCGGCGATCTCCAGCCGGGCTTCCTCGGTGGTCTTCTGACCCGGGTCAAGCTGTCCAACGTCGTCGACTTCAACTTCAACCCGGTCTTCCTGTTCCAGACCGGCGAGACCGAGAACCTGACCGCGGTCCAGATCCCGCTCTCGTTGGTCCTCAAGGCCGGCGACGTGCTCGAGCTCGGCACCGAGATGGGCATCAACACCGGCGATGACTTCTCGTTCGGTCCCAAGAAGGGCGGCCGGATCTCGCTCGGCGTCTCGCTGGACCTCAAGATCAGCAAGATCGCTGTCCACCTCGGGACCGGCTTCGCCAGCCTGCTCACCAGCGACGAGGGCTCGGCCCTGTATCCGACCATCAAGGACTCGGTCTACTTCGACTTCAACGTCAAGTACGTGAAGTGAGGTGCTGTAGGCCTGCCGCGTCGCTCATTTAGTCGGGCTGACCGCTGGTCAGTCGACGGCGCGGTTCCGTATTGTGCGTCTCACGCACGAGGGAGGCGCGATGGAGACTGCGTATTTCGAGCTGAATTTCAAACCGAACGTCCAGCTGGTCTCGGTGGTCCGGCGTTTCGTCACCGAGTTCTATCAGCGGTTCCTCAACGACCCCGACGGGACCTCGCGCGTCGCGCTCGCCACCCACGAGCTGCTCGAGAACGCGGTCAAGTACTCGCGCGATGGCGAGACCACGATCCGGATCGAGCTCTCGCAGCACGAGACGCCGCGACGCGTCCGCATCCAGCTGCGCAATCGCGCCGAGCTCGTTCACATCGCGGCGATCCGCGAGATCGTCGACGGCGTCAATCACGCCACCGATGCCACGAGCTTCTATCACGCGCTGATCACGAGCAAGGCGAAGAACAAGACCGCCGGGTCCGGCCTCGGCCTCGCGCGGATCTGCGCCGAGGCGGAGATGAAGATTCATTACGACGTCCAGGGCGATACGGTCGTGATCGAAGCGTCCACCGTGATGACGGAGGGATCGAAGTGAGCGAGATCGTCAGCGTCTCCGGCGAGGACTTCAAGGGCACGGCTCACCAGGACGGCACGAAGTTCGATCTGGTGCTCAAGGGAAACGCCGACTACGCGGCCCTCGATGCGCTCGAGTTGCTCCTCAACCGCACGCACTCCGAGGCAACTCGCCTCGGGGCCAAGAACGTCGTCGTCGATATCCGCCAGCTCGAGTTCATGAACTCGTCGTGCTTCAAGTGCTTCCTGACCTGGATCACCGAGATCCAGGAGCTCGACACCGAGAGCCGCTACAAGATCGAGTTCCTGTCGAACCCGGAGCTGCACTGGCAGAAGCGAAGCCTGCACTCGCTGCGGTGCTTTGCCGTCGAGCTGATCTCGATCTCCGAGGGCTAGCGCTCGACGGTGACCGTGGTGTCGTGGAACTTGCGCTGCGCCGCGGGCAGGTCCTTGCAGATCGTGCCGTCGGTCGGCACGTCGCCCTCGTCGAACAGCACCTGGATGCTGCCGTCCTCGTACTCGACGACCGTCTCGGGAGCCGCCATCGCGGGCGCCGCCAGATCGACGAGGAACACCGGCGCCTCGGCGAGCACACCGCTCCAGCGATAGAGCTTGAACGTGCTGCCGGCATCGTGCGGACCGGCGATCACCAGCACGCCGTGGGCGGCGCTGCGTGTCATCGAGCGAATGCCGAGCCCGCCGAGATCGAGCGTGGTGGCGCCGGCGAAGCGCGCGGTGGTGCCGGTGACCGCGGCGTCCGCGTTGGCGAGCGAGACCACGATCGCGTCGCTGCCGGGCCGCGGATTGCGGAATCCGATCAGCAGGTGCCCCTGGCCGTCGTCGACGATCGCCTCGATGTTGGTCCCCATCTCCTCGGGTGCGAGCTCGAGCTCGTTGTTGTCGCCGAGCTTGCTGCTCGTGGTCAGCGCCGAGATCACGCCGGCATTCGGGCTGTCCCAGTTGTCCTCGTCGAGCATCTCGTCGAGCAGCAGGTTGGACGTCCCGACATGGGTGAAGTCGAGGCTCGGAACCGAGCCCGTGACATCGAATGCCGCGAACTTGTAGCGCGCGCGATCGAGCACGCCGCTCGCCTTGCGGCCGTGCGACGTGATCGCGAACATCCGCGTGCCTACGAGCTCGAGGTCCTCGAGATCGGCCTCGGCACCGCTACCGAGGCCGAGCGCCGGGCCCGCGCTGAACGTCTGCACGGGCGCCGCATCGATGCCGCGCTGATAGACGCGCAGGATCTGATCCTCGTCGTTGGCGTCGATGAAGTGCTCGGCATCGATCGCCACCCCACCGGAGCCGTCGCAGGTCTCCTGGTAGACGCCGGCACCGATCACCGGCCCGTCGGGATCGATCGTCGAGTCGGGTCCCGGGCTGTCCGGCGTCCCTTCCTCGCCTCCTCCACCGCCGCATGCAGTCGCCACGCACGCGAGCCACGCCAGCCGCTTCATCGCGCTAGCGTCCGACGAAGATCAGGTCATCGGCGAAGCAGCGCAGCGTCTCGAGGCTGCGCTTCTGCCAGGGCTGCTCCGGGTTCGACAGGAACCGCAGCCGATAGCGCTGGTCCTGCTCGAGCTCCTTGATCTGCATGATCCAGCTGATCAACGTCTTGAACGACGACGAGTTCATGAACTCGAGATCACGAATGTCGATCACCGCCTCGCTGATCGAGTGGCGGTTCGCTTCGGTGTGAATCTTCCCGATCAGCTCGTCGAGCGCCGGCGGTGCCGTGACATCGGCATTGCCCTGCAAGTGGACCGCGATCTCCTTACCCTTGTGCTCTGCAGACCCCTTGAAGTCCGCCGTCGACACCTCTGCAAACGCTGACATGTTAGTTGGCTCCTTCCACCGATGCCTTCACCACCAGCTCGGTCATGTTTCCTTCGACGACTCGATGCGTGATCGTCATATCCGCTTCTGCTGAAATTCGCGCTAGTCCGAGACCACTAACATCCTTTTGTTTCGCCTTCGCGGCGATCAGCTGCAGATAGTATGCGAAGGGGGTCTCCGCGCTGGCGAGGCCCTCGAGGATCTCGCGGATCGCCGACACGTGCTCGTCGTCCGCCTCGTTGCGCATCGTGATCGTCACCGTGCGAGGCGCCATCATCTCGACCTCGATCCGGATGGTGGCGCCGCCGTCCGTCGAGTACTTGACCACGTTCTCGAGCAGCTCGTGCGTGGCCAGCGCGCACCGCGAGGTGCCGTCCGCATCGAGCCGACACCGCCGATAGAACTCGGAGACGAACCTCCGGATCACCGAGACGAACTCGACGTCGGGACGAACGTTCAATTCCAGGTGAGCTGTACTGCTTCCCATCGGTACTTCCTTCGTCGAGAGTCTACGCGAGCGGCTGAACCGCACCTACCGATATTCGATCACCACCAGCGACTGGTCGTCGGGACGCTGCTTGGTGTGAGCTTCGAGTGCCGCGAACACGTCGTCGATGACGCCGTGCACGGTGTCGGCGCCACGCATCGCCGCATCACCGAGCCGGGACAACCCGAAGAACTTGAAGTCACCCCCGTGGGCCTCGGGGATTCCGTCGGTGTAGAGGATCAGCCGATCGCCCTTCGCGAGGGTGAATTCGCGGTCGCGCAGGTGATCCGAGATGTCGTTGACCACGCCGATCCACGGGCCCGGAGTCTCGATGATCTCGATGCGTGACTCGGCCTTGCGCCAGATCAGCATCGGTTCGTGAGCCCCGGCAAACTGAAACCGGCCCTCACCGAGGTAGCGCAGCAAGCTGAAGGTCATGTGGTCGCCGCCCTTGAGGCGCTGGCGAACATTGTCGTAGGCGACGCGGTTGACCGCGGCCACCACCCGGCTCGGTGGTGCGTCGGGCATCACGCCGACCACCGCGGAGGTCGCACTCTGTACCATCAGCATCATCAGGCCGGCGGTCAGACCGTGGCCGCTGACGTCGCCGATGCCGAGCCAGGTCGCGCCGCCGATCGCGAGCACGTCGTAGTAGTCGCCGCCGACCTCACTCGCCGGCAACATCCGCGCGGCGATGTCGAGCTCGCCGCTCGGCAGCTTCGACGGCAGGATCGACGTCTGCACGACGGTCGCGATCTCGAGCTCCTTCTGGAGGCGGTCCTGCTCGAGCCGCAGATCGCGCGCGACCTTGATCTCGCCGAGCATCTGGTTGAAGCCCTTGCCGAGCACCGCGAGCTCGTCGGAGCCGCTCTCGGGGACGCGCGCATCGAGGTCGCCGCCGGCGGCGCGCTTGGCGGCATCGGTGACGCGCAGGATCGGCCGGGTCAGGAACACGCCCATCACGATCGCGAGCAGCACGGCGACGCTGCCCGCGATCCCGGCGACCCAGATCGTGCGCCGCTGGATCCGATCGATGGTCTCGGATCGGATCTGCTGTTCGGCGGCCGCCAGATCGGTGCGCAGCTTCTCGAACGACTTCAGCGAGAACCTCACCCACACCGCACCGATGTGCTCCTTGCCGAGCACGATCGGAGCCCACGCGGTGATCGTGTCCTTCTCCCAGCGGAATGCCGGCTTGGTCGCGCGCACGACGCGGCGATGCGTCGGATCCTTGCGCACGATGTTCTTGAGGTAGACCTCGGACGTGCCGTCGGCGATCACGCGACCCGACGGGTTGAGCACCTCGGCGACCATCGCGTCGGGCGCCTTGAGCGCGTCCTTGATGTGGCTGTCGATCGTGCCGATGTCGGTGTTGTAGAGCGGGTTCGCGGTCGCACCGGCGAGGTACGCGACCACCAGCAGCACGCGTTGCTCCTGCGCGTGGCGCGCCGAATCACCGACGATCGCTGCGGTCTTCTCGCTGCCTGCCTCGGTGGCCTGCGCGATGTCGCGCCGCATCGCGATGAGCGCTGCGACGGCGACCCCGAGCGAGGTCACCACCATCGCGATGGAGAGCTTGGTGACGATCTTCATCGCGCTACTTCCACAACCTCTCTTCGACGTTGCCGTACGCCGCACGCGCCGACGAGAACGGCTTGGCCAGCTGTGGATCGTCGAGCGTGCGGAACCGCGTCAGCTTCGGCGGCTTGAGGATCTCGCCGGCGTTGGGCGCGCGATCGACCGCGAGCAGGCCTTCGCGCAGCTTGCGCTTGACCTCGGGCGCGAGGTCCTTGCGAACCGCCACCAGGTAGTACGCGATCTCCTCCGAGCGCGCGATCACGCGGAACTCCTTGGTTCCCAGATCGCCGAGCTCGCCGAGCTCGATCTGGCTGAGGGCCCCGGCCGTGACCTTGTCTCCGTAGACCCACGCCGCGATCGTGCGCTCGGTCTTCGCCCACACGTAGCCGACCTTGTCGGGCGGCGCCGTGTCCTCGGGCTTGTCGAGCTCCGCCAGCACGAGCCTGTTCGCGGTGAACAGCGTGGCCGGCAGCAGGAACGCCGACGTCGACGCGCTGTCCTCGAACGCGATCGTCTTGCCCGTCAGCTGCTTGATGTTGGTGATGTCGGAGCTCGCCTTGACGAAGATCACCGAGTGATACGCCGTCTCGCCCTTGCGCCCGACGGCGAGCAGCGGCTCGGCGACACCCTGCTCGATCAACCGCAGCACTGGCAGGCTGGAGCCGATCGCGATGTCTGCCTCGCGGGTCCGGAACAGCCGCACCATGTCCTCGACGGTCGGCGTCACGCGCAGGCGCGCGGCCCACGTCTCCTCGGTCGTCGACAACGTCTCGCCCAGGTACTTCACCATCGGCCCGTAGTGGGCGAGCTCTTCCTTCACCAGGCCGGAGCGCGCGAGCACGAGCGTGTGATCGGCCGCCGACTTCGCGATCGCCGCCGTCGGTGGTGGCCCCTCGATCATGCGATCGATCTTGAACGCCGAGATCCGGTAGTTGAGCTCGTCGGCGACGTACAGCATCCGCGTCTTCGGATGAAACGCCATACCGTCGGGACTCATCATCTGTCCCGCCCGCGTGCCGGGCCCACCGCCGACATAACCGAGCAGCTTGCCGTCGGGGGTGAACGCAAGCGCGCGCCCGCCGTCCTCGTCGAGCGCCCACAGCCGACCCCGATCGTCGAACGTCAGGCCCTCGACATCGGCCTGGAACATGCCGCGCCCGATCTCGCGCAGGTACTTGCCCTCCGCGTCGAACACCTGGATCCGGACGTTCTCCTCGTCGGCGACATAGACCTCGTTCTCCGCGCTGACCGCGAGCGATTCGAGGCCGAGCAGCTCGCCGGGGCCGGTGCCGGGATGACCGATCTGCCGGATGAACTTGCCGTCGGGCTCGAACACCTGGACGTCGTTGCGACCATCGTCGGCGATGTAGATCCGCCCGTCGGGTCCCACCGCGATCCCGGTCGGCGAGAACAGCTGGCCCGGCCCCATCCCGGCCTTGCCCCACGCGCGCAGCGGCTTGTAGTCGGCGTCGTAGACGTTGACGCGCGTCGCGGTGGAGTCGAGCACGAAGATCTCGCCGTCCTTGCCGATCGCGATGCCGCCGACGCTGCCGGAGAACTTGCCGACCTCGGTGCCCGAGCCGCCGAACGACTGCAGGTAGTGGCCCTCCGCATCGAACACCAGGATCTTTCGCTGGTACTCGTCGCCGACGAGGACGCGCCCGCGCGAGTCGGCGATGATCGCGTCGGGTTCGGCGAGCTCGCCCGGGTTGGTGCCGCGGCGGCCCCACTCGAGATCGGGCTTGAACGCGACGCCGGTCTCCTCGGCCGGCTGGAACAGCGAGCGCAGGTGCCTGGGCACCTCGTGAATCTCGCGACCGCTGACCGTGATCCCCTGGCGCACGCACAGCACGTGCTCGGCGCGCGGACCGATCGCGAGCGACGCCTCGGACTTGGTGTTCCCGTGCTCGGTGAACACGCCGTCGATCTGCTGGTTGGTCAGCCAGAACGTCGCGGTCTCGTCGCTCCCCGCGAACACCACGCCGATCGTGCCCGGTGACGGTACGGCCTCGAGGTGCGCGAGCTGCTCGACGCCGAGGTGCGCGGTGGCGGCCGCGGCGATCAACGTCAGGAACGGCCAGCTATCGGCGCGCGGCAGCGCGAGGATGCCGCCGTCGAGCGACTGGATGGTCTCCGGCTGGAACCCGAGCGCGACCTTGCTGGTCGGCACGAGCTCCGGTTGCGAGACCACGTAGCGACACTCGAGCTCCTTCGGGACCTTGTCGACCAGCGACGCCCGCACGAGCAGCGCGCGCGCATCGTCGGGCAGCGGGGATCCGGGCGACCACCGGCCGTCGAAGGACAGGCCGTCGATGTCGCGCAGCAGGGCGGTATCCTCTGCTTCGTCCGCATCGCTGGTGACGAGCAGCGTGGTGATCCCGCTCTTGCCGCAGCCGAGCAGCGGCAACAGCGCGCACAGGCGCAGGCCTACGGACATTTGTGCGCGAATGCCGTGCGGTACATCGTGACGGTCCCTTCACGCTCGTTCGCACTGAAAAAGATGCCGGTGTTCGAGTTTGCCGTGATGCCCTCGGGGCCGATCTCGCTGCCGATCAGCGAGTTCGCCTCGGACTCCCAGTCCTCACCCGCAGGAGCGATGCTGTTGAACTCCGGGGCCGCCGGATCCGAGATGTCGTAGGCGACGATGCTGTGCGACTCCTGCAGGCCGATCAGCGCGAACAGGTTGCCCTGCTGGCGGAACAGCTCGACCTCCTGCGGCTCGTGGATCTTGGTCGTCTTGCGCGTGTCCTTCGCATAGTCGGCCGGCACGTCACCGTGGTCGACGATCTTGTAGGTCTGGACCCAGGTGTTGTTCGACAGGTCGAGCGTCGAGAACGAATCGGTCTTCTCGGCGACGACGAACGCGAACGCGACGTCGTCGGTGATCGCCACGCCGTCGGGCTCTTCCTCGCTGCCGGGGAGATGCACGATGGTGGCGGTCGCGGCGGGAACGTCCTCGAGCTTGAAGATGCCGATCTCGCTCGACTCCTGGATCGTGAAGATCACCGTGTTGCTGTCGCTCGCGATCCGCAGGTTCTCGGGCTCCGACGGTGGGTCCGCGCTGTGGCGAACATCGATCTCCTGGACGACCGCAGCCGCGGTGGGATCGCCATCCGGGAGCTCGACGATCGAGACCGAGCCACCGATGCGGCCCGAGCCGACCTTGCACGGGTCCTCGGAGTCGTCCTCGTTGACGGTGACCAGCCAGTTGCCATCCGGCGAGAAGTCGAGCGAGTCGGGATAGAAGCCGACCGTGACCTCCTTGAGCAGCGCTCCGACATCGTCGGCGATGTCGATGAACGACACCGTTCCCTTGATGCACGTCGCCGGCTCGGCCTTGGTGCGGGTGACGGCGACCGCGATGAACTTGCCGCTCGGATGAACATCGACGGCGCTCGTGAACGCCGCCTCGCCGGTGCCGAGGGGTGCCTGGATCGGGACGGTGAACTGCCCCGTGACCTCGAACGTGTTCTCGGTGGAGTACTCGACGAGCGAGAACCTCTTCGCCA
>JAEYYY010000515.1 GCA_023430775.1 Pseudomonadota bacterium
CATCGATAACGATCGCGACGGCATCATCGACGACGAGGACAAGTGCCCGCTGATCCCGGAGGATCGCGACGGCTTCCAGGACGAGGATGGCTGCCCCGACGCCGATGCGAACGATCGCGACGGCGACAAGATCCTCGACAACGTCGACAAGTGCCCCGATGACCCGGAGGACTACGACCAGTTCCAGGACGAGGACGGCTGCCCCGACCTCGACAACGACCAGGACAAGATCCTCGACGTCGACGATCTGTGCCCGAACGACCCCGAGGACTACGACGGCTTCGAGGATGAAGACGGCTGCCCCGATCTCGACAACGACAAGGACCGCATCTTCGACAAGGACGACAAGTGTCCGAACGAGCCCGAGACCTACAACAACGTCGACGACGAGGACGGCTGCCCGGATCGCGGCCCGGCGCTCGAGACCAAGACGGAGATCATCGTCATGGAGCCGATCCAGTTCGAGTTCAACAAGGCGATCATCAAGCCCGCGTCGCACAAGATCCTCGATGCGGTGATCGCGTCGATGCAGGGCAATCCCGACATCCTCCTCGTCGAGGTCGCCGGTCACACCGACGAGCGCGGTGACGACGCTTACAACCTCGACCTGTCGGACCGCCGCGCCGCCGCGGTGCTCGAGTACCTGACCACGCACGGCACCAAGCGCGACCCGAAGCCGATCGACCCGAAGCGCCTGACCTCGCAGGGTTACGGCGAGACGCAGCCCAAGGATCGACGCTCCAACGAGCAGGCGTGGGCCAAGAACCGCCGCGTCGACTTCTTGATCCTCAAGCGCGCCGACTGAGATAGGGTGCGGGCCCATGCGGTGGCCCTTGCTCTTGCTCGTGCTCGTCGGGATCTCCGACGCGGCACCCAGGAAGAAAGAGCCCACCCAGCCGGCGAAGCTCGACGATCCGTGCACCGACGCGAGCTGCAAGCGGAAGGCGCTCGATGGCTTCCGCGCCGCGTTCGCGCAGGAGAAGGCCGGCAAGCTGAACCGGCCGCTGCGGATCTCGTACTTCGGCGATTCGCTGATCGCGAGCGATCACATCGTCAACGGGCTGCGCGAGCGCTTCGCCGCGCTGCTCGGCAAGGGCGGGCCGGGCTTCGTGTTCGCCGCCTCGCCGCATCCCTACAACCAGCACCAGGTGATGCAGCGCTACGTCTCGGGCAGCTGGCAGATCCACGGCGCGTCCTCCTCGGTGCCGATCGATCGGTTGCTCGGCCTCGGCGGCAGCGCGGAGGGCAATGGCTCGATCCGGTTCGTGCCGGCGACCCCGGTGACGGTCGTCGACGTGCACTACCTCGAGCAGAAGAGCGGCGGCACCGTCGACGTGATCGCCGATGGCAAGCTCGTCGAGTCGTTCTCGACCGCCGGTGAAGCCAAGCGGGCCGCGTACAAGCGGGTCGCGTTCGAGCCGTCTCGCAAGGTCGAGCTGCGCGTCGCGAAGGGTCGCGTGCGGCTGTTCGGTGCCTCGCTCGAAACGGCGAAGGGCGTCGTCGTCGATAACCTCGGCATCGTCAACGCCACCGCGAAGGGCATGGCCCGCTACAACATGGCCGACCACCTCAAGGGGCAGCTCGCGCATCGCTCGTCCGATCTGGTGATCGTGATGTACGGCACCAACGAGGCGGAGTGGTTGGCGCCCAAAGGCCAGGGCATGGTCGAGCACGAGCAGGTGTTCAAGGATCTGCTGTCGTCGATCCGCGCGGCGAACCCCGATGGCTCGTGCCTGGTGGTGTCGCCGCTCGATCAGCTCGACTGGCACAAGGAGAACGCGCCACCGCGGGAATCGATCCCGGCGATGGTCGAGGCACAGCATCGCGCCGCCACCGCGAACGGCTGCGCGTTCTGGAACACCTTCGAGTGGATGGGCGGCAAGGGCGCGTCGGGGCAGTGGTTCCGGCGCGGCCTCGTGATCAAGGACTTCCAGCACCCGACCAGTGAAGGCGCGGCGAAGATCGCCGAGGCGCTGTTTCTCGGCCTCGCGCCCTGACGATTTTTTTTCGATTCGGCCCGGTCGCCACGACTAACGGTTCAGATGCTGAGAAACCTCGCTGCCTCTCTCACCCTGGTGACCGCCCTCGCGCCGTCCGCCGTTGCCCGCCCTTCCGTCACCATCGGTGAAGGGGTGCCGTTCACGGCCGGTCAGCTCGCCGATGCGGTCTCGTTGCGCACCCCATCGAACGCCGCCGTCCGCGTCACCCGCAACGACAAGGCGTTGATCATCCAGGTCGGCGATACGTCGCAGACGGTGGTCGCCGACGACGGTCTCGACGATCCCTACGAGACCGCGCGCGTCGTCGCGCTGGTCGTCGTCGCGCTCGTCGAGGCGCCGGTCGCATCGGTCACCGCCGACGAGCCAGCCGTCGCGGGTCCGCCGCCGGCTGGGGTCAGGCCGTGGTCGATGCGCGGTTCGATCGGCATCTCGCGCGACGACGGCGGCACGATCGCGTACCCGCTGACCGGCGCGCTGTCGTACCAGATCGCCGGATCGGCGCGCCTGGTCGGTAGTGCCACGCTCGGCAAGGCGACGAGCCCGACGCGCGGCAGTCTGTTCCTCCCGCTCAAGGTCGGCGTCGAAGGTCGCGCCGGCGCGATCGGTCTCGAGGTCGGCGGCATGACGATCCTGCACAAGGGGTGCACCAGCGACCTGGTCGTCGGTGCCGGTGCCTACGGGACCGCTCGCGTGTACCTGCCGATCGCCGCGCGCACCAAGCTGACGCTCGAGGCCGGCGGCTACTACGCGTTCGATCAGGCGTACGGTTGCGAGGCGCTGCAGACCACGCTCCGCGGCGAGGCCTACGGCGGCCACTTCGGTGCAGGAGTCGAGTGGGCCTTGTGAGCCCACGCTCCGCCCCGGTGGCGGAGGAAGCCGATACCGATCTCGCGCGGCGCGCCGCGGCCGGGGATCGTGCGGCGTTCGAAACGATCTATCGGCGCCACGCGGATCGCGTGTTCGCGCTGCTCACCCGTCTCGTCGGTCCCGATCGCGAGCGCGAGGATCTCCTGCAAGACGTCTTCATCAAGCTCCATCCCGCACTCGCACGCTTCCGCTTCGAGTGCTCGCTGCAAACCTTCATCTACCGGATCACCGCCCGCGTCGCCGTCGATCACTTGCGCGGCAAGAAGCCCGTCGATCTGGTCGAAGATCTCGATCTCGACTCCGAGATCGATCCGGGCCTGTCACCCGCCGATCACGCCGCGCGCGCCGAGGAGCTCGCCGGTGCGTTCTCGCTCCTCGGAAGGCTCAAGCCCAAGCACCGCGTCGCCTTCGTCCTCCGCGAGGTGATGGCGCTATCGCACGACGAGGTCGCGCGCATCGTCGACGTCCACCCGGCCGCCGCTCGCATGCGTGTCGCCCTCGCGAAGCGTGCGCTCGCCCGCCTCACCAAGGAGCAGCGATGAGCCAGATCCGCGAAACGCTCGCGTCGCTCGAAGGTCGGCTCGACGATGTCCGCCGCGAACAAGCCTGGCGCGGCATCGAGCACGCCCTCGATCACGCCACGGAGCCCGCGCCCGCCAGACCGTTCTGGCGCTACCGGATCGCCTTCGCCACCGTCGTCATCGCGATCGCGATCGCGTTCGTCTTTACCCGTCGCTCGTCGACGATCGAGATCCCCGCAACCGAGCTCGCCGCCGAGCCCGGCCAGCGCACCGTGTTCGAGCGCGATGGCGTCACGCTCACGCTGTTCGGCCCCGCAGCAGCCACCGTCGCCGGCCACCCCGATGGCACCGTGCACGTCGCGATCGCCAGCGGCACCGTCGTCGCCGATCGACTCGACGACGCCCCAGCCCTCACGTTCACCGCGGGCAGCAACACCACCGTCACCCACGATCGCAAGTTCGCGATCCGTGTCGAGCAAGGCATGGTCGTGCTCGGTGCAGGCGAGCAGGCAAAGGAGATCGTCGATCGCCACGTCCACCAGCTCGCGCCGCCGGCCGCACCGCCCGTCACCGCACCGCCGGTCACCGCACCGCCAATCGCCCCACCTCCTGTCGAACCACCGGCGCCGGTCGCGCCCGTCGAGCCGCCGTCGCCGAGACCGCGCATCGTCGTGCCGTCGACCCCAGAACCCACCGTCGAAACTCCGCCGGAACCAACTCCGATCCCGACGATCGTGTTCTCGGCGACCGAGCTCTATCGCCGCGCCGAGGCCGCGCTCGCGATCAAGGATCCGAAGGGTGCGCGCGACTTCCTCGAGCAACTCCTCCGCGACTACCCGACCGATCCGCGCGTCGACGCCGCGCGCTACGACCTCGCCCTGCTGGCCCGCGCCGCCAACGATCTCCCGCGTGCCCGCGCGCTGCTCGACACCATCCTGGCCTCCGGCACCGATGATGGCGTGCGCGCGGCGGCCAAGCGACTGCGCGATCAGCTGAAGCCATGACGATCGAGGACGAGCTGCTCGAGCGACTGCGGGCCAACCCGCTCGACGAGGAGACGCGGTCGGTTTACGCCGACTGGCTCGAGCAGCACGGCTTCATCCATCGCGCGGCGTTCCTGCGCGCCATCGATCGCGCCGGTCGGCGAGCCGCCGCGCTCGCGGATCCCGGCGATGCGCGCTGGCGTGCGGTGGTCGCGCGGCAACCGCTGGCGCGCTGCACCACGCTGTACAAGCAAGGTTGCGCGATCGCGTGGGAGCACCACGCGCGCACCGAGGATGATCTCCGGCGCCAGTGCGCGACCTGCCAGCGTGCGGTGTTCTACTTCACGGAGCTCGCCGAGCTCGAGCGCGTCGGTGCGGCGCCGCGCTGCTTCACGATCGATGCGGCACTCGACGAGGACGAAGCAAAGGATCGCTACGATCGCGTCATCTCGTCGTGATGCTCAGTCCGAGAAGACTTCGGCCAGGGTCGACGCGTTGACGAATCGCTCGAGGTAGCGCTCGACCTGCTCGGCTGTCGCCTCGGTGATCCGCGCGTCTGTCGCGGGATCGAGCGCACCGAACTTCAGACCGAGCAGATGCCGGAGGACCTGGGCGCGACCTTGTTCGATGCCCTGGGCGCGACCTTGTTCGAAAAGCTCTTCGGCGATGGTCATGACGGTGTCCTGTGCGTCGGGGATTTGTTCGAGAAGCTTGGCACGAAACTCTGTGAACCGGAGATCTCCAATGACGTGCCAGACGTAGTGGATGAGCTGGGAGAACGCCTGCATCGCGTGCGGCGCCCGTCGCGCGGCATCGTGCGCATCGGACAGCAATTGCTTCCAGCGCGGTAGCGCCGCCTGGAAAACTGCATTGTCTCGCGCGTCGCGCATTAACCACAGCGCGAGCTTCTGAAACGTACCGAGCGACCACCGCAAGATCTCGTCGTCCGTGCGATCAGCGAGATCGATGATCGTGACCTCGAACTGCGGCACCAATTCGGCGATGCCGAGCTCCTCAGGGCGCGGAACGAACTGCGCACCAAAGGATGTGGGTTCCGTCCAGCCACCAGCGGCATGGGCCAAGACGATCGGAAGGATCAGCGAGCGCGGTCTCGTCTTGCAACGCTCCCAGATCCGGACCTCGTAGCCGAGCACTCGCAACGGCATGTCGGGGTCGACGCCGCTTTGATGCTCGACCAGCAAGTACAGCAGGACCTCATCACCGTCGTGGAGCTCGACGGAGAACAGCAGGTCGCTATGACGATCAGCAAGGTCGGGATCGACGAACGAGCCCGGTAGGCGCACGAGCGAAGACCATTCGATCGCTGCGATGACATGCGTCGGTAGCACGCTCCGGAACAGGCCCGCTGCATCCGCCGGAGCGCCGAACGCAGCCTTGAACAACGCATCGTGCGGACGTCGAGTCACGCGTCCCGGGGCAGCACCAAGCGTGCCGCTGACCTGGCCTCGTGGCTTCGCAAGGTTGGGCGCCAAATCGTCCGAGAAGCGGACAGCGTGTCCGGTCCCCGGCCGGACATGGACAAGGCATCGCGAGCAAGGACACTTCACCTGCGGCCCAGCGTGAAGCGATCGCGCCTGCGAGGGCGCGATCCGTCCGAAGCGAAGGTCGCTACGACGTCCTCGTCCAACAGTCATGAGGCCCGTCCTCGGGTAAGGCGGGGGTATCCAACGCCGTTCCTGGGGATGTCCCCAATTCCGTCGAGCGATCACTCCGGCCTACGTTGCCTGGAATGATCAAGACACCCTGGTTGTGTATGTGGTTGGTGGCGTGTGCGGATCCCGCGACGCCGTCGGAGGAACCGAGCTCGGGCACCCTGGTGCGTGCGAGTACCGGTGGAGTTGTCGCGCTCGGCGACGTCACCCTCGTGGTCCCACCGAATTCACTCTCGGAGGACACGACGATCTCGATCGAGCCGATGGGTGAGGTGCCGGTCGTCGACTCGGATGGCTTCGCCGTGCTCGGTTCCGGCTTCAAGTTCTCGCCTCCGGGCACGCAGTTCTCGCTCGAGCGGCCCGCGGTGCTGACGATGCCGTACGACGCCGCGTCCCTAACGAATCAGGGCCTCGATGGTCGCACGCTGCAGCTCGGATACTTCGACGAGGATCTAGGCCGCTACTTCTCGATCGGCGGCGAGCTCGATCCAGCGACGGGCCTGGTCACGGCGCGCGTCGAGCACTTCACACTCTACGTCGCGATGGCTGCCACGCTGTTGCCCGGCAACAACGCGCCGACGATCGCGCTACAGAGCCCGATCCCGGCAGCACTGCGCGCGAACGCACCGGTGTACTTGCGCGCGACCGTGCGCGACTACGACGTCGGTGGGTCTATCGCGAGCGTCCGGCTCCACTATCGATCAGATGCGACGGGCAGCTTCGTCGAGCTGGCGATGAAGCCCGAAGCGACGCTCGACACGTTCGCGGCCTTGATCCCTGCTGCCCATGTCGTCGCCGACGGCGATGCGATCGACCTCGAGTACTTCGTGACGGCGGCCGATAATCTCGGTGCGACACGTACGAGCACGACAACAAACGTCGACATCGCTCGCGCGTATGCGCCGGGTACGCTGGTGATGTCTCCAGCGACTCCGGCGATCGCCGCCGGCTTCGAGCGGACGTTCGCGGTGCAGGGCCGCGACGAGCTGAACACGCTGTTCGCGCTGGTGCCGGAGATCGCGTCGTCAGATGCGATCGGCGACACGCGCATCGGTACGACCGGCGTGACGTTTCGCGCGACGACCGTCGGCGCGGGCACGGTGACAACGGGATTTGGAGCGGAGAGTGCGTCATTGCCGGTGACCGTCTTCAACGGCGCGCTCGATCACATCGCGATCCTCGACAAGTTCGGCCTGCCGTTTGAAGGCACGTTGGTGATGGACGAAGGCAAACATATCCAGTTCGATGCCGTCGGCTTCGACGCTTTCGAGAATCACATCATCGTCAATCCGACTTGGGGCTCTGACACCAACATCGGTGGTGTGGTGGGAGCAGGGCTATTCGATACGCTCGATGGAATAGGTGGCGGAGGCGTGACTGCGACCGTCGGTGACATCACTGGCACGCAGTCCGTCTACGTGAATCCACGCCAGTTCAATACTTCGACGCTTCTCTTCGGTTCGACGTATCTGCCAAGGCTAGCGACGGTCGGAGACACCACGTATGCCGTGGTCGCCGACAACGGGACGTGGCGAGTCGCAAGGCGTGTCGGGGCGGGGCCGTGGACGGATGTCGGTGCGCCGGTGTCGGCACCAAATCTCCTGTCGCTCGCGATCGGGGCTGGAACGTCGCGCGTCCAGGTTGCCTGGTACGACCTCAACCAGCTGTACAGCGCGCACCTCGAAGGTGACGATTGGGTGATGGATGGCGGGAATCTCGTGGTGGATCCGGACACCACCAATATTCTCGGCTATCAGCCGCGTGCTCTCTCTCTGGCGTTCAACGGTGATACCCCGTACCTCGGCAGCTGGGAGCAAAACGCGGCGGGCAACCACGTCTTCGTGCGGCACTGGAATGGGAGCTCCTGGGTGCTCGATGGTGGGTCGATCGCAAATGGCATCGCCGAAGACCCTTCGATCGCGTTTCTCGACGGTGTTCCTTACATCGCGCTGACGCGACTGGGCGGGATCGGAGGCGCGGACGTCCTTGTCTATCGTTTTGATGGCACGGCGTGGCAACAGCTTGGTGCCGAGCTCGGCTTCATCGATAGCCAACCTGCGATCGCTCCTACCATGAAGAACATCGGTGGAAGGCTCACGGTGTCGTTCCTCGAACCCGTGTCACCCGGGAGGTTCGATCTCCACGTCCGGCAATGGAATGGCTCGTCGTGGGCGACGCTCATGCACGGCATCGCGAATCTGTTCCAGGTCCGGGACCACGATCTGACCGCGGATGGCGATGTGCCATACATCGTATGGACGGAGACGCCTAGCGACAACAGCTTCATCAACCGGCGCGTCGCCCACTACAACGCGCGGATCGATTTCTGGGGCTCCATGGGGAGCTGGAACGAGACCATCAACACCGATGCCATGGCCTGTGCGATCACCGTGACGAACGGGAGCGTGTACTCGGCGGCGCGCGAAAACTTCGGGGGCGGTTCGCTTCCGACGCGCATTTCCGAGCTGCACTAGCGCGGCCACGTCTCACGCAGCGCGCGGCGCACTCGCGGGATCGCGACGAACCCGATCGCGATCGCGGGCAGCAGCAAGAAGCCAAGCCGCGGGAACGTCGTAGCGACGAGACCACCGAGCGAGAGCGTCAGCACGATCCGCTCGAGCGTTCGCGCTGCGTGACCGCGCGAGCGCAGCAGCACGAACGGCACTGCCGACGCGACGACCATGACCGCGGCGGCGATCATCGATCCCCAGTCGCTCTGCGTGTGCGTGTCCAGGCGGAGCAGTGACGACGGAAAGTCGGCGAACACGGTCTCGATCACACCATCCGTATCGGGCACGCGGATGTGCACGCTCCACAGCCGTGCCAGGTAGATGCCGAGGATGATCGCTGCCCAGCCCCAGATCGCGAGGCCGAACACGCGACCGACGCGCGCGTACGACTCATCCGCGAGCGGGATCCGGCGGGTGCCGAAGAACAGGTCGGTCAACCAGATCACGGTCGACAGCAGCAGCCAGCCGACGCTCAGCATGATCGTCTGCGCGATCGCGGCGAGCACCATGAACAGCACGCTCGCCGGATCGCCGGCGGCATCGGCGCACAGTTGGTTCGGCCAGCCGAGAAACGTACCGGCGTCGCAGCGGCCGGTCGTGACGAAGCTCCACTCGACCGCCGTGTAGCCGACGGCGAGCACCAGTGACAGCACGAGCCACAGCACGACGAGGTTGCGCGCACGACGATCCCACGCAGAGCGCGCATGCGCTCCGAAGCTCGCGATCGTGGAGCCCGCCGAGCGCAGTAACGCGCCGATGATCGCGACCGTGATCGGACAGATGAAGGTATGGACGAGCGTCCAGTTGAACGAGCTCAGATAGCCCGTACGCTTGTCGCCGATGCGGAACTCGTTGAGGTGATCGTTGACCGCGAACGACGCGAGCAAGAGGCCGAGCGACCACACCAGGATTCCGAGCCCGATCGGCAGCCAATGCGTCGCGATGTAGTCGCGGAAGCGAAGCGCTGCACCGCGCCTCACGGGGTGTTCGACAGCCGGCGTGATGACCCGCGTCGGGCCGAGGATGCGACGGATGCGCTCGGCGGTGGCGGCACCATCGGGAACCAGCGGTGCGAGGGCGGTGGCGAGCTCGCCGACATCGGCGAATCGGCGCGCCGGATCCTTCTCGAGGCAGCGCATGACGGCGGCGGCGAGCGCCGGGTCGAGGTGACCGGGAAGAGGCTCGGGGGCCTCGACCGCGATCTGGATGCTCGCATCGGTCAGGGACTCGCCGGCGAAGGGACGCTTGCCCGTGACTAGCTCGTAGAGCACGACACCGAGACTCCACACGTCGACGCGCTGATCGACGGCAAGCTTGCGCAGCTGCTCCGGCGCCATGTACGCGACGGAGCCGATCATCGAGCTGGTTTTGGTCAGCGTCTCGCCCTTCGCTACGTCGACCTTGACGACACCGAAGTCGATCACCTTGATCACGCTCGAACCGTCGAGGTCGCGCGCCAGAAACAGATTCGACGGTTTGATGTCGCGATGGACGATGCCCTGCGCGTGCGCCGCGGCGAGGCCTTCACATGCCTGGACGACGAGCGTTGCGGCCTCGTCACCGGAGATGCCGCCGGTGCGCGCGAGCAGGCGCGATAGGTCCTCGCCCTCGAGGAGCTCCATCACGAGGATGGGATCGCCAGCATCGGTCCGGCAGACATCGAGCACCCGACCGGTATGACGGCCGGTCAAGCGAGTGGCCGCATCGGCTTCGCGAATCATCCGCGCGATCGCCTCGCCGTCGGCCGACCGTTCGGGCGATAGCAGCTTGAGCGCGACCGGCTGCTGCGTGCGCAGGTCTGTCGCCGCCAGCACGCGACCCATTCCGCCGGTTCCGAGGAGGCGGTCGATCCGATACCTTCCCAGCAGGATCTCCGCCTCCACCATGAACGCCAGCCAATGTACCCCAGCTGCCGAGACCTCGACCCGCTGCTCGTTCGCTATCGCGAGCTGACGGGCGACGAGCTCGTCAGCGCGACGGGTCATCTCGCCTCGTGCGAGGCGTGCCGCGATGCGGTGGCATTACTCGACGACGTGTTCGAGATCCCGTCGTTCGCGGAAGGAGCGATGGTCGAGAACTTCCGCATCGAGCGCGTGATCGGCGAGGGCGGCACCAGCGTCGTGTACTGTGCGACGCACGTCGAGATGCGCCGCCGCGTCGCGATCAAGGTGATGCATCGAGCGCTGCTGGCGTCGACCGATGCCAAGCAGCGGTTCATGCGTGATGCGATGCTGGTGGCCCAGCTGCGTGGCGAGCACGTGTGCCGGTTGTCGAGCTTCGGGGATTTGCCGACCGGCGAGCCGTACATGATCCTCGAGTACCTCGACGGCGAGGATCTGCAGTCACGTCTCGATCGCACTGGTCCGCTCGCCGTCGAGGAGGTTATCGAGCTCGCCTCGCAGATCTGCACCGGGCTTGCCGAGGCGCACGGGCGCGGCATCGTCCATCGCGACATCAAACCCGCGAACCTGTTCGCGGTGCCTCGACCCGATGGGGCGTCGCTCGTGAAGCTGCTCGATTTCGGTGCGGCCAAGGTGGCTGCACCACAGATCCTGACGCGCACCGGCGCGAACATCGGCTCGGTGCCGTACATGGCACCGGAGCAGCTGCGATCTAGCCGCGACGTCGATCATCGAGCCGACCTGTGGGGGCTCGGAGTGGTGCTGTATCAGCTGGCGACGGGACGGTTGCCGTTTCGCGCGACCTCCGCAGCCGACGCCGCGATCAGAATCTGGACCGAGGCGCCGGTGCTGGCCGACGTCCCGGTGCAGCTCGTCGGGGCGATCGAACGGTGCCTCGCGAAGCAACCCGACGATCGCTTTGCCGATGTCGCCAAGCTCGCTGCGTCCATCGCGCCGGGCGAACGAGCTGCACGCGTCGCGCGGATCCTGAAGGTGCAAGCGCGCTAGGCGAACTGGCGGCGGAGCCGCGCGAGCGCCGCGCGAACCAGACGCTCGCCGTTTGCCGGCAACGCAGCCTGGTGAAGCCACGCTTCGAGTGCGCGCGTTTGTTCGACGGGCAAGTGCTCTGCCGCGTAGTCGAGGATCTGGCGCGCCGTCTGTTGTGTGGTCACCGGAGGTCGCAGGGCGGGCAGCGGTGTCGAGTCGGTGAGCTCGCCGGCGAGCGTGTGTACCCACCGCTTCGTCGCATCGCTGCCGAGCTGGCGCGAGACGTACTCGCGGATCGCGTTGCCGGTCACGATCCGCAGCCAATCGCCCGACGTCTTGTCGGGATGCGCGGCGAGCCAGGGCTCGAGCAGCGCGAGTGCGCGATGGTCGTTGCGCGCGAGCTTCGCGAGGACATCCGTCACCGCGTTGCGCTTGTGATCCTCGGACCCGCGCAACGGTCCGAGGCTGGGCGAGGTCGCAACCAGCCGTTCGAGGTGGGGGTACAACATCGCGACGAGCTCGCTCCACGCCGCGTCACGACCGGCGAGCACGTCCGCCACCAGCACCGACAGCCGCCGGTCGTCGATCCGGTCCACGCCCCATCGTACCCCAAGCATTTCACCTGCTTGCATCGCGCGTGATGGTTTCGTGGGAGTGGCGGTCTCTGAGATGTGCAGTGGAAGTCGAGTTGTCAGTAAGCGATCGCGGACGCGTGGCGGATCTCGCGCGAACGCTCGGCGATCTCCGGATCCCGTTGCGCTCGGGGCAGGTGATGGAGCAGGTCACCGACCTGATCGGCGCCGACTGGAGTGCCGCCTGGAGCTTTGCCGCAAACGAAGGACAGATGTGTCTCGTCGACGCGGCAGCCTCGGCCGCACTGCCGCGCCGGTTCTTCTCGGACCTCGACCAGGGCGTTCGCGACGGCGAGCTCGGGTTTCTCTACTCGCCACGAGCGCCTCAGCGTGCACAACGCGATCGAGTCCTCACCTTGCCATCCGCGCGCGCAGCGCTCGAGCTTCACGATCACTCCGTGCGTCGACTCGGTCATACGCGCACGGCGTATCGCGCGCTGCGTCCGGGCCTCGAGCGAACGATCGAGATGCTCGATCGCCACGGCCTCGCCGAGCTAGCGTCGCTGCGCGTGCTGATCTGCGATGGCCCGAACCTCCTCGCGTATCTCAGCGCCGCACGCGCGGGTGGCTTCACGCCGCGCCAACAACGCCTGTTCGAGGCCACCGCGGTCGCGCTCCGGCGTCGCACGATCGTGGATCATCAGCTCGGCAGTTCAGGCCGGCTGCGGCGTAGCTTCGAGGCCGCGCTCGAGCTTCTCGGTCGAGTGGCATTTCTGGTCGACGGCGCAGGCCGGGTGCTCCACGCGAACAAGCTCGGCGAGCACGCGCTCGATCACGATGCCGACCTGCGCAGCGGACTCTCCGAGATCGTTCGAGGTCAACACGAAGCGCACTACGATGTGCTGCGCCTCGAAGAGTCCAGCGGCACGCACTTTCTCGTCGTCCGTAAGGGGCAACAAGTGAGCCACGTCATCGCATCGCTACCTGCAGCGCACGAGCTTGGTGAACGCGCGCGCCAGGTGCTCGCACTCGCGATTTCCGGCGAGACCACCAAGGGCATCGCGGCGCGGCTCGAGCTCGCCGAGAACACTGTCGAGTACCACCTGACACGGCTCTACCGTTGCTATGGCGTTCGCTCGCGTCTCGAACTGCAGCGGGTGGTGATGGAGCGAATCATCGGCGGCTCGACCGAGCGCCAGTGATGCTAGCGTCACCATCGTGAACGAAGAGCGTCTCGGATCGGTGAGCGAGCTCCTCGCCCAGCTCGTCCCTCACCTCGAACGGTCTCGCGATGTCTCGATCGCGCTTCCCGATCCGGCGCAGCTGGCGACGCTCGTCGAGACCATGTTCTTCGCCAGCATGTACGAGGAGGAGGCGAGGCGCTCCGACTTCGGAGTGGCGTGGCAGCCCGATCCGCTCCAGTGCGCGGCGGTCGTGGCGCTGGCCAGGCCGGTGACCTTGACGCCGCGGAACCTCGCGAAGCTCGCGCCGGCGACCTCGGGCGATTCGACGATGATCGCGCTGCGCGCCGACGGCGATGCGGTGGTCGCGTGGGCGATCCTCGATCGCAGCACGGTCAGCCGTCAGCCGCTGACGATCCGGGTGCTCACCGCCGGAGTGTTGCGCATCGACTATGCGGGCATGCCGCGCGCGCTCTATGCGCGAGGCGAGATCTTGTTGCTCGGCGATCGCGAGGTCGAGCCGGCGTCTCGGCGACTGAGCCAGACCTTCGAGGCGTGGCGTGGGGATGGCGAGCTGCGCGCCGCCGTGGTCGCGAGGATCGCGATGCAGGTGCTCGCGCACGATCACGGCGGCATGATCCTGCTGATGCGCGCCGACCAGGCCGCTCCGGTCGGCGTGCGCGTGCACTATCCAGTCGACGATGGCGACGTGCTCGCCCACCGCATCGACCGCGTGCTGCGCGACGTGCCGGCCGGCGAGCAGCTGGCGCGACTCAAGGGCTCGCGGTTGCGCGGCTCGGATGGTCGGGTGTTCGTGCGCGACGAGGCGCAGATCGCGTTCGGCGAGGCGATCGAGCTGATCGCGCGGCTGACCGCCGTCGACAATGCGCTGCTACTCGACACCGATCTGCGCGTCCGCGGCTTCGGCGTGCAGGTGCTCGAGGGCGACACGCCACAGGCGACGTTTCGCCATACCAACCCGTATACCGGCGAGACCCACATCGACGATCTGACGACCTTCAAGGGGACGCGGCATCCGGCCGGCGTCATCTACTGCTTGCGTCAGCCGAGCGAGGCGGCGGCGATCGTCGCCTCGCAGGACGGCCATCTGTCGCTGGTGGTCAAGGACCGTCAGGGCGCCGAGGTGATCGGTCGCTACGATCACGCGTTCGGCTGGCGCTGATCACTTCGCCGGCTTGATGAAGCGCAGCGTGAAGCGATCGCTCGTGCCGCGCTTCTCGCCGGCGACGCGCGGCGACGTGCTCCAGTCGCGGGTGTCGTCGGCGTGCTTCAGCACGTCGGACTCGGCGTCGAGCTTGAAGCCGGCCTTGGTCACCTCGTCGACGACGATCTTCTGCTCGATCCGGTGCAGCGACTCCGCATCCTTGACGCCGCTGCCGTCCTTCGCGCTGTGATCGATGATCCCGTAGATGCCGCCCGGCTTGAGCGCGGCGAAGATCGCCTTGTTCATCTTCGCGGTGTCGGCCTTCTGCCAGATCGCGTCGTGATAGTTGAGGATCGTGATCACGGCGTCGAGGTCTTTGACCTCGGGCGGGAACGGATCGTCGATCGGCCGCTCGAGCCCGACGACGATGTCCTTGTTGACCGCGCGCGCGATCCGCTCGGTCCACGGCTTGCGGGCGAAGCGGTCCAGCACTTCCTTGCTGTTCTGCGCGTAGATCTTCCCCTTCGGGCCGACGATGCGCGCCATCAGCTCCGTCGAGTAACCACCACCGGCGAACAGCTCGCCGATCTTCTGGCCTTCGGCGACCTTGAAGAAGGCGAACACCTCGCCGGGCTTGCGACCGGCATCGAGCGCGCGATCGGCGTCGGTGCGATCGGGATCGGCGATCGCCTTCTTGATCGGCTCGGGGACATCGGCGGCAGGCGTGTACGGCGGGATCGCGATCGCGGCCGAGCCCGATCCGGATCCGGAGCCCGAACCGCTCCCCGATCCGACGGCGACGCTCGAACCGGCGCTCGATCCCGAGCCGGGATCCGGAGCCTTGTCCTTCTTACCTCCGCACGCGACGAGCGCGCCGACCAGCAACAACGAAGACAATTTCATGGTGCGCGGAACCCTACCGCGGGGGGCGCAAATTTCCTCCACGACGCCCGAAACGACGAACGCGGCGCCTTGCGAGCGCCGCGCGTCTTCTTCGTGGAGGTTTCGACTACTCGAAGTTGCCCTTCACCATCACGAAGCCGTTGTCCGAGCCGACCGAGAGGTTGCGCATCTGGAGGCCGGCGAGCGAGGGGAGCGGGATGTTCACGAGCAGCGCCGAGATGTGAGCGATCTGCGCCTCGATGCAGCCGGCCGCGGCGGTCTCGAGGTCGTCGTTCGACAGGCGCGTTTCGTTCGCGATGTCGTCGAGGATGTTGAAGGTCAGCTCCGGCTTGCCGAGCTCGAGCGCGACCGCGTAGCCGTTGCCGGCCGGCTTCACCTCGAGGGCGATCTTCGCGTTGACCGCTGCCTTCGCGACCGGCGTGCCCTTGGCCTTGAAGGTCGCGATCATGTCGCCGAGCACGACGTGCATCGCGCCGTTGCCATCCGCCATGATCATCGGCGGCAGCGTCATCGAGATCTGCGTCGAGTCGAAGGTGCCGCCGTTGGCCGGCATCTCGAGGCTGAGGAGACCGATCTCCTTGGCCTGCGACATCATGCTGTTCGCGAGGTCGTCGGCGAGACCGAGCTGGAAGCCGTTACCCGGGTCCATCGTCGGCGCGCCGTTCTCGATGTAGACGTACTTGGCAGCTTCGGCACCGCCGATGCCCATGCCCATGTTCATCGAGACCAGGGCGCCCTGGCTCGAGAACGAGATGTCGGTCGGCGAGACTTCCATGCGGAGCGTCTTGCCGAGGACCTCGATCTCCTTCGGACCGGCGAGACCGCCGAGCGCCGAGTTCATCATCGGCTCCATCGCGAGCTCGGCGCCCTTGCCGATGATCGAGCTGATCCAGCCGTCCCAGCTGATCATGCCCATGATCGTGCCGGGGATGCCCGACGCCTGGACGTTGAGGCCGGTCAGCGTGACGTCCTGATCGACGAGGTCGGTCTTGAAGCCGTTCTTGCCGTCGGGGCTGACGAGCAGCGTGCCGGCGACGACGACGCTCGACGCGGTGACGCGCACGTTGGTCGAGCCGTCGAGGCAGGCGACCGCGTAGTCGGCGCGACCGGGGACGTCGAGACCGTCGACCTGGAAGCGGAACGCGATGCCGCCCTCGCTCGGGATCAGCTGGATGTTGACGTCGGAGAACTTGACGTCGTTGACGTAGACCTGCTCGTAGAGGCAGTCGGGGCCGCTCTCGTCACCCGAGTGCTGCATCGGCTGCATCGGCGCGAGCATCTCGGAGAGCTTCATGCTCTTCACGATCGGGCCCGCCGCGGCGGAGATCTTCTCGAACGCCTGGGTCGACATCGACGCGGTCATCGCGTTGTCGATGCTGGCGCCGGCAGCGCGAATCTGACCGGCGTGGACCGCGCGCATGTCCACGGCCTTGCCGCCGTCCTCGTCGAGCGCGATCGTCTCGATGAACTGCGCGCCTTCCTGGACCTGGATCGTCGCCTGGAACGAACCATCGGGGTTCACGTTCGCGGCGACGTTGTTGATCTTGACGCTCTTCACCGGCGTGCCGTCTTCGTTCGGCGTCACCGTGCCCTTGACCACCACGTCGCCCGCGCCGTCCTTGAGGAGTGCGCGCTCGGGCGAGGTCACGCGCAGGACCGGCGGGTCCGTCAGCTCGGCCGGGCCACCGGAGCAGGCGGCGATGAGAAGCGCGGGGGCGAGAGTGGTGAAGAGGTTCCGCATGGCTGGCTCGACATTCAGCAACATGAAGGCCAAGCGAAACCGAAAGCCTCGTCAGCTTTTACTCGAATCGATCGAGTGGGTTGGACAGTTGTGGGCACGACGCAGCGCGTCCAACCCATGGAAACTGCCAACTGGATCTTCCGGCAATCAGAAGTCGTGGACCCCACTCTCCGGCAACAGCCCTAGCCACTGCGACAGAGCTCGATCGATCAACCGATCGTCACCTTCGCGACGCCCTTCGCGGTCAGCACCGGCGCGATGCGCTGACGAAGATCGCCCTGCAACACGATCGATTCTCCGTCGACGTTTCCGCCGCAGCCGAGTGCTTGCTTGAGCTCCTTGCACCACTGCTCGAGTTGACTGGCAGGCAACCCGAGCTTCTCGATCACCGTCGCTTCCTTCCCACCGCGACCTTTCCGTTCCATGCGCACCACCGCGCGGGCTGGACCAGGTTTCCTGACCGTCAGGTCCGTCTGAGTGTTCTGGGCGTTAGCGACGCTACGTTCTGGATTGGGAGGCAGGGACGCTCTCAGCTCCTCGAGTGCGCTGAACGGATTTTTTGGCTTCGTCATCCCACATGCGAGCATAGGTGAATGCGGGTCGAACGCCTGTCTTGGATCACGTTCAGCGACGATGTCGCTGAAGAAACACACGTCGAAATGCTCAATGTTCCTTGAGAAACCGCCGTAGAAGCCACCACAATGGTTTTTACTATGGGCGTTTCAACGGGTGAAACACTGGTCAAGGTCGGGGATGTGGTGGAGGGTCGCTACCGCATCATCAAGGTTCTCGGCGAGGGCGGCATGGGGACGGTTTTTCTCGCGGAGCACACGCTGATCAAGCGACGCGTCGCGATCAAGGTGCTGCATCCAGAGCTCGCCGCCGACGCTGACGTCGTCGAGCGGTTCATGAACGAGGCACGTGCGGCAGGAACGCTCGGTCACCCCAACATCGTCGAGTCGACGGACATGGGGTTCTGCCACGGTCATGTGCCGTACATTATTTTTGAGTATCTCGAAGGCTCGTTGCTCACCGACGAGATCTATCGCGTCGGAGGACTACCAGTCAGGCGCGCGGTGTGGATCGCGCAGCAGATCGCATCCGCGCTCCGTGCGGCACACAACGCAGAGATCGTTCACCGCGATCTCAAGAGCGACAACATCTTCCTGACAGACAAGGACGAGGCGCTCGATCACGTGAAGGTGCTCGACTTCGGCATCTCGCGCTTCCTCGATCGTGACGACGAGGCGACTCGTCGCGGGATGGTGATGGGCACGCCGGAGTTCATGGCGCCGGAACAGATCACCGCGCCGGACTCGGTCGATCGCCGCGCGGACATCTACGCGCTCGGCGTGATGATGTACGAGATGCTCGAGGCGCGACGCCCCTTCCCGAGCGACACCGATCCGCGTGCGCTGCTCCAGCGCATCGTCCACGAGGACCCGCCTCCGCTCCAGCGCGACGGCATCCCGCACGCGCTCGCCGAGATGATCATCGAGAAGCTGCTCGCGAAGGATCCCGACGATCGCTTCCAGTCGATGGCCGATGTCGAGGCGGCGCTGTCGACGTTCATCACGCAGGACAACCTGCGTCGCCGGCGCACGCCGCTGTCGATGCCGGTGGTGGACGCGAGCGACCTCGCGCGCCACAGCGATCTGATCCCGCGACCGACGATGGCGCGCAACACGCCGTGGCCGGGCTCGGATCAGATTCCGGTGATCACGAAGAACGATCCGCGGCTATCGGCGGATCCGACGATCCAGCCGATCGCGCTGACCACGCCGCCGCCCGGCAAGAAGCCGTGGTTGATGTACGGCATCGCGGGCGCCGGCCTCGTCGTCGGTGCACTCGGTCTCGCGCTCGGCATGCGCGGTGGCTCGTCGAACAACGACGACAACAAGGTCGCGTTGCCGGCGCCGCCCGTCCAGGCCCCCGCGCCTGCACCGGCCGCGGCGACCCAGCCGGTGGCGAGCAAGATCGCGGTGCAGATCGAAGCCAACGTGCCCGATGCGCGCGTCACGTTCCGCCGCCGGCTGTCGGCGGCGCCCGCGACGATGCAGATCACGTCGAGCGATATCGTCGAGCTCGTCGAGGTGTCGGCACCGGGGCACAAGACCGTGCGTTACTGGCTGACGTTCGATCGCCCGACGAAGCTGACGGCGACCCTGACCAAGGGCACCGGTCTCGTCGAGGCATCGGAAGAGCAGACGCTGGTCGCGCTCGGTGAGGTCGCCGCGCCGACTTCTGGCGAGAGCAAGCCGGCCGCCGCACAGGTGGTCGTCGCGCAAGCGCCCACCACGGTCGCCGCGATGGCCGACGTCACCGCGCCGAAGATCGAGCGCACGGTCGCCGAGCCGGCAACGCCGGTCACGGTGCCCCAGCCGCGCAAGATCGGTAAGGGCGCCGAGCAGCCAACCGTCGCCATCCAGCCGACGTCGATCGAGACCCAGAAGGACGAGCCGAAGGCGGAACCCGCGGTGACCCGGCCGGGGCTGCCGGCGCAGCCCGAGGTCGTGATCGACACCAAGCACGCCCCGAAGGAGGAGCCGGTGGAGCCGACCGCACCGGCGAGCGAGGAGCCCAAGCCGGAGAAGCCGCTGATCCCCGAGGTGGCGAAGGTCGAGCCGCCGAAGCCGGCGATCGATCAGGCCACGCTGGCGGCCGTCGTCGGCAAGAACCGCCCCGCGGTGCTCAAGTGCTTCGCCGAGGGCAAGAAGCAGAACCCGAAGCTCAAGGGCACGCTGACGCTGTCGCTCGCGGTCGATGCCTCGGGTGCGGTCAAGCGCGTCCAGGTGCAGTCGACGATCACGGGTAACCCGCTGGTCGCCGCGTGCGTGGTCAAGGCCGCGCACGGCTGGCGCTTCCCGTCGCGCAGCGATGGCGGGCTGGCGAACGTCGCCTACCCGTTCGTCATCAACTGAGCGCGAGCACGGCGCACGCAGAAAGACCGGGTCGGTCCCGGTTTTCGCGGTTTCGGGCGGGGCTGACGCCGGAGGCGCGTTGTTTGTCGTCGGAGGCGTGGTGGCCTCGTGTAAGAGTCCGGCCGTGAGGCGCTTCGCTCTGTTGTTCGCGATCGTCGCGTGCGGCGATAACA
>JAEYYY010000584.1 GCA_023430775.1 Pseudomonadota bacterium
GCTATGGATCGGCCTCGCGATCGTGGCGATCGGCGTCGGCGTCGTGCTGTTCGTCGGCTACGGCGGCCGCACCGTCGAGCCCAAGCCCGAGGACAAGCCAGGGCCGCTCGTCGAGCCCGACAGGAAGCCAGCGCCGGCCCCGGTGGTCGCGAGTGTCACGCCGGATGCCCCGGTGATCGACAACGTCGAGCTCCACATCACGTCGGAACCGACGGGCGCCGACGTCTGGCAGACGGGCAAGCTCCTCGGCAAGACGCCGCTCAAGCTCGACCGGCCGCGCGCCACCGGCGATGTCTCGCTGGTGGTCCAGCACGCGGGCTACGAGAACGTCACGCTCAAGGTCGACCTGTCGGGAGATTTCTCCAAGCAGGTCATCATGACCAAGGAGCCCGAGATCAAGCCGGAGCCGCCGAAGCCGGAGATCAAACCCGAGATCAAGCCGACGCCGAAACCGGGCACTCAGACGAAGCCGGGCACGCAGACCAGGCCGCAGGGCACCGGGACCAAGCCGCCGGTCAAGCCCGACCCCAAGCCGCAGGTCAAGCCGGAGCCCAAGCAGCCGGACTGCCAGATTCCCGGGCAGGCGATGCCGTTCGATCCGCGTCCGGTCTGCAAGACCTAGTCGCGAGCCGAGGTGAGCCCCATGGCAGGGGCAGGGTGGCGGCGGGGCGGGGCGAGCGCGAGGCGAGCGTTTAAACGCCGAGCGTTTAAACGATCACACCCGGACTTCTGGAACGTTCGCCGGCACGACGAGCTTCGCCGCGGTCGCCTTGACGACGTCCTCGACGGAGACGCCGGGCGCACGCTCGCGCAGGTGCAGCGCGCCGTCCTTGACGTCGATCACCGCGAGGTCGGAGACGATCGTGTGAACGCACGCGACGCCGGTGAGCGGCAGCGTGCACTCGGGCAGGATCTTCGACGAGCCGTCCTTGGTGGTGTGCTCCATCATCACGATCACGCGGCG
This sequence comes from Pseudomonadota bacterium, assembly GCA_023430775.1. Taxonomy (GTDB): domain Bacteria; phylum Myxococcota_A; class Polyangia; order Haliangiales; family Haliangiaceae; genus JABFXX01. The sequence continues at coordinate 965 of JAEYYY010000584.1, forward strand.
GCTGCCGGCGACGAGATCCATCGCGCCGCCCATGCCCTTGATCATCTTGCCGGGGATCATCCAGTTCGCGAGGTCACCCTTGCCGGAGACCTCCATCGCACCGAGCACGGAGACATCGACCTTGCCGCCGCGGATCCTCGCGAACGACTGCGCCGAGTCGAAGAACGCCGAGCCGGGGATCGTGGTGATCGTCTGCTTGCCGGCGTTGATCAGATCGGGATCCTCGTCGCCCTCGTAGGGGAACGGGCCGATGCCGAGCAGGCCGTTCTCAGACTGCAGGACGATGTCCATGCCCGGAGGGATGAAGTTCGCGACGAGCGTGGGCATGCCGATGCCGAGGTTGACGTAGAAGCCGTCGGAGAGCTCCTGCGCGACGCGCTTGGCCATCTGGTCTCGCGTGAGGCGGTTCATGACTAGCTCCTCTTCCTCGTCGTGCGTTGCTCGATCGGTTTCTCGTAGCTGGTGCCCTGGAAGATCCGGTGGACGTAGATCGATGGCAGGTGCACCTGATCCGGATCGAGGTCGCCGACGTTCACCAGCTCCTCGACCTCGACGATCGTCACTCGGCCCGCCTGCGCGCACAGCGGGTTGAAGTTGCGCGACGTCTTGCGGAACACCAGGTTCCCCCAGCGATCGCCTTTCCACGCCTTGACGATCGCGAAGTCGCCGCGGATCGCGTGCTCGAGCACGCAGTCGCGGCCGTTGATCTTCCGCGTCTCCTTGCCCTCGGCCACCTTGGTGCCGAACCCGGTCGGCGTGTAGAACGCCTCGATGCCGGCACCGCCGGCGCGCAGCCGCTCGGCGAACGTGCCCTGCGGGCAGAGCTCGACCTCGAGCTGTCCCGACAGGAACTGCTGCTCGAAGATCTTGTTCTCGCCGACGTAGCTCGAGATCATCTTCTTGACCTGGCCCTGGGCGAGCAGGATGCCGAGACCTTTCTCGGTGGTGCCGCAGTTGTTGGACACGATCGTCAGGTTCATCACCTTGCGTCGTGCCAGCTCCTGGATGCAGTTCTCGGGGTTGCCCGAGAGCCCGAATCCGCCCGAGAGAATCACGGCGTTATCCGTGATGTCGTGCAAGGCCGCTTTCGCGTCCGGGAAGACCTTGTTCATCGGCTGTATGCTTACCGCTGACGGCGATGGCGATCATCACGCTGACCACGGATTTCGGCACCTCCGACGGCTACGTCGGCGCGGTGAAGGGCGTGATCGCGCGCAATGCCGAAACGGCCACGATCTTCGACATCGCACACGACATCCCGCGTGGCGACATCGCACACGCGGCCTGGGTGGTCTCGACCGCGACCCGGGAGTATCCGCACGGCTCGATCCACGTCGTCGTCGTCGATCCGGGAGTCGGCGGCGCGCGGCGCAGCGTGATCATCAAGGGCAGCGGCCAGTGGTACGGGCAGTGGTACGTGGGCCCGGATAACGGTGTGTTCGCGTACGTCGCGGATGCCCGCAGCCAGGCGTGGCAGATCGAGGCCCGCCACTTCCGCGCCAAGCGCGTCAGCCCGACGTTTCACGGCCGCGACGTGTTCGCTCCTGCCGCCGCCGCTCTCGCGCGCGGAGAAGATGTGCTCAATGCCGGACCGACGGTGAAGCTCGCCGGCACGCTGCCGTGGGGGCCACGCGAGGTCGGTCACGGTCGAGTGGTGCACGTCGACAAGTTCGGCAACCTGGTCAGTGATCTTCCTGCGGCGGAGGCCGGCAACGCGGTCACGTTCGCGGGCCGGACGTTGCCGCTCGTCACCACCTACGAGGACGTCGCGCCGGGTCAGCTGCTCGCGTACGTCGGCTCGGCGGGCACGGTCGAGATCGCGGTGCGCGATGGCCGCGCCGACACCCAGCTCGAAGCCAGACGCGGTACACCGGTCGAGCCCGCCGCCGCGGCGGTGCCGTATCGATGAAGCCGCACACGATCGAGATCACCGCCCTGGCGAGTGGCGGGGACGGCGTGGCGCGCGAGGCCGGTGGCCGCGTGGTGTTCGTGCCGCTGACCGCGCCGGGTGATCGCGTGCGCGTCCGGCTCGTCGAGGAGAAGCCATCGTTCGCCCGCGGCGAGGTCATCGAGGTGGTGGCCGCCGGCGAGTCGCGCGTCGCGCCGCCGTGCCCCGAGGTCGCGCGCGGCTGTGGTGGCTGCCAGTGGCAGCAGGTCGCGCGCGGCGAGCAGCTGCGCGCGAAGCAGCTGATCGTCGCGAACGCGCTGCGCAAGCTGACCGGCCTGGCGATCCATCCGAT
>JAEYYY010000638.1 GCA_023430775.1 Pseudomonadota bacterium
ACGCCGACACAGCTCGCGAACACCGCGGCGGAGATGCAGACGGGACTGACGACGGCGCCACGCAAGTACGACAGCGCCGTGTGCGGCGCGGTCAGCGGTGCAGGCGGAACGACGACGAGGCTGAGCGGGCGTGCGGCGGGCTGCATGAGTTTCGGAGCTACACACGTCGTGCCAGCGATACATTGTGCGAACCCGATCGATCTTCGTCGGTGGTCGCCGCTGTCACAGCGCGCTCGACCGCCCGGTCGGCGGGCTAACCCAGTAAGCTCACAAGCCTTGGGTCCCACCCCTGTCCCCACCGTTCGTTGGACTCCCGCCGAGGGCTGGTTGATGGTCGAGCTCGCGAAGCAGCTCGTGGTTCGCGTCGTCGACGGCGTCGACGAGCCCGTGCGCTCGGTGGTGGCGGGCAATGACGGAGATCTCGCGCTCCAGCTCGAGCTTCCTGCGGAGACCGTCACGCTGGCGCTGCGCCTGGACCACCCGTCGGGGCATCGCTGGCGTGGCCACTGGTTACTCGAGCTGACGCGGGGCGACGAGCACTGGACGCTCAGCGCGGAGAGTTCGCAGATCGCGATCCCCGCTGCGCGCGACCGCATCGTCGTGCGCCCGCGCCTACGCCAGCGCGCACTGGCGCGCGAGATCGCGGAAGAGAACGTCTCGATCCCGATCAACGACGTCGCGTGTCATCGCTACACCCGCCAGTCGACGGCGCGGATCGTCGAGGGGGAGCTAGCTCCGAGCGAGCCGATACCATGGATGACGCCGAGCCAGCCGGAGACCGCCCCGTGGTGGGAGATCGACTTCGCGAAGTCGTTGTACGTCGCGTGGGTACGCATCGATCTCGAGCCGCCGCCGCCCGGCACCCGGGTCGTCATCCGCGCGTACGCGTTTCTGTCCCCGAAGCTCGAGCCGCCGGCCGACAGCATCGTGTTCGAGGCGATGGCCGAGGAGCTCGCGACCCACGCGGGACGGGCGGCGATCGCGCTCGCTGATCCGGTGGTCGCGCGCTATCTGCGCGTCGAGCTTCACGCCGATCAGCCGGTCGAGCTCGCGATCACGGCGACCGAGGTGCTCGCCTGCGAGCTGCTCGATCAGACGCTCGCCACCACGCTGCGCCGCAGCTTCGCGCTGTTCCGCGACCGCCCGCTGTTCCTCGCGCGCGCGGGCGACGATTACGAGCCGGTGGCCACGTATGGCGAGATCTGGCAGCGCGCCATGGCATTCGCGCGCGGTCTCGCGCATCGCCACGAGCCGATCGCGGATGACCCGAGCGTGCCCGAGCGCCTCCGTGGGCGCGGCGTGCTCGCGATCATCACGCGGTCTCGCCCCGAGTGGTTGATCGCCGATCTCGCCGGGCTGATCCGCGGCTACGTCACCGTGCCGCTGTCCCCCGACGAGCCTGACGATCGCCTCACGCACGTGCTGTCGCGAGCACCGGCCACCTGCATCGTATGCGAGGCAACGGATCGCGATCGGCTGCGTGCGCTCGCGCCGCGCGCGCTCGTCATCGCGTGCCCCGAGGAATTCGAAGAGGTCTGTGCCGAGGGCGCGACCGTGCCGCTGGTGCCGCCCGCACCGCGCAAGCCCGACGATCTGCACTCGGTGCTGTTCACCTCCGGCTCGACCGGCACGCCGAAGGGCGCGATGCGCACGTTCGCGTCGTTCTTCAACATGGTCGCCGCGCACCAGGTCGGTCACTCGCCGCGCCACCTGTCGTTCCAGCCGCTGTCGCATCTCAGCGAGCGGATGTACATGCCGTCGCTGCTGATCCATGGCGGTTGCCTCGCGTTCTCGCAGGGTGGAGCGCACCTGTTCGACGAGCTGCGCCGGCTCGGCCCGACGACGCTCGGCAGCGTGCCGCGGCTGTTCGAGGTGCTGCACGCGCAGTACCGGAGGCGGCTGAAGGCGCTGATCGCGGCGAACCCCGAGGTCACGCGCGGCGAGCTCGAGAAGCGCGCGCTCGCCGAGTCTCGCGAGGCGTTCGGTCCGCGGCTGTCCGCGATCTCGATCGGCAGTGCGCCGGTGACGCGCGAGGTGTTCGGCTTCCTCAAGCGCTGCTTCGCCGATATCTGGGTCAGCGAGGGCTACGGCTCGACGGAGGTCGGCACGATCGCGACCGACGGCAAGATCAACGACAAGTCGCAGGTCAAGCTAGTGCCGCTGCCCGACGATCCGGAGCGCACCGACCGCGGCGAGATCTGGGTCAAGTCACCGGTCGCGATCGCCGGCTATCTCGGCGATGACGAGGCCACCGCGAAGGCGTTCGACAAGGACGGCTACTTCGCGACCGGCGATCTCGGCGAGCGCGATGCCGCGGGGCTGATCCGCGTCGTCGGCCGGCTGCGCAACACGGTCAAGCTCGCGCAGGGCGAGTTCGTGTCGGCGGAGCGGATCGAGAGTGCGCTCGCGAACTGTCCGCTCGTCGATCGGATCTTCGTCCACGCCGCCTCGGGTGCGGTTGGCGTGTCGGCGTTGATCTCGCCGCATCACGACGCGCTGGCCGCCGCGCTCGGCAGCGAGGGCGACCTCGCGGCGCTGGTCGCCCATCCCGAGGCCGCGGCGACCGTGCTCGCGTCGATCCGGACGTTCGGCAAGCGGGCAGGGCTCGCGGCGTACGAGATGCCGCGCGGCGTGCTGCTCGAGGCCGTGCCGTTCACGGCTTCGTCGGGTCTGGCGACGCCGAACGGCAAGCTCGCGCGCGGGACGATCGCGGCGCGTTACGGTGCGCAGCTCGCGGCGCTCGTCGAGGGACCGGTCGACGATGCGACCGAGGATGCGACCGAGGATGACGACGCGGCGGATCTGCGCAGCCGCGTGGTGCGCGTGGCCAGCCGGGCGATCGGTCGCGCGATCGCGATCGACGAGCCACTCGCCGCGGCGGGCGTCGATTCGCTGGCGTCGGCGGAGATCCTGGCCGCCCTCTCCGACGAGCTCGGCCGCGACGTGCCGCTCGCCTGGTGGTTCGAGGCACGCACGCTCGACGATCTCGCGGTCCGGCTCGCCCACTTCGCCGATGTCGGCGGGCCCGCTGCACTGCGCGAGCAGGCCGCGGCGGATCTCGCGCTGCCGGCGATCGCGCTGGCAGGGAAGCCGCGCACCGGCAAGGCCCACGTGCTGCTGACCGGAGCAACCGGGTTCCTCGGCGCGCACCTCGTCGATGCGCTGCGCGCGCGGGGGCATCGAGTCAGCTGTCTCGTGCGCGGCGGAGCCGAGCGCCTCGCGGAGGTGCTGCGCGCGCGAGAGATCGCGACGTCGGTCGATCAGCTCCGCGTCGTCGCCGGCGATCTGGCGGCACCGGACCTCGGGCTCGACCCGGCGGCGCTCGATGGCATCGACACGGTGGTCCACGCCGGCGCGACGGTGTCGTGGCTGGCGTCGTACGAGGCGCTGCGTGCGCCGAACGTGCTCGGCACCCGCGCGCTGCTCGAGCTCGCCGCCTCGCGCGGCTGGACGTTCCACCACGTGTCGACGATCAGCACCGCGCCGCACGGCGGTGACGAGACCAGCCTGTTGACGTTCGACGCGGCCCTCGCGGGCACACCGTACGGACTGTCGAAGTGGATCGCCGAGCAGCACGCGCAGCGCGCCGGCGTCGCCACGATCCACCGCCCGGCGATGATCGCGCCGCACACCGGCACCGGCATCGCCAACCCCGACGACTTCAACACGCGCTACCTCCAGGGCTGCCTCGATCTCGGGCTCTACATCGATCGCGACGACGCCATCGTCGACATGACGCCGGTCGACTTCGTCGCCGGGGCGATCGCCGCGCTGCTCGAGGCGCCGTCCGCGACCACCGTCTATCACCTGGCGAACGCCGACCAGTCGATGTCGTTCGCCGCGATCGGCCGGGCGATGGCCGCCGCCGGCCACGCCGTGAAGCCGGCCACCTACACCGAGTTCCGCGAGGCCCTGATGCGGGCGAAGACCTCGCGGCTGCACGCCCTCGGGGCGTTCTTCCCCGAGACGTTCAACCTCGGGATGGGCCCGTTCCCGTGCGCGCGCAGCGTCGCCGACCTCGACAGGCTCGGGGTTTCCCGCCCGAAGATCGACGACGCGATGATCGCGCGAATGGTCGCGCGACTCGCCAGATAGTCGCGACGCTCGGCCTCGCGGTGCGCTAGCGTTGTGGGCCAATGCGCGCGCTCGCGATCGCCGTCGTTCTCCTCACCGCTCGATCTGCCGCCGCCACGCCGCGCGACTTCACCGCCGAGACGCGTGCGGTGTACGCCGTCGCCGCCTGCGGCGAAGCGCCACCGCGCGCGTTCGACAAGCGGATCGTCGCCGCCCATTGCGCGGAGCTGGCGAAGGCGGTCGAGATGTGGCGGAAGAACTGGCTGGCGAAGGCGCAGCCGTGGCTGGCGGCGAAGGTCGACAAGTATCCCAGGACGGTGCTGTACCCGTTCGGCGGTGGCGACCTCGTCACCATGCTCGCGGTGTATCCCGACGCGACCGAGTACACGTCGCTGTCGCTCGAGGGCATCGGCGATCCGCGGCCGCTCGCCAAGCTCGATCGCGCGAAGTTGACCGCGGATCTCGCGAAGCTGCGCAAGATGCTCGCGGCGAACCTGAACTGGGCGTGGAACATGACGATCCAGCTGTCGATCGACTCCAGCGAGTCGGGCGCCGGCATCCCGGGCATCCTGACCATCATGCTGGTCGCGCTCGACGCCCATGGCTACGAGCCCGTCGAGGCGCGCTACTTCACCCTCAATCCCGACGGCACGCCGGCCTACCTGACCGCCGGCGTCGTCGACGAGTGGGACAAGGCGCGGCCGAGGCAACCGAAGCGCAAGCAGACCAACGCTGTCCAGCAGGGCGTGTTCAACAACATCGAGCTCGTGTTCCGCAAGAAGGGCGATCCGAACGCGCCGAAGAAGACGTTCCGCCACATCGCGGCCGATCTGTCCGACGACGGGCTGACGGCGAATCCCGCGCCGCTCGCGTACATCGCCAAGCGCGGCGACCTGGCGGCGATGACCAAGGCCGCGAGCTATCTGTTCTGGAAGCCCAACTTCGAGAAGGTGAGGAGCGCGGTGCTCGCGAAGATGAAGATCATGGTGTCCGATGACACCGGCGTGCCACCGCGCTACGCGAAGCCGGCCGGGTTCACGCAGACGTTCTACGGCACCTACAACGGTGCGTTCTTCAAGTGGGCGAGCGAGGGCGTGCGCGGCGAGGTCGAGAAGGAGATGATCGAGGCGTGGAAGAGCTCCGTCGAGAAGACGGTCCCGTTCCGGTTCGGTTACTACGACAACCGGCGGACGCCGCACGTGATGATCACGAGGAAGTGATCTAGTTCGGCGCGATGATGAAGTCGGTCTTGACGATGTCGGTGTTCGGCGGCGTCGGCCCGGCGGCAGCGAGCGCGGCATCGAGCTCGGCGACGTTTGCCGCGGTCAGCTGCAGCACGTGCTCGGCGGGCTGGAAGGTCGTGCCGTACGGATAGGCCTGGCCGGGAGTCGACGTCATCTCGACGTGCGCGCCGAGGACATGCGCGATCGGATGCGCGGCCGCGAACGCCGCGAGCCGGCTCATGCTCGCGCGATACGTCGACCAGTCGGGGATGAACAGGAAGCCCGGGTAGAGCGAGTCGCCGGTGAGCAATAATCCGGTCTGGCGATCGTAGAGCGCGATGTGCGAGGTCTGATGGCCGGGCACGCCGAGCACGTCGATCACGCGGTCGCCGAGATCGATCGAGCCGACATCGGTGGGCCACGTCGCGATGCCGAACGCCGCCTGCACGGCAGCCACCGAGGTACCGACCACGGTGGTGTTCGGCTGCCCCGAGAACGTGCCGTCGCCGGCGACGTGATCGCCGTGCCCGTGGGAGTGCGCGACCGTCAGCGGGAGTGATCCGATCAGGCCTCGCACCGTGGTCCGCAGCGTGGTCGATGACGTCGCACCGGAATCGAGGACCAGCGCGCGCTCGGTGCCGGCGAGCACGTAGATGAACGGGGCCTCGAACGTGTCGCACTTGTTCTGGCGGATGATGTGCGTGCTCGCGTTGTAGGCGTGGACCTGGACCTCGGGATCGGTGTTCTGGGCGCAGTTCTGCGAGCCGTGCATCCAGCTGACCGCGAGGGTGCCCGTGACCAATCCGCCCGGATCGCCGTCCTGGGTGGGAGGCGAATCGTCGTTGCCTCCCGGGCCATCTCCCGGAGGCGACGCCGGCTCGTTGCCAGCACATGCCGAAACCAGCGCTAGGCAAAGCAGCCGCATCCCGGGAATCCTACAGGACGGCACACTGACATGACGCCTCAGATTTCTGACGTCGCACTGACACGACACCGGCGATGTTCGCGACTCGATCGCGCAACTCGCTCCGCTGCCACGCGCACTTGCTGGCGCATCCGTTGCACACTGCGGGGCAGCTCATGAGATCCGTCCATGCCGTGCTGATCGTCGCCGCCATGACCGGGTGCGGCAGCGACGACAACGAGTGCTTCGATGACCCGGTCGAGAAGCGGCTGACCATCGAGACCCCTGCCGATCCGGCGCTCCAGCTCCGGGTCGACAGCTGCGAGGTCGACGTCGATGCCTGCCCCGCGTTGTGCTCGCTCGCCCTCGAGCGGCTCGCCCTGCCAGCCGTCGCGGTCAACAGCTGCCGGGTCGGGTTCGCCGGCACCAAGGTGCTGATGGACGTCAACTACACCCCGAGCAACAGCAACTGCTTCTTCGGTGGTGATGATTTCGCGCGCCCCGTGGGCGAAGGAGGTGGTCTGTGAACGCCAAGCGTCTGCTCCCCGCATTGCTACTCGCCGCGTGCTCTGATCCGCCGACCACGGATCCGTCGCCGACGCCTCCGCCGTCGTGGGGCGTGCCGATCTCGGGCGGCACGATGACGGTCACCCGCGATGGTCAGTTCGCGATCGCCGCCGATCCGGATCGCGATCGCATCGTCTCGGTCGAGCTCGCCACCGGCGCGATCGCCGCCGACCTCGCACTCACCGCCAACGACGAGCCCGGCCGCGTGATCGAGGATGGTGCGGGCCGGCTGCACGTCGCGCTTCGCCGCGGCGGCGCGATCGTCAGCTTCACGCCCACCGGCGAGGTGCTGAATCGTCGCGCCGTCTGCGCCGAGCCGCGTGGCATGGCGGTCGACACCAGCACCGACTCGCTGATCGTCGCCTGTAGCGGCGGCGACCTGATCACGCTGCCCACCGCCGGTGGCGAGGCCACGCGGACGGTCCGGCTCGATCGCGACCTGCGCGACGTCGTGTTCAGCGGCGGCAAGCTGTTCGTCACCCGGTTCCGCAGCGCCGAGCTGCTGCAGCTCGATCTCGCGACGCACGCGATCGTCACCCGCGATGTCTCGCCGCTGACGTCGCGCATCGACTTCAACACGTTCGATCCGGAGACCGGCAGCAACGAGGTGCCGGCGATCCCCGCGATCGCGTGGCGCGCGATTCCGCACAATGACGGCGTCGTCGTGCTGCACCAGCGCCAGGTCGACAAGCAGCTCGGCACCCAGGAGACCGGCGGCTACGGCGGCGGCTGCGGCGGCGAGAGCGGCCCGGTCGAAGCGGCGCTGACGGTCCGCGAGGCCGATGGCCGGATTCGTCCGATCCGCCCGGCGGTGTTCGGTGCGCTGCCCGTCGACATCGCGGTCAACCCCGCCGGTGACGAGCTCGCGATCGTGCTCGCGGGTAACCAGACGGTGCGGCAGATCCGCACCAGCGTGCTGCCCGGCGAGGATCACGATCCGTGTCCGTTCGACAGCGGCGAGCACGACGCCGGCCCGCGGATCAACGATCACCTCGGCGCGCCGACCTCCGTCGCGTACCTGCCGAACGGCTCGCTCGCGATCTTCTATCCCGAGGTGCCCGCGATCGCGATCCGGCACCAGCCCGGCGTCACCGCGCAGATCATCACGCTGCCCGGCGGCTTCGGCTACGACTCCGGCCGCGGCATGTTCCACGAGCAGACGCCCGTCGGCATCGCCTGCGCGTCGTGTCACCCCGAGGGTCGCGAGGACGGCCTGGTCTGGAAGTTCGAGTTCGGCGAGCGCCGCACGCAGAGCATCGCCGGCGGCATCCTCGCGCGCGCGCCGTACCACTGGGTCGGCGACATGACCGACCTGCCGAAGCTGATGAACGACGTGTTCGCGGTGCGCATGGCCGCCGGCACCACCACGAACAGCCAGCGCCTGTCGCTCGGTCCGTGGCTCGATCGGATCCCGGCGCCCGCACCGGTGCCGGCCGTCGACGCGGCTGCCGCCGAGCGTGGCCGCGTGCTGTTCGAATCGGCCGAGCTGCAATGCACGCAGTGCCACAACGGCGAGCAGCTGACCAACAACCAGCGCGTCAACGTCGGCACCGGCGGCAACTTCAAGGTGCCGAGCCTCAAGGGTATCGGTGCACGCGCGCCGTTCATGCACGATGGCTGCGCCGCGACGCTGACCGATCGCTTCACGACGTGCGGCGGCGGCGACCTGCACGGCAAGACCGCGCAGCTCGATCCCGCGCAGCTCGCGGATCTCGTCACCTACCTCGACACGCTCTAGCGTTTGTCGTGAACGCCCGGCAGCCGCACCTTCGGAGGTGCGAGCGCCGCGGCTGAGAGCGGGCCTTGCTGCCAGCCCTCGAGGCGAGCGCGAACACCGAGGACCTCCTCGGTGGTGCTCGCCCAGATCAGATCGAGGACGCGATCGTTGCCGTCGGCGGCGAGCACGCGCGTGCACGGCGCGAGATCGCCGACGATCACGAAGCCGATGCGGTCGGCGGCGCGCTCGGTGGCGGCGAGCCAGTTGAGCGCGGCCGTCATCGGGTTGATCGCGCGATCCTTGAGGCGGTTGCCGAGCGTGCGCGCTTGCTCGAGCTCGACGGGATGCAGCGACGTGGTCAGCCAGCGGGTGGCGTGGCCGCCGGTGGTGCGGGCCGACGCGGCGAGCGAGGTGGCGAGCTCGACGATCTGCGCGAGCTCCGGCGGCCGCGGGCAGAGCAGGCGCGCGATCCGATCGGTCCGCAGATCCGCGAGCTGGCGGGCGAGCGCGAACGCGAGCTCCGCGGGATCGGTGGCGGCGGCCGGCGGGCCGAGCAGGAGCGCGGGGACCAGCACGCCGTCGCGCACGCGCATCACCACGCGCGAGGCGGGCACCTGATCGCGATCGAAGTAGATCGGCGGCCGCGGGATGCCGAAGGCACGGACGACGCGCACGATCACGCGTGCGATCGCATCCGGCACGTCGTGCTCGCGCGCCGGTAGGCTCGGCGGCGGCCGCAGCCGAGCGCGCTCCGCCGCGAACGCGGGGCCGACGAGCGCGAACAGCGCGGACAGCTGGAGATCGACATCGAGCTTGGCGAGCGCGAGCCAGTCCTCGTTGGCGAGCGGCGCGAGCTTGCGATCCTCTTTCGGAGACGCAGCGGCGCGACCGGCCGTGGCGGGCGCGAACAGCGCCTCGACCTTGTCCTCGACGACGTGCTCGGAGAGCTGCGAGATCGCCTCGTCGAGCGCGAGCGCTTTGACGTGCCAGTTGGTGCGCTGGTAGAGCGTGCGCAGCGCCTGGTACGAGGTGACGCGCTTCTTGTTCTGCCGCAGCACGGCGTGGTGCAGCGCGATCGTCTTCTCGGCATGCTTCGGATCGGAGTCGAGATAGAGATCCGCGACGCGCTGGGTGCGCTCGAGCCCGTCGGGATCGAGCTGGACGCCGACCTCGAACGCGACCAGCGCATCCTCGCGCTGGCCGAGTGCGAGGAGCAGCTCGCCGAGGCGATCCCACAACCGCAGGCGCTCGCCGGAGCGGCCCTCCTGCTCGCGCATCTGCTCGAGGCGACGGTAGTAGAACTTCACCAGTCCCTCGCGATCGCCGAGCTTGCCGTACAGCTGCTCGAGATCATCGGCGGCGACGAACGACTGCGGATCGTCGGTGACCGCGGCATCGAGCATCGCGATCGCGGCGTCGTTGCGCTGCAGCTCGTCGCGCGAGATCTGGGCGTGCGCGTGGCGATAGCGCGCGCGCACCTTCGGATCCTTCTCGGTGTCGATCAGCCGCTCGAGCAGATCCTGGCTGTAGCTCCAGTCGCCCTCGTCGGCGACCAGCGCCAGCGACTTGGTGAGCAGCATGTGATCCTGCGGCTTGTAGCGCAGCGCCTCGCGATACATCTCGCGCGCGGTCGCCCGATCGCCGCGCTCGGCATAGCGATCGCCGAGCGCCGCGAACCGCGGGGCGCGCTCCTCGACCGGCGCGCTGTTCGCGAGCTCGAGCTGATCCGCGAGCAGCGCGTCCTCGTCGGGAGTCTCGAGCTCGGCGCGCAGCAGCAGGGCAGGGCGATAGCCGGGGGCGAGCGCGAGCGCGATGTTGGCGTGGCGCGCCGCCTCGCCCATGTCGCCCATCTCCTTCGCGCAACGCGCGACGCGATAGTGGAGCTCGACCCGGACGTCCTCGGGCAGCAGATCCTCGTCCTCGAGCGAACCCTCGAGGTTGGGCCGCGCTCGCTCCCACTCCTGGTTGTCGAACAGCAGGTCGCCGAGCTGGCGCCGCGCCGCGGTGTCGACCGGATCGAGATCGACCGCGCGGGCGAGCGTCATCCGCGCGTTGGTGGCCTCGCCGAGCTCGACCGCGACCTTGCTGCGCTGCAGGAGATAGTGGCGCAACCGATCGGGATCCGAAGTCGTGCGGCACAGCTCGTCGAGGATCGGCGCCAGCTCGACGAGCGAGCCGGTATCCCAGCACAGCTCGACCAGCGCGACACCCGCGCGGTGGTTCTTGATGTCGGCGCGCCGGGCATCGCGATACAGCTCCTTGGCATCCTCGAAGTCACCGAGCGCGACGCGCAGGTCGGCGGCATCGGCGAGCCACCGCGATCGCTCGCTCGCCAGCGCGGGGCGATCGGCGGCGCTGATGTAGAGATCGCTGGCGGCCTTCAGCTCGCCGCGATCGCGCAGCAGCAGGGCGAGCCCGTCGACGGCCGCCGGCAGATCCGGATCGTCCTTGCGCGCGCGCTCGAACAGCGACTGCGAGCGGTTCCAGTCGTGGTTCTTGGCAATCTCCGCCGCCCGCACCAGCGCCTCCGCGCGCTCCTTGTCGGGCTTGCCGTTGGCGAGCGAGCCGAGGCGTTCGAGCGTACCCATCAGCTCTTCTTCCGGAAGCCCCACGCGGACGCCCAGCCGCGCGATCGCCTCGAGCACCTCCGGCTTGCCCGGATCGAGTCGATCGGATTCCTGATAGGCGTCGAGTGCGCCGGCATCGTCATTGAGCTCGCGCTCGTAGACCTGGCCGATCTCGCGGTACAGCTCGGCGCGCTCCGCATCGCTGTCGACGTGCACCGTCCGCCGGCTCAGCAGATCGATCAGCACCGGCCACTCGCCCGTCGAGCGGTAGAACACCTCGAGCGCCTCGTTGGCCTGCGCATCCGCGGGGTCGAGGAGCAACACGCGCTCGAGGCAATCGGCGGCGTAGTAGTTGCGGCCGACCTGCTGCCACGCGTTCGCCATGTCGCGCAGCAGGCGCGGGCTGTCGTCGTGCGAGATGTCGATCACCGCGGCCATCCGATCGAGCGGCAGCTCGTCCCAGCGCAGCGTGATCTTCGCGAGGCGCAGCAACGGATCGAGATCCGCGAACACCGGCGCCGCCGAGAATGCCGACAGCCGCACCACCAGGGCGCGCTCCGCGTCACCGCGCTGCTCGAGGGTCTCGGCGAGCTCGCGCAGGATCTGGGCGCGCTCGGCCGATTCCTCGGTCTGTTCGGCGCGCTGCAGGTGCAGATCGACGACGCGGTAGCCCTCGGTGTCGAGGCTCGCGCTCTGGGCTCGCGCCACCGCGCGCTCGACCGCGGTCTTGAGCCGCTCGGTATCGAGCTCGGGGAACTCGTCGGCGAGCGTCCTCACCAGGACCTCGATCGAGAACGCGGAGGGCGCGTGTCCTCTCATTCAGTCCTCGCCGCCGCGCGAGCAGGTCTGCATGACCCGCGTATCGTCTCAGGGAATCACGGTCTCGGGAGGCGAGATGACGACAATCGCGCCCTTGGTCACCGGCGCGCCGCTCTTCACGGTGATGAAGCCTGCGCCGCCGCCACCACCGCCGCCACCACCGCCCGCGCCGTTGTCGTTGCCGCCGGTCCCGCCGATCAGGACCAGCC
>JAEYYY010000714.1 GCA_023430775.1 Pseudomonadota bacterium
CCGCCGGCTCCTGCGCCGGATCCGCGGCCCGCCGCGCCCGGACATCGGCGAGCAAGCGATCGCGCGCCGCCAGATACTGATCGACGAGCGCCGCGAACACCTCGGCCCACCTCGCGAGCGGCGCCTCGAAGGTGGCGAGCCACGCCGCATCGGCGCACAGCGACCGTACGAGCAGCGCGTACGTGGCGGCGCTCGCGTGCTGATCCGGCCGCAGCTCCTCGGGGGCGACCTGCTGGCCGGCGATCCTCGCCGGTCCACGTGCGGCACGCTCGCCGACCATGAACGCACCGAGCGCGAGCCTGCGCACGCCTTGATCCCAGTGGAAGTGCGAGTTGCCCTCGAGATCCGCGAGGTACGTGTTCGCGTGTGCCGCGGCATCGGCACCGTGCGCGATGCCGAGCCGCTCGGTCCATCGCACCCAGTCCGCGGCATCGACGTGCGGGTGCGCGGCGAGCACCGCCGGGTGCGTCATCACGCGCAGCAGATCGCGCCGCGTGCGCTGCGACGTGGGCAGCTCGAGCAGCGACAGCACGGCCTCGCCGATCCGGCCGCGATCATCGATCGGCGCATCGATCAGATGACACGGCACACCGATCGCCTCGAACGCGCTGCGCGCCTGCGCGAGGTAGTACTCCGAATCGCCCGCGATCCACACCGCGATCTCGTGCGCCGACAGCGACGGATCGCGATCGAGGCGACGGCGCACTTCACCGGCGATCACCTCGAGCTCGCGCCGCGCGTTCGGGCACGCCAGCACCGCGACGCCGGCCTCCGCCGCCGGCTCCTGCGCCGGATCCGCCGCGCGCCGCGCCCGGACATCGGCGAGCAAGCGATCGCGCGCGGTGTCGCCGTCGAGATCGGTGAACTGATCCTCGAGGTCACCGCCGGTGCGCTCGACGAGCGCGGCCAGGGTGTCGCGCACTGGCTTGCCCCACAGCATCAGCGGCAGTGGATCGATCCTGGTGGCATCGGCGGTATCGCGGCGGCCGCCGACGTCGTCCCACAGCTCGGCGCACGGATCGAGGATGTAGATCGTGACATCGGTCTTCGACGACAGATCGCTGAGCGCCTCGAGCTGCGAGCGCGCGAGGAACGACATGCCGAACACGCTGACCGGCGACTCGAGCACCGGCGTGGGCAGGCCAACGCGCCGCCGCAACCACGGCAGCATCGGGATCGGCGCCCACCGGCGATCGTGCGGCAGCCGGCCGAGCGCACCCGCGATCAGCTGCGCTTGCCAGCGCGCGTTCGCATCGGCCGCGAGCTCGTTCGGCACTTGACCGACCATCAGCGCGGGCATCCAGTCCGGCCGCGACAGCGCGTAGCTCCAGGTCAGCGAGGCGAGGTGCTCGGCGAGCTGGACGCGGCGCGGCCCACCCGCATCGTGCGTGCCCGCGCCGGCATCGAGGTACGCGGCGACCGGCGCGACATCCTCGACGATCGCGCGGTCCGCGAGCACCGACGCGAACGCCGTGGCGAGCTTGCCGCGATCGAGCCCGGCGATCTCGCGCGCGGCGTCGCCCCCGGCCCACACCTGCTCGACGAAGCGATCGAAGGTGACCAGCTCGAGCCCCGCCGCGATGCCGCGGCCGAACGCGAGCTCGCGGCCGAGCCAGCGCGCGATCAGCTTGCTGCCGACGACGATCGTCTGCGGCGCGAACGGATCGAGGGCCGGCAACGACTCCAGCAGCGTCGCCAGCAGATCCTCGACCCGGTTGCCGTGAACGACGCGCAACATCGGGCGGCGCTCCTAGTGCCCCTCCGGCGCCACGAGCCACAGCGCGGCCGGCACGATCTCGAAGCGCGCCGGCAAGATCCCCGGCGCCTCGCCATCGACATCGAGCTCGACGACCGCGCCCGGATCGATGGCCTCCGCATCGACGATCCGCGCCTTGCGCTGCGACACCTCCGGCATGCCGATGTGGTTGCCCTTGAAGACGCGGCGGCCCTTGGTCACCACGTCGAAGAAGCTCAGATCGCCCATCACCACGACATCGAACTTGCCGTCATCCGGCTCGGCCTCCGGCGCGATCTTCATCGCACCGCCGAAGTACTTGCCGTTCGCCACCGCGACCGTGTTGATCGTGGCCTCGACGCGATCCTTGGGATCGTCATCGAACGTCAGCTGGACGCGCTGGTTCTTGTAGCTCCACGCCGCCCGCGCCGTGTTCCACACGAAGCCGAGCTTGCCGAGCTTCTTGCCGGACTCGTTGACCATCCGATCGACGACACCCGACACGCCGAACGACGCGATGTTCGCGAACATCCGATGCGCGGTTTCGCCGCTCCTGGTGACGAAGCGCAGCCGGCCGACATCGATCTTGCGGCGGTGGTTTGTCTTGATCACCTGGACGGCATCCGCGATCTCGGTGGGCAGATGGAACGTGCGCCGGAAATCTCCGCCGGTGCCGAACGGGATCACCGCGAAGCTCGCCTCGGGTGCGATCGGCTGGCCATCTTCGAAGAAGCCGTTGACCACCTCATTGATCGTGCCGTCACCGCCGATCGCGACGATCCGCTCCGCGCCGCCGCGCAGCGCCTCGGCGGTCAGCCTGGTGGCATCGCCGGGCCCCGTGGTGATCGCTTCATCGAACGGGAACGCGCGCAGGATGGTCTCGGCGATCTCCGGCCAGCGCTTGCCGAGCCGCCCGCCCTGCGACTTCGGATTGACGACAACTGTGGTGCGCGGCGCCAGCATGACCCGCAGCCACTATAGAGGAAGGGTCCGACGTTCTCGCCATAAGCCCGCGAGACTCCCGGCGGCTGTCCGGATCCCGGCCGCCGAGCCCTCGCGGCGTCCCCCATTCGGTCAGGCGCCTGCTGTAGAGTGAGAGACTGGGAGGATCGGATGGCGACAAAGAAGGCTCCACCAGCTAGGTCCAAGCCTGCCGCGAAGCCGGCTCCGAAGGGCAAGCCCGTCCTGCAGAACCTGGCCGCGCGGCCGCCGGGCTTCGACGACACCATCGACGAGCAGATGGTCGACACCAGCGGCGTGTTCCGCGTGACCTCTGCGATCCAGCAGGCGCAGACCGGTCACGACGAGGACCAGGGCATGCGGTTCGCCAGCGACAGCCTCGTGATGCAGGCGCAGAAGGACAACTTCCGCGATCTCCCCGAGGACACGATCGACGAGCACCTCGTCGACGACGAGGCCACCGCGGCCGTCAAGCGCCAGCGTCTCGCGACCCTGGCGGCGCGCAACGAAGCGCTGTCGCGCCGCCGCCGCTGAACGGTTCGGAGTACGCTCGCACGTGCCGCTGGGGGCACCCGTCGGTGTGAGCAACCCATGCCGAACATGATGGACCTCGATCCCGCAATCGCCGCTCACATCGGCATCCCGCCGAAGCTGCTCGTCAGCCTCGTCGTGCTCGGCCTCGCGCTCATCATCTGGGCGATCGTCGCGATCGCGAATTCCGGCAAGAAGCAGCAGCCGCACGTCGCGCCCAACGCGCCGCCGTGCAACACGTGCGGTGGCCCGGCGCGCTGGAACTACAACGGCTGGGTCTGCGATCGCTGCCAGCGCCAGGTCATCCCGATGGGCGCGCCGATGCCGCAGTACGGCCAGCCGCAGTACGGCCAGCCGCAGTACGGCCAGCCGCAGTACGGCCAGCCGAACATGGCGCCGCCGGGAATGCCGCCGAACATGGCGCAGCCGATGCCGACGGGAGCGCCGCCGCAGCCGATGGCCGCACAGGGCCCGACGTGCCAGACGTGTGGTGGCCCGGGCCGCTGGATCCCCGAATCGAATGCGTGGGGCTGCGATCGCTGTCGCCAGCTGATCGGTCCGGTCGCGCAGGCCTAGGGCGCTCGTTTGATCTGCACGTGCTCGTGTTCGTGCACGTGCACGTGCTCGTGCTCGTGCTCGTGCTCGCACTTCAGAGGATCACCTCGCGTGCTACGTGCTCGATCTGCTGGCCGACATCTCCACCGAGCTCCGACGAGCTCGCTACGCTCGTCGGAAAGCGACGGTGGAACCGGTGATCGGCCAAATCCAAACGCGTCGTCGGAAAGCGACGGTGGAACGGTGATCGGCCAAATCCAAACGCGTCGATTTCAGTCGATTCGCTGCGAGGGCTACCGAAAGTGCGCTGCGAATGGCTCCTCGTTGTAGCTACACACAAACGTGCTGAAGCTCTGGCGCGCGTCGAGCAGGTCGCGCGACGGCGGCCTGCGCTGCGTAACCGCGACTGCTCTCGCGTACGAAGCACGAGCACGAGCACGAGCACGAGCACGACCACGAGCACGAGCACGAGGTGCAATGCGCTACCGGCTGGCTCCTAAAAGCCGAGCTTCGTCGTCACCAGCTCCACCTTCGGAATCTCCGCGACGACCGTCCGTGCTTCCTGGCGGACCGCTTGCTGCTCGATCCGGATCCGCGACAGCCGCGGAAACAAGCTCTGGATCAGCTCGAGGAGCTCGACGAAGGGAGGCGCCTGGAGGTTGCCGGCGCCGAACACGCCGCCGACCCACCACAGCGAGCCCAGATCGAGACGCTCGAGGTTCGGCGCCAGCCGGGCGAGCATCCGGAACGTGTCCTGGAACAGCGGCCGGGTGCGCCGGTACGACACCTGGTTGTTGATCGGCGCGTAGAAGATCTCCTCGACGGCCTGGTTCTCGTGCGTCGCGAGCAGCTTCTCGATCACCTCGTGCGCGTCGATCTGCAGCATGCGAGGAAACCGCGGGAGCCCCGCGATCAGCTTCGCGAACGTGAACGGGTCGACCTGTGCGGGCCGCACCTCGCGCACCACCGCGAGCTCGCGATGACCGGCGATCGCGTCCCACGCCCACAGCGGCGTGGCGGCCTGGCCGACCCGGACCGCGTCGAGCATTCCGCGGCGCATCACCGTGCCGCGCCGGACCAGCACCAGCGCGAGGTCGCCCATCCAGCGCTCCCACTCGTGACTGATCAGCCGGTTCGCCTGGACCTCGGCGCGGTTGCGGTTCTCGGGATCCGGCGTGCACTGCAGCGCGATCAGCTCGCCGCGATTGTCACCGGCGGCGAGCAGCGCGTCCGCGAGCACCAGCCGCGGAGCGTCATCCTCGGGACGCTCGGCGACTTCCTGCCACAGCGACGCGAGCGGAATGCCCGCCGCTTCTCGATCTGGAAGCAGCTCGGAGACACCCGACGCGGCGGTCGTGGTCACCGCCTCCTTCTGCAGCGCCTGAAACGCGCGCTGTCGCGGGCCAGCGTAGCGAGGCAGGTTTCCGTTGCGGTTGATCAGCGCATCGAGCCGGCCGTCGCGGAGCGTGCGCAGTCGCTCGACGATCGCGGGCCACGGCCCCTCGCCACCCTCGGCATGGATCGTCGCGTTGTTGTCGATCACGAGTCCGCCGAGCACGCGGGTGATGCGCGGATCGTCGGGCCACGTGCAGATCGCCGCGACTCGCTCGACCCAGTTCGGGATCGGCAGCGTGTACGTCTCGCCGCGCCGCCTGGCCCACTCGACGAGGTAGTTCGGTGGCCGCAGGGCTGCCGCGCTCTCCATCACGGCGCTGTCGGGCCAGCGCGCGCGCATCGCCTCGAGCGGCTCGTCACACGAGTACTGGCGCAGCGCGAACTTCGCGAGCAGCGCGCCGATCATCACCGGATCGGCATCGCGGGCACGCGTCACCCACCAGCGGTGGAGTACGCCGCGCGTCTGCGGTGGCTGCGGGAGCTCGCAGCGATCGGTGATCCGATCGATCAGGTCCGCGAGGTCACTCGTGCGCTCGATCCGCCACGCCTCCAGCGCCGCCGCCAGCGCGCGCGGCCAGTCCTCGACGGCGATCGCCGCGCGAACCTGCTCGAGCGTCTCGACGACCATGCTTCCAGCGTACTCTGTCACGATGTTCGTCGGTCACTACGGCCCGGCCTTCGCGCTCAAGCGCGCGGTCCCCGATTGCTCGCTGTTCGCGCTCGCGATCGGCGTCCAGCTGGTCGACATCGGCTGGGGCACGCTCGTGCTGTCGGACGTGGAGCAGGTGCGGATCGTGCCGGGCTTCACGGAGAGCAACGCGCTCGACCTCCACTACATGCCGTACACCCACGGGCTGAGCGCGACGCTGGGATGGGCGATCGCGGGCGGGCTCGTCGGGTGGCTGATCGCTAGGCGCAGCTCGCCGCGCATCTTCATCGCCGTCGCGCTCGCGATCGCCTCGCACTGGTTGCTCGATCTGGTGATGCATCGCCCGGATCTCCCGATCTACGGCGATTCGATGAAGGTCGGCCTCGGGCTATGGAATCACCGCTGGCCCGCCTTCGCCGCCGAGATCCTCTCGCTCGTCGGCGGGCTCGCGCTCTACGTCCGCGGCACTCGACCGCGCGATGCGATCGGGCGCGCTGGCCCCGCCGTGCTCGCCGTCGCGCTCACCGGCATCCAGCTGTTCAACCTGCTCGCCGAGCCGGCGACCACCCCACACGCCACCGCGCTCGCTGCCCTCGCATCGTACGTCGGGATCTCGGTCGCGCTGGCGTACGTCGATCGCCATCGCGAACGCGGGTAGCAATTTCTCCGTCGGAATCTCCCTCGATGACACGGGGCCAAACCGTGCATATCTACAACGAGTGACCCGACCAACGAACGACGCCGCTCCCATCGCCGCCGACGCTCGTCGTGCGATCGAACGACGCCTGCTCGATCTCGCATTCACCACCACCGCGAAGATCACGCCGGCCACGCTCGCGTACTTCGCGCCGTGCTCGCTCGACGAGGCCACTCACGTGCTCGACGATCTCGCCGCTCGCGATCGCCTCGACATGGAGATCGAGGACGACGGCACCATCGTCTATCACATGCGCGGTCGCCAGCAGCTCGGCGCACCGGCAACGCCACCCTCGGTCGCGCTCGCGCCGATGGTCGAGACCAAGCCGTCGAGCCCGGCGCTCGCCGCGATCCTGTCGGCGTTCATTCCCGGCGCCGGTCACGTCTATACCGGTCGGATCGCCGCGGCGGTCGTGTGGTTCGTCATCGTCGGCATCGCCTACGGGCTCATCCTGCCCGGCCTGATCCTTCACCTCGCCAGCATGTTCTCCGCCGCGCGTTCGGCGCGCCGCCTCAATGCCGCGCCCGGTCATCCACCGCAGCGCCTACTGTTCGTGCCCCCTCACTGACCGGACCCCACATATCGCTGGAGGCCGGCCGACCTAGCCGGCGTGACCGCGCGCGATCGACTTCCGGGGATGTTGATGGATCTGACGTCCCATCCAGATCCGGACCTGGTCGCGCTGTGGATCTTCTCGTTGCTGCGCGACTCCGAGGACTTGCTCCTCGAGTACCTCGACCTGTGGCCGCTGGACTACCGGCCCATCGCCCAGGCCTAACGTCGGGAGATTTCTCGATTGGTCGGAAATATGCCGGCCGGTCAGCGTGGTCTCACACGCATGACCAAGCAGCGCCGGTGGACCCGCGAGCTGATCGTGCTCGCCACGTTCGTGCTCCTCGCGATCTCCGCGAAGTGGTCGCTGGCGATGAACTACAAGGTGCCGACCGGCTCGATGCAGCCGACGGTGGACATCGACGACCGCATCCTGGTCAACAAGACCGCCTACGGCCTGCGGGTGCCGTTCACCGACGGCTACGCGGTACGTGGCGCCGAGCCGGCCCTCGGTGACGTCGTGGTGCTCGACTCGCCGGTCGAGGACAAGGTGCTGCTCAAGCGCGTGATCGGCACTCCCGGCCACACCGTCCAGATCATCAGCGGCCGCGTCGTGATCGATGGCGAGCTGGCGACGATCGAGGAGCGCGCCGACGGCACCTACGAACGGCTCGGCCACATGGTCCATCCGCTGCGGATCACCGACGGCGGTGGCCCCGACTGGGGACCGCTCGAGATCCCGGCGGATCGCTACCTCGTGATCGGCGACAACCGCGGCGACAGCGCCGACGGTCGCATGTTCGGCCTGGTCGAGCGCGACGCGATCCTCGGCCGTGCGTTCGGCGTCTACTGGCGCGGCGGCCTGGTCTGGAGAGATCTCTAGAGCGCGCGGATCTCGATCGTCGGACCGTCGGTCACCGCGAGCTGCTTGCCGTCGCGCGAGATCGCGATCGAATCGAGGACGGAGTTGAAGCCGTGCTCGCCGATCACCTCGAGCGTGCGCGGATCGCGTAGCAGCACGCGGCTCTGATCGAGGGGGAGCTGGGCGATGAATCGACCGTCGGGGCTCCACAGGAGGCCCGCGTTCTCGAGCTTTCTCTTCGTACCGAGCACCTCGCCCGACGGCAGCGCGATCAGCTCGGCATTCGACTCGTGGTCGACGAGCAGCGCGCGATCATCCGGCGACGGCACCAGGTAGCGCTGCTCCCAGCGCGCGAGCGGCGGCGGTGCGCTCCACGGCGCGCGCGGCTCGGCGGACAGCAGGCGCGTCAGCTCGCCATCGGAGAGCACCAGCCAGCGCGCGTTCGGTGACAGCGTGACCGTGCGCGAGATGTCGTCGATGTCGCGAAACCGCAGGATCGCGTGACCCCGCACGAGATCGGCGACGACGATGTCGGGCATCGGCGCCATGCACAGCCCGGAGGTGTAGACCGTGGTGACCGCGGCGAACCGGCCGTCGGCGGAGAACGTCAGGTTCTCGACCTTGTGGCGGATCGAGACGCGCGCGCGCTCGCTACCGTCGACGTTCCAGCGCGCGAGCTTGCCGGCTACACCGCCGACCAGATCCTCGCCGGCGAACGCCAGCCCGTACTGGATCCCGGCAACGCGCTGCGGCTCGCCGCCGAAGATCCAGGCGCCATCCGCGAGTGCCGCGATCCGCGAGCCATCCGGCGAGAACGCGAGATTCTCGAAGGCGCACGGCGGATCGTCGGCGAACTTCATCTCGCCGCTGGTGTTGTCGAACACGCGCACGCGATTGCCGAGGCTGGCGACCGCGGCCCACCGGCCATCGCGCGACACCTTGCTCCAGCGACCGCGGGAGACATCGCTGATCTCGATCGCGGGGTGAAGCGGCGCCTCGCCAGAGGTGATCGATCGCGGCTCGATGCCGTCGGCGAGCTCGCCGGTCAGGTGGTCGTAGACGAACGGGTTCGAGTGACCGCGGATCGAGACGAAGCGCTCGTCGATACCGATCACCTCGTTGATCGTCTCGTCGGTCCACAGCCGGCGGGTGCCGTGGATCATTTCTTGTTCAGCTGATGAAGAAGAAGCGAGTTGCCCTCGGAGTCGAGGATCACCGCCATCCGGCACACCGGCGACTTGATGTCCTTCGCCTTGAACGTCACGCCCTTGGCAGCGAGATCCGCGCACATCGCATCGAGATCGTCGACCTCGAGCGCGACGCTGCCGCCGGCGGAGGCGCTCGGCTGGATGTCGTCGGTCTTGAACAGCGCGAGGCAGCCGCCGCCGGGCAGGTCGTACTCCGTCCAGGTGCCGTTCTCGGAGGCGCTGCCCGGCTTCAGCCCGAGGGTCTCGCCGTAGAACGCGCGAGCGCGGGCGGAGTCCTGCACCGGATACATCGTGAACGCGACCTTCTGGATCATGGTCGCATTCTACGGCGTCACTTCACGAAGCAGGTCGCTTCGATGCGCGAAGTCAGCGGCGCCGTCGAGCTGCGGCGATCGATCGCGATGCCGATGTTCTCGCCGCGCGGGCAGGCGTCGGCATCGGCATACAGCGTGTAGCAAGCGGCCTCGCCGCCCGAGCCACACGGCGCGAGCTCGGAGCGGACGCCATCGGCGACCTCGATCACGCGGCAGTTGTCGCCGTCGCTGGCCTTGAGCGCCGGGAAGCACGACCGCGCGCGATCGATCACCGGTGCCGTCAGCTGCTCGTAGACCGTGTCCTGCGAGCAACCGTTCGCCGACGCGCCGCCGAACGCGCTGACCAGCGAGTTGATGCGGGTGGCCGGCTTGTGACCGCCGCCCGGCCCGTTGCAGACGTCGGCGATGAGGAGGCCGGTCGCGCCCTGATCGACGGTGACGTACGGTGCGTCCTTCGGACCGGCGATCGCGTTGACGACGACGTTCGACGCATCGCCCTTGAGGTCGGAGAGGAACGTGACGTACTCGCTGACGGGGATGACCTTGGTCGAGTCCTCGCGGGGACGGCAGGTGGTGTGCGTGCCGGGGCGGCCCGGATCGGGGTTGTTCACGCAGATCACGCCTTCGGTCGCGCAGCGCGCGGCGTTCGGCTGATCGGCGCCGAGGAACGAACCGGTCCTCAGCGAGCAGTCGTCGTCGGAGGTCATGAACACGACCATCAGCTGCGCCTTGTCGCGCAGGAAGCCGGGGTTGGTCGCGGGATCGAGCGCGCGGCGCATCGCTTCCATCGGCTGGATCACCTCGCAGCCGACCTTGCCGGGCGACGGGTTGACCAGCAGCGCGAGCTCGGCGGCGAGATCCGCGTCGTCGTCGCCTTCGAAGTTGCGAACGCGCGTGCCGTTCTCGCCGCGCAGATCCTCGAGGTACGGCACGGGGAGCGCGGCATCGAACACCGTCAGCTTGCCGCCGTCGCCGGTGCCCGCGCAGTTGCGGAACGTCGCGGGCGTCAGCTCGTCGTTGGTACCCTTGGTGCCGAGGTCGGCGGTGACGACGCCGACGTGCAGGCTCGGGACCTGACCGTCGATGGTGGCGAGCTGGGTCGACAGCACGTCGAGCTGGCCCGCCATGGTGTCGTAGTTGGCGCGGTCGGCCGAGGTGTCGAACACGTAGAGGATGTCGAGATCCGTCGCGGTGCCGACCTCGTCGACGCGATCGAACTCCTTGAGCTCGGTGGTGCAGGCGGCAAGCGTGAGAGCGAGCAGGGAAAGCTTCTTCATCTTAGAACCTCCACGCCATGCCGGCGGACTTGGACGAGACATGGAACGTCATGCTGGAACGCTTCGCTTCCTTGCGATGCAGCATCCACAGCGTGACGCCGGTACCGATCAACGCAGCGGCGCCGATGCCAGAGATCAGCGCGACGTTCGCGTTGTCATTCGATTGATTCAGCAGGTTCGAGCCGCGGCTGCCGACCGGGCACTCGCCGTCGCTGTTGCAACCGGCGGCGCGCGCGTCGTCGAACTTGTTGTCGGCGACGATGCCGAACGTGGTCGCGACGCCGGCGAGGATCACGCCGCCACCGATCAGGGCGATGCCGACGTTGCGCTTCATGTTCGACGGCTTGCCCTCGGGCGGGCCGGGCGGCAGCGGCTGCTCCGGCTGCTTCATCACCACGCCGGGCTGTTTCGGGACCATCGGCTCGACGTCGGGCTTGGGCTCGATCTTCGGCTCGACCTTCGGTTCGACTTTCGGCTCGGGCTTGGGCGCGTCGACGCGCTCGTTCGCGCCGGCCGCGAGGTTGACGGGCAGCTTGGTCGAGCTGCCATCGGCGAACGTGAACACCAGCTCGTCGCCGCCGGCCTTCACCCAGACTTCCCTGGTGATGTCGACCTCGACGCCATCGCGCGTGACCTTGGGGGGAACACCGGGGCCGACGCGGACGCGGACCTTCGCCGTGTTCGCCTCGAGCTTGGTGACGGCCTTCGCCGCGGCGGTGACCTTGCGCTGTGCGGCGGACGCGGCGGCAGCCTTCCGCTGCTCCTTGGCCGCGGTCAGCTCGCTGTCGCGATACTTGACGATGCGCTCCCAGGTCTCCGCGGCGAGCGCGTACTGCTTGTCGTTCTCGAGCGCGGCCGCGTAGAGCTCGAGCGTGTCGGTGCGCTCGTCGAGCTTGTAGCTGGCGAGGAGCTCCTCGGCGGCGCGCTTCGGATTGCTCTTGATGAGCTTCTTGCCCTCGGCGAGGTGACAGGCAGGCGTCGGATTCGCGCTGCAGTCAGCCGCCCGGGCGGTGGCCGGCGACAGCAGCGCCACGGCGACCGCGCCCCCGGTCACGAGATATGGAATTCCAAGTCCCCTCTTGGTCATGCGCACCATACGAACCACGATACCGATCAGCTCGATCAGCCGTGAACGGAGCGGCGCGCCTTTCTGAAGTGCCGGGGATCCCTATCGTTTCGGACATCGATCCAGGTATCGTCCCCATCCGTAGATTCGCAACGGAGGACACGTGACGAAGCTTGCTTTGCTCGCTGCTGTTTTGATCGCCTGTGGTGGTGGAGACAAGAAGAAGCCCACCACGCCCAAGGGTGGTGACACGTCGATGACGGGTGACACCAAGGACACCGCCGCTCCCGATGGCAAGCCGAGCAACAAGCCTCTCTATGATCGTCTCGGTGGTGCGAAGGCCGTGCAGGCCGTGGTCGATGACTTCATCGGCAACGTCGCCGCCGACAGCCGGATCAACCTGCGCTTCTTCAACGTCGATCTCGCGAAGCTCAACAAGCTGCTCGTCGAGTTCGTGTGCATGGCGACCGGCGGCCCGTGCAAGTACACCGGCCAGGACATGGAGACCTCGCACGCCGGCATGGAGCTGGTCGACGAGGAGTTCGTCGCGCTGGTCGAGGATCTGGTGAAGACGCTCGACAAGTTCAAGGTCCCGAAGAAGGAGAAGGACGAGCTGCTCGGCGCGCTCGGTCCGCTGCAGCCGCAGATCGTGACCAAGAAGGATCGGCTCAAGCCGGCTCCGGAGGCCGCGCTCAAGGTGGCCGAGGGCGTCGCCGCGAAGCTCACCGACAAGGAAGCCAAGCCGGTGATGGAGGCCGCCATCCTCGCGGCCAAGCGCGGTCAGCGGAACTACGCCGACCAGCTGTTCAGCAAGGTCGAGATCCTCGTCGGCTCGAAGGCCGTCGCCGCCGCCGCGCCCGCGTTCCGCGAGGGTGCGCCGCCGCGCATCGACACGCCGCTCAAGAAGGCGCCGAAGGATGCCGCGCCGCAGCCGCAGCTCGCCGGTAGCTCGGAGGCCGACGAGCCCAACGCGAAGCGCCCCGGCTCGCTGACCGGCAACATCACCGTCGACGGCAAGCCGCTGAGCGGCGTCGGCTTCGTGATGCTGTACCCGCTCAAGGGCGGCTATCCCAAGCGCACGCCGAAGGTCCGCGTCGTCGAGCAGCGCGACAAGACGTTCCTCCCGCGCCTGCTCGCGGTACCGCCGGGCTCGACCGTCGCGTTCCCGAACTACGACGGCATCTATCACAACGTGTTCTCGATCTCGTCCACCAAGAAGTTCGACGTCGGCCTCTACAAGGATGGCGACTCGCGCGAGATCAAGTTCGACAAGCCGGGCATGGTGCGCCTGGGCTGCAACATCCACGCGAAGATGGCGTCGTTCATCTTCGTCGTCGATGCGCCGGCGTACGTCGTCGTCGAGCCGAACAAGGAGTTCAAGTTCAACGCGCTGGCGCCCGGCAAGTACAAGGTCAAGGCGTGGTCCGAGTTCTCGGCCACCCCCGCCGAGTCGGAGATCACGATCAAGACCGGCGCCAACAACGCCACCTTCGACGTCAAGGGCGACGGCGAGAAAGGTCCGAGCGAGGACAAGTTCGGCATGACTCGCTCGGCGAAGTGATCAGCTGAGCACCTCCGCCAGCGTGCGCCGAGGTGCGCGCTGACCGGTGTTTTCCGCGGGATGACCCAGCCGGAGGATCATCTGCGGGTAGGCGAGGCCGGTCAGCCGCGCGACCTCGCTGCGCAGCTCCGGGACCTCGAGGACCTGGTTGACGAACGCCGCGGACAACCCGAGATGGGTGGCGTGCAGCAACACGGCCTCGAGAGCCTGGCCGCAGCGCATCCATTCGAGCGGATCGTCCGAGTCGGTGCCGAGCGCGACGACGAGCGGCGCGTCGTTGATCAGCTCGCGCTCGAGCTCGCCGAAGCGTTGACCGAGGCTCGGTGATCGCAGCGTGTGCTGCATCGTGAACGGCAGGCGAGACCCGTACTCCTTGATGGCGAACGGGATGCCGTCGTGGCGCCGGCTCGCGAACGGGGTCAGCCAATGCTCGACGTCGCGCCGAAACTCCGGATCGGAGAACTGGAGGCGATCGCAGCGCTCGACCAGCTCCCCGAGCGAGGCCTTGCCGACAGGATCGAGTCTCGTGAATCGCGCGCCGTGGAATGCAGCGGTCTCGCCGAGGTCGTCCGCGATCGTGAACGACACCGGTCTGGGCAGAAACGCGCCGCGATACGTCCTTCGCTTGCCGATCGCGAGCAACAGCGCGAGATCGACCTCGGACGTCACGATTCGTTCGCCGAGCGCGAGCGTGGCGACGAGATCCGGATGTGCGTCGTCGACGATGTCGAGCGTGACGATGTCCGCATGGCCCCAGGCGAGCACCGCGACGCGGGCATTGAACAGGGCACAGCCGCAGCTCATCACCAGCTGGCGCCCTTCGCGATCGATCGCACCGAGCTGGCGGCGATAGTCGGCGAACAGCAGCAAGCGATCGCCCTCGATCTCGAAGCGCCACGGTTGGCTGTTGTGGGCGCTCGGCGCGCGCACCGCCGCAGCGATGGCGTCGCGCAACACGTGCATGTGCCCGTCCATCACGACGCGCTCGCCAGCCAGCGCGTGATGTCGAACGTCGACACGACACCGACGAGGGTGCGCTGGGTGTCGACGACGAGGACGTGATGGAAGCTCTCGGCGCTCATCAGCTTCGCTGCACGGCTCACCGTATCGGTCGTCATCAGCGTCATCGCGCACGGCATCATCACGTCGCGGGCGGTCTTGGGACCTGCGTTGCGACACTCGATGAGATCGAGCTTGGTGACGATGCCGACCGGACGGTTCGCCGAGTCGACGATCGGAATGCATCCGATGTGGTTGCTCGTCATCGCCGACATCAGCGATTCGACATCGGCGTCGGGACGGCAAGTGATCGTGGTTTGCGACATCACGGTCTGGATCGAATCGTTGGCGGAGATGGTCATTGCAGGGTTGTCCAGCAAGCCATGTGCCCCGGGGCCGGCCGCGATCCGCGCAGACCTTGCGTCGCGGGGCCCGCCATGCGCGGCGGACCGCCGGATTTGCGTCGAGTCGCGTTACCGCGCGAGGACCCCGATCCTGGTCGAGCCGCGCCCCGTCGCATATGCGCGCTTGCCATCAGGTGCGACGGTCACGCCGACCGGCCGATCGATCGGTAGCGGCATCGTCGCCACGCTCCAGGTCGCGAGATCGATCGTCGACAGCGAGTCGGCGAATTCGTTGGCGACCAGCGCCTGCGTTCCATCCGGCGTGAGCGCGATCGGGTTCGGACCCGCGCCGACCTCGATCATCCGCACCGCGCGATCGGTCGCGGTATCGATCACCTGGACGTGGCGGGCGCCGTAACAGGTGACGAGGAGCAGCGCGCCATCGGGCGTGACGGCGGTGTGCGCGGCGCCCTTGCAGCCGCGGATCGTCGCGGTCACGGCGAGCGATCGGGTGTCGATCACGCTGACGGTGCTCGCGCGCAGGCTCGCGACGTAGAGCTTGTCGCGCACGCGATCGAGGCCGCGTGGTCCGGCACCGACCGTGATGCGCTGCTCCTTGCCGGTCGCCAGATCGATCGCGCTGACCGTGTTGGTGTTGAAGTTGCCGGCGTAGATGCGCGTGTCGTCGACACACAGATCCTTCGGTCCCGAACCGGTGCGATAGCTGCGGCGCACCGCGAGCGTCACCGGATCGAGCGCCATCACCCGATCGACGCGCGAGTTGCCGGCATAGAGCGTGCCGTCGGTGCCGCGCGCGAGCTCGACGACATGACCGGGAAACCGCGCGCGTGCGCGAACGCGGCCAGCGAGGTCGTAGCGCCACACGTTGTCGCGATCGCGGTAGCCGACGTGGCCGACGAGCACCGCGCCATCGGTCGCGATCACGCCCCATGGCATCGAGCCGGCCTTCCACGTCGTCTCGACGCGCCACTCCGCGTGGGCCGGCGCCGCCAGCATCGCGAGGATGACGAGGGCACGCATGATCGACCGTAGCTCGCGATCGCCGCCTCGCCCACGTGCGCCCGCGCCACGAGACCGTGTTACCCCTCTCGACATGATCCAGTTCTACGGCGCGCCGATGTCCAGCGCGGGACGCACGCACCTCATGCTCGAAGAGGCCGGCGTTCCGTACGAGTACCACCGCATCTCTCTCCGCGATCCCGCCGCGAAGACCGAATACGCGAAGGTGAATCCGATCGGCCGCGTGCCGTTCATCATCGACGGCGATGTTCGGCTCTCCGAGTCGTGCGCGATCAACTTCTATCTCGCCGAGAAGTACAAGCCCGAGATGATGCCGGCGAAGCCCGAGGATCGCGCGCGCGTCTATCAGTGGTCGTTCTGGGCGATGACCAACCTGCAGCGCGAGGCGCTCGCCGTGATGTTCGCCGCCATGCGCCCGAGCGAACCGCACCCCGGCCTCGACCAGGCCAAGGCCACCTGCCAGAAGCTGTGCGACGAGCTCGAAGCCGGCCTCGGCACCTACCTCGTCGGCAACACGTACACGGTCGCCGACGTGATCGCCGGCTCGGTCGTCAACCTCGTCCAGCGCGTCAACGCCGCCACGCTCGGCCCCAGGTCGACCGCCTGGCTCGAGAGCCTACGTGCTCGCGAGGCCTGGAAGCGCGTCGCCGCCCAGCCGTAGCAGATTCGCTCGACGAGCGGTTCAGCGCCGCGTCGCGGTTGCCAGTGCCTCGTCGAACGCGCCGCCGTCGGTGTACACCAGCATCGAGTCGCCGAGCTCCGCGAATCGCCGTACGAAGTCCGCGGTCAGCTGGACGAATCGCGACCCGGTCAGCATGTGGATCCGGTGCAGGTGGTCGCGGTGCTTGCGCAACCACCCGGCCCACACGTTGCTGACGTCGATCGACGCCCCGCTGGTCCGCCTCGCGTCGATGAACAGCGCGAACGGGCCGTTCGCCAGCTCGTCGTCGAGCGCGCGCATCGGGCCGTCGCCGTGCTCGCCGGCATCGCGGCCGCTGATGGTCATCACCACCACGCCCGGGGCAGGGCGGGTGATGGCAAAGCTGGCATGGACGCCTTCGAAGGTCACCGGGACGGGCATGACCGTCTCGGCATGCACGCTTCGTGCTGGCCCGACTTCGAGTACTGTCGCGCCCGCATGATCGCGATCGGCGAACGCAAGGTCCTCCGCCTCACGGTGATGACCGCGCTCTACATCGCGCAGGGCATCCCCTACGGCTTCGTCACCGTCACGTTCGCCGCCTACCTCGCCAAGCACGGCGCCACCGAGGGCGAGATCGGTTCGCTCGCCGCCATCGCCCTCCTGCCGTGGTCGTTCAAGTGGCTGTGGGCGCCGTTCGTCGATCGCTTCAGTCACTCGAAGATGGGGCGCCGGCGACCGTTCATCATCGCGGCGCAGCTGATGCTGGTCACCACCTCGACGGTGCTGGTCTTCATCCCAGATCCGTCATCCAACCTCGAGCTGATCAAGATCCTGATCTTCACCGCCAACGTCTTCGCCTCCCTCCAAGACGTCTCGGTCGATGCGCTCGCCGTCGATCTCCTCCCCGAGTCCGAGCGCGGCTTCGCCAACGGCCTGATGTACGGCGGCAGCTACCTCGGCACCATGTTCGGTGGCGCGGTGCTCTCCACGCTCGTCGGCCTCTACGACCTCCAGATCGCCCTCGCCGCACAGGCCATCGCGCTCGCCACCATCATGATGTTCCCGCTGCTCCTGCGCGAACGCTCCACGGATCTGCTGTTCTCGCTCTCCGCGCGCGAGCGTCCCGCGGGTGTCGCGCGCCCGTCGCTGTTCAAGAACCTGATCAAGGCATTCAGCCGCCGCTCGCCGCTGCTCTCGGGCGTGCTCGCCTTCTGCCTCATCCTCGGCAGCCAGTCGCTCACCGCGATCCTCACCGTGCTCCTCATGAAGAAGCTCGGCTGGAAGCAGGAGGAGTACGGCCAGATGATGGGTGGCCTGCCGCTCATCCTCGGCCTGTCCGGCTCGGTGATCGGTGGCTGGCTCGCCGACCGCGTCGGCCACAAGAAGATGGTCGCGATCTCGTCGATCGCACTCGGCCTGGTCTTCGTCGGCTTCGGCATCGGCTCCGCCTACTGGACCGACGACAACTTCGTCTACGCCTACGCGTGCGCGCAGGAGCTGTGCACCGGCACGCTGTCGGCGTCGATGTTCGCGCTGCTGATGGGTGTGGCGTGGCCGGCGGTCGCCGCGTCGCAGTTCACCGCGTACATGGCGCTGTCGAACCTCGGGCGCTCGCTCGGTGGCAAGCTCGCAGGTCCCGCGACTGACACGCTCGGCACCGCCGGCGCGTTCATCGGCTTCGGCGGCTTCCAGGTCGCGATCGTCGCGCTGTTGCTCGCGATCGATCCGCATCAGACTCGCCGCGAGCTCGGCGAAGGTGAAGCCTAGGGCGAGCGCCCACCTCTCAGCGCCCGAGGAACTTCGCGGTCCAGGTCCGCCGGCCTCTCAGCCCGAGGAGCTTCGCGGTCCAGTCGCGAGGGCCGTCGAAGACGCCACCCGAGGAGCTTCGCGGTCGAGGTCGCCTCAGCGCCCGAGGAACTTCGCGGTCCAGGTCGCGACCGCCCGCCCTCGGCATACGAGGAGCTTCAGAGTCCAGGGCGCGAGCGCCCACCCTTGGTATGGAGGAGCTCCGAGGTCGCGAGCGCCACCCTTGGTATGGAGGAGCTTCGAGGTCGCGAGCGAAGCCGCGGAGTAATACGCGTGGTCGAGGACCGCGCCATCGGCACCGACCTGCTCCGCGATCGATCGGCGAGTGTGAGTTCCGAAAACTCTGACGACACCCTTTCCGGAAATTCTGGCGACTCCGGAGCGGCACAAGCCGCTCTGGTCTCGACAGACGCCGCCAACGAGCGCGGCGTGGAGAGGAATGATCGACCCCCGACGCGTGGGGCAAGGTCCTGCACGACGACGACCTGGCC
>JAEYYY010000721.1 GCA_023430775.1 Pseudomonadota bacterium
GGTCGGTCAGCAGCGCCCGAACGACAAGCAGAAGGCGCGCGACAAGCGCAAGGCCGAGAAGGCCGCGCGCAAGAAGAACCGCCGCTAAGCTGCGTCACGCGTCAGGCGCATCACCCAGCAGTCGTCCTCGTCGTTGAACAACCGGCGCTCGACCTTCACGAAGCCGAGTCGCTCGTAGAACGCGAGGGCGCGGGCGTTGCTCGCGAGCGGATCGATGACGATCGCGGTGACGGCCGGATCCGCGAAGCACAGCTCGAACGCCTGGCGCATCATCTGCTCGCCGAACCCGCGGCCGCGCTGATCGCTCTCGCCGATCCAGATATCGAGCGCGCGCAGGTTCGGCTCGATGTCGCCCCAGTAGTGGGTGGGCTCGAGGTGCGGATCGATCACCTGCATCGCGCCGATCGGTCTGCCGTCGACCTCGGCGACCAGATAGAAGTCGACGTCGCTCTGGTTCGCGATCGCGTCGTGCCAGTCGTGGCCCTCGAACGCGGTGGTCGCGTCGGGGTTGTCGGTGGTGCAGCGGATGACGTCTGGCTCGCGATCCCAGCGCTGCAGGGTCGGGATGTCATCGGCGCGCGCGCGGCGGAGCTCGAGCATGGCGAAGCGAAACCACCGCGACCCCGGCGGCATTCCCGAAACCAGGTAGGCTGCACGCGTGGCTCGTTCCACCGATGTCGATCTCGCCGAGGCGCTGACCAAGCCGAACTTCACGCCGGGGCAGAAGCACATCCCGGCCCTGGTCGACCTGACCGCGGCAGGCAACGATCGCGCGGCGGCGGCGCTCGCCAAGCTCGGCGGCACGGCACGCGGGGCCTTGCAGGCGAAGCTCGCGACCACGCCCGACGAGGCGGTGAGCGCGCGGCTGGTCGGTGCGATCGGCCTGCTGGCGCGCGCGGGTAACGCGGATGCCCAGCTGCTGCTGTTGCAGAGGATCCAGGATCCGGCGGTGCGCGTGCGCAAGGCCGCGATCAGCGCCCTCGGCAAGCTGACGAGCGAGGCCGCCCGCGATGCCGTGCTGGCGCGCTGGGATGCCGCCGACGTGCCGCCCGACGAGCGGCGCGTGCTCGCCGAGGCGCTCGGCAAGCTCGGCGGTGATGCCGCGCTGACCAGGCTCAAGCGCACGGCGACCGAGGACAAGGAGCTCGCCCGGCGGCGCGATCGCGCCGTGCTGATGGGGGATCGGTCGAGCAAGCGCGACCTCGACAGCGCGATCGCGACCGACGTCGCTCCACCGAAGCCGCTGCGCGTGCGGTTGCGTTGCAAGGCGGGCCTGGGCGAGCTGCTCGTCGAGGAGCTGACCACGCTCGGCATGGCGCCGAAGTCGCTCGGCGATGGCGGTGCCGAGGTGACGCTCGCGGGGCCGTGGTCGGAGCTGTTCGCGTCGCGGCTGTGGGCGACCGCGTCGATCGTGCTCGGTGCGATCGCACCGGCGAAGCGTCGCGAGCCACGCCAGCCGGGCAAGCGGGACAAGCGCGCCGAGCAGACCGTGATCGATCCCGAGGCGCTCGGTGCCGCGATCGTCGAGCGCATCCTCGATCCGGACGTCCGCGCGCTGCTCGCGGCGTGGACGCGCGGGCCGATCCGCTGGCGGCTCGGGTTCGCGAGCGGCCACAAGCGCGCGGTCGTCTGGCGCGTCGCCCGCGATGTCACCGCGGCGGCGCCCGAGCTCGTCAACGATCCGCAGGCGACGACCTGGGAGGTGCTCGTCGACGATGCGACCGGTGGTGTCGAGCTGGCACCGAAGCGCTTCGAGGATCCGCGGTGGGCGTGGCGGGTCGCCGAGGTCGCGGCGGCGTCGCATCCGACGATCGCCGCCGCGCTGGCGCGGGTCGCGGCGATCGCCGAGGGCGACGACGTCTGGGATCCGTTCTGCGGCTCGGGCCTCGAGCTCGTCGAGTGCGCGCGGCGCGGCGCGAAGGTGTTCGGCACCGATCTCGACAGCGCCGCCCTCGAGGCAGCGCGGAACAACTGCGCGGCGGCCGGGGTCGCGGCCACGCTGACGCACTCCGATGCGCGGGTCTACTCGTGCTATCCGGTCGCCGCGATCGTCACCAATCCACCGCTCGGTAGCCGGGTCGCGCTCGACGCACCGGCGCTGCTCGTCGACGCACTGGCCAACTTCGCGCGCCAGCTCGGCCCCGGTGGACGGCTGGTGTGGATCACGCCCGCGACGCGCAAGACCTCGCCGGCGGCGACGGCGGAGGGGCTGATCCGCAGCCGCTCGCTCGCGGTCGATCTCGGCGGCGTGCGCGGCCACCTCGAGCGCTGGGACAAGCCCGCGGGTTGACCCGCGCGGCGAGGTCACCCTACGCTGCGGGCGATGCGAGCCATCGTGCTGGGGATGCTCTCGCGTGCGGCGGCCATGGACGCGGGCGGCGCGATCTGCGAGTGCGACGACTGACGTGAAGTCCACGCTCGCTCTCGCCCTGCGCTGCTACGCGCGCTACGCGGTGCCGCTGACGCTGCTGTCGGTGCTGCTGTTCGTGCCGCTGATCCATCATGCGCTGACGTCCGAGACTCCTGCCAGCGTCGGACCGGCGACGTGGACGGTGCGGTTCGCGTGGATCATCGGCGGCACCGCGTGGATCGCGCAGTTCATGCTCGCGGGGGCCGCGGCACCGCTCGCGCGCGCGATGGACGGCGATCGACCGTCGCAGATCCGCGCGCTCGTGATGGCGGTGCGCGGGCTGATCCGCGCGTTCGTGCCGGTGGTGCTCGTCACCGCGGCCGTGGTGATGGGCGCGATCGCGCTCGTGATCCCGGGCGTGGTGCTGGGCGTGCTGCTGGCGCTGACCGGGACGAGCACCCGCGGCGGTCTCTCCGAGCCGATGCTCGACAGCGCGACGCGCGTGCGGCGCGAGCCGAAGGTGATGGCGATCGGGATCGCGGCGATCCTCGTGCTCGATCTCGCGGTGGTCGCGATCCCGTTCTTCGTGCTGCTCGGTCCACTACCGACCAAGCCGACGCCCGATCAGCTCGCAACCTCGCATCAGCTCGTCCAGATCGCCGCGATCGGCGTCGCGATCGTCAGCCCGCTGCCGGCGTGCCTGCTCGCGGCGCTGGCGCGGCGCTCAGACTAGCGCGCCGAAGCGAACGAGCGCCTCGCGCGTCTCGCGAGCATTGCGCGCGATCGCGATGCCGGCATCGTCGACCGGCGCGATCCGCCGACCGAACCAGATCGCGCGCCAGCCGGCACCGCGGGCGCCGACCACATCGGCGTTGTACGAATCGCCGATGTGGATCGCATCGGCCTCGCGCACGCCGAGCATGGCGAG
>JAEYYY010000725.1 GCA_023430775.1 Pseudomonadota bacterium
GCGTGCTGGACCCGTCCAACGCCATCGGCCATGTCGACACTGGCGTCGGAAGCCGGCCGTGCCTGGTCGCCCGTCGCTGCCGAGATCGGGCGGTCCGCGTGCTGGACCCGTCCAACGCCATCGACCATGTCGATGCCGACCTCGGCGTCGTCGATCTCCGGCAGCGAGCCGCGGGCGGGTGGCGCGTCGTCGAGCTCGCAGACCTCGTCGGCTTCGTTCTTCAGCATCGCTGTGGCGGTGACCAGCGACGCGATCACCTCGGCGGCGCGGACCGGCACGTGCGGACCCAGCGCCTTGGTTGCCGCCGCCGTGATCTCCTCGCGCGATCCACCCGCCAGGCGCGCGGCCTCGGCGCCGGCCTCGGCGAGGTCGTACGAGTCGCCGAACAGATCGCGCAGCGGTGCGATCAGCTTCTTGTCGAGTCGCTTGTCACTCGACTTCTTGCCGCGTGAACCGCGGCGCAGCTTGCGGTCGTCGGCGAGCTCGTCGTTCGCGGCATCCTCGTCGGGCTCGGTCTCGACCGCGGCCTTGCGCGGCGACAGCCGGCACCACACCAGGTGACCCGCGAGGCACATCTGATCGAGCCACGCCGGATCGTAGTTGCAGATCCGCGACGGCAGGATCTCGCGCTCCCACGCACCCGATGCGGTCTCGAAGCCCTGGAGCTGCTCGACGATCTGCGCCAGCCCATCCGCACCGATCAGCTGGCGATTCTTCGCGACGCGCTGCCAGCGCAGCAGGAAACGTTGCAGCGCCGCGGCGGAGACCGGCTCGATCTCCTTGCGCAGCTTCGCGAGCGTCATCCGGTGGATGCGCGCGAGCACGCGGCGATTGCACCACTCGACATCGTGCAGCGTGGCGGTATCGAACGCCGCGCCCATCGCTTCACGCACCGTCGAGGACGAGGCGAGCTCCGAGAGGGTGAAGGGTGGCGAGGTGGAGCGAGCGCGAGTCCGAGACTCGTCGATCGCGGACGTGGCGATCGGCTGACCCGAGGTGAACCGACCGCGCAGGATGCCGCCGTCGCCCTCGAGCGCGAGCACCGCATCGACGACGTCGGCGATCGGAAGGCCGAGCTCGGCCGCCAGCGCCCGCGTCGACACCGGCCCGCGATGATCGAGGTGCGCACCCACCAGCTTCTGGATCGCGACCTCGCGCTCCTTGTCATAGGCCGCCCACGCCGGCGTGGCGATCGGCGGATTGCACGCGACGTCCTCGCCGAGGATCTTGCGCACCGCACCGAGCTTGTCGGTCGCGCACCACGCGGCGTGCTCGACACCCTCGCTCTCCCAGGTCAAGCGCACGGCGCGACCGCCGGCGGCGAGCGCCTCGAACCAGTCGACGGCGTGCGCTTCCATCGCCATGCCCATCGGCTCGGGCACCAGCCACAGGCCGAGCAGGGCGTCGTGGAGCTCGTCGAGATCGCGCACCACCGGGGCGACCTCCTCGCTGGCCGCCGCGATCGCGGCTTCGTCGAGCGCACCGATCTGATCGTCGTTCGCCGCGCCCGACACGCCGGGCAGGCCACGGCGCATCACGACCGCGCGCGTGCGGCGCTCCTCGAGCGGCGCGTCGTCGAGGTACGCGTACGGGTTGGCGTTGATCATCTCGTGCGAGAGCGGGCTCGGCTCGACGGTGTCGCGCGCGACGATCCGGATCTCGCCGGCCTCGAGCTTCTCGATCAGCTGCTGGTAGCCCTCGACGTCCATCGCCTCGACGAGGCAATCGCGGATGGTCTCGAACACCAGCGGGTGATCGGGGATCTCGCGATCGCCGGGCATCCCCGGCAGCGAGCCCGGCAGGTTCTCCGGGCACGCCTGCGCCTGCGGGAACACCACGCTCAGCGTGTCGGCCGCACGCATCTTGATCAGGTGCGGCGGGATCTTCTTGCCGGCCTTGCGGCGCAGCACGACGAGCGAGCGGGTGACGTTCCACCGCCACCGGATCTCGAACATCGGGCGATCGAGGAGCGCCTGGATCAGCGTGTCCTGCGCCGAGTGCGAGCTGACGAAGCCGAACACCGTCTCGAGTGCGAAGCTGTGCGGCTGGCCGAGCGAGATCACGATGCCGTCGTCGGTGGCCGCCGCCTGGAGCTCGAAATCGAACGTGCGGCAAAACTTCTTGCGCAGCGCGAGACCCCACGCGCGATTGATCCGGCCGCCGAGCGGCGCGTGGATCACCAGCTGCATCCCGCCGGCCTCGTCGAAGAACCGCTCGGCGACCAGCACGTCGTTGCGTGGCAACACGCCCAGTGCGACGCGGCCGGCGACCAGGTACGCGACCAGCTGCTGCGCCGCGCGCATCGACATCGACGTCTCCGCGACGACCCACTGCGCGACCGTCTCGATGTCGTCGCTGTCGAGCTTGTGATCGATCTCGCGCCGGAAGTCCGAGACCTCGTCGGACAGCTCGCGCGTGCGCGCCGGACCTTCGCCGACCCAGAACGGGATCGTCGGCGGCTGGCCGTGCGCGTCTTCGACCATCACGCGCCCGGCCTCGATCCGCCGGATCTTCCACGCCGTGTTGCCGAGCTGAAAGATGTCTCCCGCCGAGCTCTCGATCGCGAAATCCTCGTCGAGCGTGCCGACCTGGATCTCCTCGGGCCACTGCACGACCTGGTACGTGGCCATGTCGGGGATCGCGCCGCCCGACGTGATCGCGGCGAGCCGAGCACCGCGGCGGCCCTTGAGCTTGCCCGCCACGCGATCGCGATGGACGTGCGCACCCGAGCGGCCGCGGCGATCCGACACGCCCTCGGAGATCATCTGCAGCACCTGCTCGAGCTTGTCGTCGGGCAGCTCCGCGTACGGCGTGGCGCCGCGGATCAGCTCGGCGAGCTCCGCCTCCGGCAGCTCCTCGGCCGCGGCCATCGCGACGATCTGCTGCGCGAGGATATCGAGCGGTGCATCGCGCAACCCGATCGCATCGAGGTTGCCGCGCCGGACGCCACGCACGAGCGCCGCGCACTCGACGAGCTGATCGCGCGTCAACGCGAACAGCCGCCCCTTCGGCGTGCCCCCCAGCGTGTGCCCGGAGCGACCGACACGTTGCAGCAGCGTGGCGATCGATCGCGGCGAGCCGAGCTGGACCACCAGATCGACCGCGCCGACATCGATGCCGAGCTCGAGCGACGCGGTGGCGACCGCGCAACGGACGCGGCCGTACTTCAGCTTCTGCTCGGCGGCGAGCCGCAGCGTGCGCGACATCGAGCCGTGGTGCGCGACGACGTTCTCCTCGCCGAGCCGCTGCTCGAGCGCCGCCGCGGCACGCTCGACCAGCCGCCGCGTGTTGACGAACACGATGGTGGACTGGTGCTGCATCACCAGCTCGGCGATCCGATCGTAGACACGGCCGAACTGCTCGTTGGAGGCGATCGCGGCGAGCTCGTCATCGGTGATCTCGATCGCGAGATCGATCTCGCGGCGATGCCCGGCATCGGCGATGAACGGCAGCGGCCGCCGCGTGCCGACCAGCATTCGCGCGATCTTCTCGATCGGGCGCTGGGTCGCCGACAGCCCGACGCGCACGGGCTTGCGGCTTCTCGCTCCGGCCTGGCCGGCGCTCGCGCTCACCAGTCGATCGAGACGCTCGAGCGAGATCGCGAGGTGCGCGCCGCGCTTGTCACCGGCGATCGCGTGGATCTCGTCGACGATCACGGTGCGCAGCCCCGATAGCGCCGCGCGACCCGATTGACTGGTCAACAGGATGAACAGCGACTCCGGCGTGGTGACCAGGATGTGCGGCGGATGCTTCGCGAGCCGCGCGCGCTCGGCCATCGGCGTGTCGCCGGTGCGCGTGGCGACCGTGATCTCGGGGAACCGCTCGCCCCGCGCCGCGGCGTACGCCTTCAGCTCCGCGAGTGGCGCCTCGAGGTTGCGATGGACGTCGTTCGACAGCGCCTTGAGCGGCGAGATGTAGAGGATCTGTGTTCCCTGGAGCGGTCGCTCGAGCCCGCGGCGCACCAGATCGTCGAGGCAGGCGAGGAACGCCGCGAGCGTCTTGCCGGAGCCGGTGGGTGCGGCGATCAGCACGTCCTTGCCGGCGTGGATCCTCGGCCAGCCCGTTCGCTGCGGCTCGGTGGGCGCACCGAACCTGTCGCGGAACCAGCCCGCGATCAGCGGATGAAACGGCGCCAGGGAGTCCGCCATTGCGGCCGGTCAGAGTACCTCAGCGGTCTGACGCGTTCGACCGGAGATCTCTTAGAAGCCGCCGCCGGGACCGCCCGGTCCTCCCGGTCCACCACCACCCTCGGTCGGGCACTGCGTCCGGCAAGTCGTGCCCCGTCCCGCGGACGAGCAGATGTCGCTCGACGTCAACGCGCGCGGAAACACGTGCACGCTATCGATCGCGCCGAGGAAGCCTGCACCGAGGGTGGTGGTGCCGGTGCGGGAAGTATCGATCGTGGTGTCGAGGTCCTTGCAGTCGTCGACGTCGCCATCGACGTAGACCCGGATCTCTCGCGTGCCCGCGTCGAACACGCACGCGACGTGGTGCCAGCTCAGCTCGTCGAGGCGAGTGTCGCCGTCGAGGCGCTGATCATCGGTCCCGCCGTTGATGCCGCACTCGAGCACGCCTTCGTCGTTGCGCGACAGATAGAGCCGCCCGCTGCTGTCGAAGATCGTGCGGTTCGAGAAGCCCATCGACCACATCTCGACCGTCACGCTCCCCGCCAGCCCGAGCTCCTTGTCGACCGACATCCGCGACGTCAACCCGAATCCCGCGGCACCAGGATCGCTCGGCACCGGATTCATCACCCGCGTGATCGCGGCGACGTCGATGCGCGTCGCGTCGTGATGGTTGCCTGAGCCGTCGAGCGCGAACCCGTCGACCATGTCGTTGCTCTCGAACTCGAGGCAGAGCAGGGTGCCTTGCGCGAAGCAGGCGCCGTGGATCGTCTGGTCCGGTTCCGGCTGGTTCGGGTCATCGGGATCGACCGGATCGCCCGGTGGCGGCTGGTAGACGCACGCGGTCATGAATGCGATGGCCCACGTCCAGCGATGCACGCATCCCGAGGTTGCAAGCGATGTACCGCAGCTAACTACTTAACCGCGGCTCGCTTACCCGACGCGATCGGGGAAGCCGCTCCCCATCAACGCTCCCACGCCTTGGTGTAGTGGTAGCGGATCTGATCGTCGTCGTACCGGTGCTTGCGCAGTGTGCAGGAATCACGCACCGCCAACCACGCGCGCCAGTCGCCACCGGCGAGCGCGATCTCGAGGGTCTCGGCGCAGCGTGCATCGCACGCGCAGGGCTTCGCGATCGGCGTGCGTGAGACCGGCTGACCTTCGATCACGACGACCGCTCGCAACGCGAGCCATGGACCGTACTCGGGATGGATGACCAGGCCACCGTCGGAGAGTGCGGCGAGGCCGGTCGCGACGGCGAGCTTCTGGAACGGGAGAAACGCTCCGCGGTACAGGCGATGCGAGTAATAGATGCGCGCGGCGGGAAACGCGCGATCGATCGCGAGCTCGACGTAGTGCTCGAGCGGATGTGGACGTGCCGCCAGCGCGGGCTCGCGCATCGCGGCGGTGAACGGCGGCCACAGCGCGCGCGTGTTGCCGACCAGGATCCCGAGCCGCGGATCACCGGCGAGCATCTCCCAGCCCGGCACGCTCGCCATCGCATGGGCGTCGAACGCGTGGGCGATGTCGAGGCCCGCCTCGCCGAGCATCGCGATCTCGCGCTCGATCATCGCCGAACCATGCCACGCGCACATGCCATAGTGCAGCCGTGCCGGCCAAGCTCCATCACGAACGCATCGCGCACTCGTCGGCGACGCCGGCGCGGTGGCTGGTGATGACGCACGGGATCTTCGGGGCCGGATCGAACTGGCGCGGCATCGCGCGCAAGCTGGTCGATCGGCGGCGCGAGTGGGGCGTGGTGCTCGTCGATCTACGGTTGCACGGCCGCTCCGAGGCCGGCGAGCCACCGCACACGGTCGCGGCGTGCGCCGATGATCTCGCCGCGTTGATCACCGAGCTCGGCGACGTTCGAGCGCTCGCCGGGCACAGCTTCGGCGGCAAGACCGCGCTCGCCACGCGCGATCGCGTGCAACTCGACCAGACCTGGGTGCTCGATGCCAGCCCAGGAGCGCGACCAGATGCGATCGCCGATCCCGACAACTCGGTCGTTCGCGTGCTCGACATGATGGCGCGCATGCCGCCGACGTTTCCGACGCGCGATGCGTTCGTCGCCGCGGCGGTCGCCGAGGGCCACACCACCGCGCTCGCGCAGTGGCTGGCGATGAACCTGGTGCCGCAGGGCGATGCGATGGTGAATCGGCTCGATGTCGCCGCGCTGCGCAGCTTGCTCGTCGACTACTACCAGCTCGATCTCTGGGACTCGGTGGTCGCGCCGCGCGGCGAGCTCGACTTCGTGATCGCGACTCGCGGTAGCTCGGTGTCGGCCGCCGATCGCGAGCGGTTGACCACCGCGCCGGCGCACGTCCACAGCCACGAGATAGAGGCGGGCCACTGGCTCCACATCGATGCCCCGGTTGCCGTCGTCGAGCTGTTCGCCGCCCGTCTCCCGTGACGTGGGCCCGAAGCGTGCAGCTCCTCACCGTCGATGTCGGTGGTTCGTGTCGGTTCGCGTAGTTCGCGCACCGCCAGCAGGGCGGTTCGCCAACAGCGTTGTCAGGTCGAGACCACATGGCGACAGTCGTCCCTAGCAAGCCGTGAGATCGGGCCAGCGCAACTCGCCGAGACGGCTGTGTGTCGTTCGCCCATGCGCGCCGCTCTGGTCGTTGCCGTGGTGCTCGCATCGTCACCCGCCACCGCCGACGTGACCTGGACCGCACCGGCCGGTTGCCCGACCGCCGCCACGGTGCGCGACAAGATCGAGCGCCGGCTGGGTGAGCTGTCGCTCGCCGATGTCGGGGCCATCGAGGTCACCGTCACCCGCGCGAACCGCCAGTACACCGCGACGATCGATACCCGCGCGATCTCGGTCGCCAGCACCGGCCGCACGCTGACCGCCGCGCGTTGCGACGAGCTCGCCGATGCCGTCGCGCTGATCGTCGCGCGGCTCGCGACCGAGGAGCACGAGCGCGTGCTGGCGAC
This sequence comes from Pseudomonadota bacterium, assembly GCA_023430775.1. Lineage (GTDB taxonomy): Bacteria > Myxococcota_A > Polyangia > Haliangiales > Haliangiaceae > JABFXX01. The sequence continues at coordinate 7,065 of JAEYYY010000725.1, forward strand.
GCCCGTCGTCGAGGTGCCGGCGTTGGTCCCGATCGCGAAGCGCGAAGCGCCGGTGTCGACGCTCGCTTCGACGAAGGAGCAACCACCGGCGACGACGGTCTGGACCGGCGGCTTCCGCGCTCTCGCGCTCAGTGGCATCGGCATGACGCCCGAGGTCGGCGTCGGTGCGGACCTCTCGATGTTCGTCCAGCGCGACACCGCGTTCGCCGAGATCGGCTACGCGCGCTGGGCACCGCGGCCGATGCAAGTGCTCGCCAGCACGGATGGGGCGGTCGACTTCGACATCCAGCTCGTCGCGTTGCGCGGCGGCTGGGCCTCGACCAGGATGCCGCTGCGCGGCTGGGCCGGCATCGAGATCGGGCAGATGCACGGCTCCGGTCCCGCGCTGCGGTCCCCCGAATCGGGTGTCGGCCGGTGGATCGCGATCGCGTCGGGGTTCGGCGTCGGCTGGCCGATCTCGCCGCGCACCCGGCTGGTCGGCACCTTCGAGGTCGCCGTGCCCGTCGAGCGCGCGAAGTTCCAGTTCATGGACGGCAGCGAGATCCGCGAACCGGCTCCGATTTCGGCGCGCTCGGCCCTCGGGCTGGAGCTCGCCTGGCGATGAAGCTCGCGTCGCGTGACGGATCGCTGGTGCTGCCTGCACCAACGCTCCAGATGCCCGCGATGGCCCTGACCCTCGACGATAGCGACGTCATCGAGATCCCGTCGTTCGACGAGGTCTACGAGCAGCACGTCACCTTCGTCTGGCGCACGCTACGCGCGTTCGGCGTCGCCGACGCCCAGCTCGAGGACGCCACGCAGGACGTGTTCGTCGTCGTCCATCGCCGGCTCCCCGAATGGGAAGGTCGCGCGCAGATCACGACCTGGCTGTTCGCGATCGCTCGGCGCGTCGCCGGTGGCTATCGCCGCAAGCGCGGGGTCGCCGAGCAGCGCACCGCCTCGACGCCGGTCGACGATCTCGAGCTCGCCAGCACCGCCGACACCTTCGCCGCACTGTCGCGCGCGCAAGCGACCGCCACCGTGATGGCGATCCTCGACACGCTCGACGAGGACAAGCGGATCGTGTTCGCGCTCGTCGAGCTCGAACAGATGTCGGTTCCCGAGGTGTCCCGCGTCCTCGAGCTCAACCTCAACACCACGTACTCGCGCCTCCGCCTCGCTCGCGCGGCGTTCGAGCTCGCCGTGCGAGCACGCCTGAAAGGAGACCAGCCATGACCGAGCGAGAGCTGGGATCGAGCGCTCGTGCGCTTCTCGATGCGGCGCGTGGTGATGCACCCGATGCGGCCACGATCGCCCGGATGCGCGGCAAGATCGATGCGGCCGTGACCACCACGCCGGCCGTCGCTACCGCCGCGACGAGCACGCTGGCGAGCAAGCTCGGCCTGGTCGCGCTCGCCGTGGTGGTCGCGATCGGCGCTGCCATCCTCGCCACTCGCCGCTCGTCGACCACCGAGATCGCCTCGCACGAGATCTCCATCCCGGCGGTCGCGCCTTCGAAGCAGACGGTTCGCGAGGCGCCGCCACCGATCGTCGCCGCACCGGATGCGACATCGCTGATCGAGATCGAGACGACGGTTCCGCACAGGAAGGCCGCAACCGTCGCACCGGCCGCGCCGAAGAAATCGATCACGCTCGCGCGCGAGGTCGAGCTCGTCGATCGCGCGATGACCGCGCTTCGCCGCGGCGAGTTGCGCGCGGCGCTCGCGGCCGTTCGCCTCCACGGCACCGAGACCGCCTACCGCGGTCAGCTCGCCGAGGACGCCACCGCGATCGAGATCGAAGCGCTGTGCCGGCTGCACGATCCCCAGGCAGCGGCACGGCTGTCCGCGTTCGATACCCGCTGGCCGACCTCCGCCCAGCGCGCGCGCCTGACCGCCGCCTGCAAGTAATCACTCGGCGGCGATCGACTTCTTCTTCGGCGCCGGCAGCTCGCGCGGCGGCAGCAGCTCGGGCTCGATCTCGACGGGACACGCCATGAAGATCGCGGCGTCGAGCTTCTTGAACGAGCGCTTCTTGTACCACTCGAACGCGTTCTCGTTGTTCTCGGCCACCTCGAGGACGATGTGGTTGAGCCCGTGGACGCGCGCCAGATGGTGCAGCTGCTCGAGCAGAAACGAGCCGACGCCCCGACCGTGCCAGTCGGGATGCACCGCGAGCTCGTCGACGAACAGCGGCTTCATGTCGCGCTTCTCGAAGTAGCGCGGGTTGATCCAGTTATCGCTGCCGGTCGGCTCGTAGCTGCACTCGGCGTACGCGACGATGCCGTCGTCGACCTCGAACACCAGCTGCTCGATACCTTCCTCTTCGTAGATCTCCTCGAACCGGTGCTTGCTGCGCGGTCGCTGGTACTCGACGGTCTCGATGTTGACCTCGCGGAAGCTCACCTTGAGGAAGTCCCACACCCGGTTGATGTCGCGGCGGTGCATGTGGCGCACCGTGATCAGCGGGCCGGGCGGGTCCTTCTTCTTGCGCGATGCCGTCTTCGGGATCACGCGCGGGCGTTCGATGGCGGTCGCGGCGGCAGGCGAAGCCTTCTTCTTCCGGGTCGCCTTCTTCGCGGCTCTCGCCATCGCGCCGAGGAAACCCCACCGAGTGGGCTCGCGGCAAGATGCTGCACGAGTTTCTGATCAGTTCGTCGGAACGGTTCGGTTCGGTTCGAACGCCGGGGAAACAGCGAATGGGGTGAGCTCGGGCTCGGTACCGCTGGGTGTGAAGGTGATGAGGAAGCCTGTGCTTCCGCCACCTGCCCCCGGACTAGTAGCCGCGACACCGACCCCTGGCGGGGAACCTGCACAGCCACCTTTTCCACCCAGGCCGCCACCTGGTGCCGGAGCACCATTCGCGCATTGGGCCGAACGGCGTCCCTTCTCACCATTGTCGCCGAGGATGTTGCCGCCACCCGCGCCACCACCGCCACCGTTCGAGAAGACCTGGCCCTCGACGCTGATCTGCATCCCCTGGAGGACGATGTTGCCGCCTGCGCCACCGCCGCTTGGAGCGAACTGAAGAGCCGGGGTACCAAACGATTGCGTCTGTCCCTTGCCGCCTTCCCCATTAGCGTCGAGCGTGCCGGTGATCGACAGCTCGCAACGGCAGCAAATGAGGGTCATCGCACCGCCGGATCCGGCAGAGACGGCTCCGGTCGCGCTCTTCGCGGCCTGCGGACCCGCCAGTAGCTCATCCAACGTGGTTTGGTTCAGCTCCGCGTCGCCGCCGTTCGCGACACCGCCGTTGGTTGTTTCGTTCGCGCCGTTGCCTCCGCGCGTCCGATTCCCGGCACCACCACCGCCAGCAACGACATCTATGTTGTTGACGACAGTGCCACCCATACCCGAGCTCCGTGATCCCCCTCCGGGGCCGTTCTTGTCTCCATCTGCACTCGCGTCGATGATCCCGCCGACGGCAAACTCACGATCGGCCACGAGTGCGATCGCACGTTCGCCGGTCACACGCAGAGTTCGGTTGCTCGCGATCGTGATCGATTCGTGATGAACGACGCAGATGTCCGGCCCGGTTGTTTGCGTCACGATCGCGCTGCATGTCTCGTCATTCGAGGTGTCGAAGGTTGTGTCCTCAGCGACATCGAGGCTGGTGGTAGCGAGGTCATCGCAGGCTGTCGGAACAAACTTGGGAATGATGTGCTTCTCCGCGGGCTGGCAGTCCGGTGTGTTGCACGGTAGGCAGCCGGTCTCGCCGCAACCGAATTCGCACGCGGTTTCGTCGATATCGGTTCCCGTCTCGCTACAGATCAGCGCGTTGTCACCGCGACAGCCTTGGAGCTCGCCTGGCATGCATTCAACGGCAATGCAGGTGTCAGGGATCCCTCCGATCGAGCCGTCGACATCACAGAACGGCAGCGCGGGATCGGAGCAAAAATCATCGAGACACGATGCCGGATTGGGTTTCGTGCAGGAGCCCAGCACCAACAGCGACAACGCCCAAGACTTCATAGCGCGATATTCGTTGGACATGCGCGCCCTGTCGAGCCTGTTGCGAAACGGTTGCGTCTGGGTGTGAGAAAACTCGCAACCCTCGTTGATCTCTAGGATCCGACCCGGGCCACGAGGTGCTGCACGCTCTCCACGAACGCCTTCTTGTGGTGCCGCTCGAATTCGGTCCAGGTCGCGAATGTCGAAGGGTCCGCACGATCGACGAACAGCTTCCCGTCGAGGTGATCCACCTCGTGCTGGTACGTCCCGGCTTTTAGCCCATGGACCTCCTCATCGATCGTGTTTCCGTGGCGGTCCCATGCTTTCACCCGGAGATGGACGTGGCGTTTCACCACGCCGCGCAGGTTCGGGACTGACAGGCAGCCCTCGTTGTTCTGGAACACTTCATCGCCCACAGGAGTGAGCACCGGGTTGACGAGGATCGTCAGCGGAATTTTCGGCTTGTAGGGATATCGCGGATTGTCGCGAACCTCGATCGCGACGATCCGAATGGGCTCGTAGATCTGGATCGCCGCGAGCCCCGCACCGTCGGCATCTCGCATGGTCTCGACGAGATCGTCGATGAGCTGCTGGGTGGCCGGTGTGATCAGTTCCTCACGGGTGATGTCGCGTGCGACTTGTCGCAGGACAGGGTGCCCGATCTGAGCGATCTTGCGAATGGCCATGGCCGACTCTAGCAGGGCGCGAACAAGGCGTTACAGCTTGGTCAGAGACGAGCAACAAAACCTATTCCCGACGACGACGTTTTATGGCTAATGTCCGGTCCATCAAGGAGAGGTCATGCGCTTGAACCGTCTGTTGCCCGCTTTGTTCATCCCCGCTGTCGCGTGTGGCGGCGGTAAAGAAACGCCCCCGCAGCCCGTCGATACGCCGCCGGTCACCCCGGATTCGCCGCAGGTCCTCGAGTGTCCGCCGACTGGTCTCAGCGGCGCGATCGCGCTCGCCAACGGCGACCCTGTTGGCGTTCCGCCGAACGGTTGCGGTAATAACGGCATGCTCCCGTGCGACTGGTATAGCGAACCGATGGAGGGTCCCAACACGGGTGTCACCGAGCTCGCGATCGCGATCGGCGTCCAAGGCACCCAGGATCAGATCCAGTTCCACCTCGCGACGCCGATCATCGTCGACCAGGCAGTGCCCTGGGAGACCAACGGTGCGTCCACCGCCTCGTACATGGCGCTCGCGCTCTACCTGCAGAGCCAGAACGGCTCCACCGTCGACCGAGTGCTGTTCCCCACGAACGGCACGATCACCGTGAGCGCGACCAACCAGGCTCAGAACGGAATCACCACGGGCGCGGTCGGAGCGACCACGTTCGCGGAGATCGACGACACTGGCGCGGTTGTCTCGGGTGGATGCACCAGCGACATCACCAGCCTGACCTTCAACCTGCAGCAGGGTTCGGCGACCTTCCAGAAGCCGACCGCCCCGGACGCAGGTGAGGGCAAGCGGTGGATGAAGCTCATGCCGGCCAGCGAGTTCGGCAAGCTCGTCCAGCACTAGTCGCGTACTCGGCTACCGCTGCTGGGAGGCGGCGGTAGCAGTCGTTCCAACGTCGAGCCCGATCGCATCTTCGAGCGATCGCAGCTTGGCGGCGCGGACCTTGTCAGCAAGGCCGCGATGGATGCGGCGTGGCCACGTCGGCCCGCCGTAGATGAAACCGGTGTAGCTCTGCACGAGCGTCGCGCCGGCGCAGATCCGCGCCCACGCGTCGTCGGCGGTCTCGATGCCGCCGACGGCGACGAGAGTGACGCGCGTACCGACGCGTTCGCGCAGCCGGCGCAGCACCGCGAGCGATCGATCCTTGAGCGGCGCACCCGACAGGCCGCCATTGCCGATCGCCGTCACCTTTGCTTCGGGCGTCGCGAGACCACTGCGTCCGATCGTGGTGTTCGTCGCGATGATGCCGTCGAGGCCGAGCTCGAGCGCGAGATCGGCGACCGCGTCGATGTCCGCGTCGGCCAGATCGGGCGCGATCTTGACGAGCAGCGGCACGCGGCGCATCGGCGAGGCGGTATCGCAGGCCGCGCGAACGGCGGCGAGGAGCGGGCGCAGCTTGTCGACGGCCTGCAGATCGCGCAGCCCGGGCGTGTTCGGCGAGCTGACGTTGACGACCAGATAGTCGGCGAGAGGTGCGAGCGCGCTGGCGGACGCCGTGAAGTCCGCGAGCGCCTGATCCTCTGTGACCCGCTTCGTCTTGCCGATGTTGATGCCGATCGTGGCGTCGTCGGGCCGGTGCTCGAGGCGCTGCGCGGCCGCGAGCGCGCCGTCGTTGTTGAAGCCCATGCGATTGATCAGCGCGCGATCGGCGGGCAGCCGGAACAGGCGCGGTTTCGGATTGCCCGGCTGTGCCTCGGCGGTGACGGTGCCGACCTCGACGAAGCCGAAGCCGAGGGCGAGCAACGCGCGGACGCCCTTCGCATCCTTGTCGAAACCGGCGGCGAGGCCGAGTGGTCCCGGCAGCTCGCGGCCGAAGGCCTTGACCCGCAGCACCGGATCCTTGGGCCCGAGCCAGCGCTGCATCAGCGATGCGATGCCCGGGACCTTGACCATCGCGCGCAGCGCGGCGAACGACACCTTGTGCGTGCCCTCGGCCGGCAACCGCTGCAGGACGAGCCAGTAGAGGAAGCGATACATCGCGTGGCTGCACGATAGCGCAGCTGTCCCGCAATCACAGGCGAGGAGTACGCTTCAGACATGGCGAAAACCCGAGCCGAGGTGACGTTGATCGACGTGCTGGTGGACGGCTTCGAGAAGAACGAGATCCTGACCGGCTTCCACTGGCGAGAGCTCGCCGATGCCGAGCGAGCAAGAGGCAAATCGGAAGTTTCATGCGCTCGTCGAAGAAGGACGACGCTGGAAGGGAACGCCTCGCGTCGCGACGTCAGCTAATCGTCAGGCGGCGCTCTGGGACGATCTCGAGATCTGGCAGGGAGGTCCCGGAATCCTCGTCCGCGTGCGTGCACCGTGGTTCGATGACTGGTGGCACGCCGACGAGACCTGGGCAGACGAGCCGATGGCCGCCGTGCACGCCTGGATCCACGAAGCGTCCAACGCCTGACCGCGGCTCGATCCGCAGAGTAGAGTGGCCGCGACATGGCCGAGTTCGTGTTCGCGACCTGCTTGCCCGGGCTCGAGCCCGCGGTGAAGCGCGAGGTCGCGCGCGCGCGGCCGGCGCTGCGATTCGCGTACTCTCGACCGGGCCTGATCAAGTTCAAGTCGCCGGCGGAAGTCGCGCTCGACGATCCGCCAGGCGCCGCGTTCGCCCGGGTGTGGGGACGCTCGCTCGGTGCCGCACAAGATCCACAAGCGGCGCGCGATCTGCTCGCGAATGCCGGGCTCGCGAACGACTGCATCCACGTCTTCGCGCGCGATCCCGAAGCAACCGTGCCCGCCGAGTGGTCCGCGCTCGGCACCGGCGAAGCGCGCGAGGGCGAGCGCGTCGGTGACGTCATCGTCGATGCCGAGAGCCCGTGGGTCGGCGCGCACGTTCACGATCGCACGCGCTCGGCGCTGCCCGGCGGCGGCGTGATGGCCACGCTGCCCGAAGGCGCACCGTCGCGCGCGTACGCGAAGATCGAGGAAGCGATCGTGTTCGCAAACCTGCCGGTCGCCGCCGGTCAGGTCGCCGTCGAGATCGGTGCCGCGCCCGGTGGTGCGGTGATGGCGCTCGCGAGACGAGGCCTGACTGTCGTCGCAGTCGATCCGGGCGAGCTCGCGCCGCAGGTGCTGGCCGTGCCGGGCGTCACCCATCTGCCGATCAAGGTCGGTGCGCTGCGCTGGGAGCAGCTGCCCGATCGCGTCGACTGGCTCCTACTCGACGTCAACCTCGCGCCGCAGGTCGCGCTGCACGAGATCTCGCGGCTGATGCCGAAGCTGCGCGACACGCTGCGGGGCGCGGTGTTGACGCTCAAGCTCAACGACTGGAGCTTCGTCGACGAGCTGCCGAAGCTGGTCGATCGGATCCGTCAGCTCGGCTTCGCCGATGTCCGGCTGCGCCACCTGCCGTCGAACCGCCGCGAGATCTGCGCGATCGCCCGGGTTGCATGATCAGAGCTCCTCTGCCGGCCTTCCCTCGATCTGGTTTCTGCGCTCCCTCTCCCGCCGGTAGCGATCGGCCACTTGTTGCTTGCACATCGATGGCGATTTCATGTCGAGCTCGCAGATCTGATACGAGTCGAAGAGGCGACGACAAGTGTCCCATCCACTCGTCCGTGGGCAGCGAGCTCTCGAGATGATCTCGCCGTAGACCTCGATCGATGGTGGAGGCAACGGTACGACGTGGCCGTCATACGCGAGCAGGATGTCGTCCCCGTAGATCTTGGTGTTGATGCGGTTGTTGATGCCAAGTTCGTAGGACCAAACGCCCGTGCGCTTTCCCCGATCGTAGTGCTCGACGTTTGTCCCGAATCTGAAGTTGTCGTTCCAACACGTCCCATCTCGAGCACCCTCGAAGTAACTACAGTCACCGACGAGCTCGGTACCGATGAACCGCCGCTGATGGCCGTGCAGAAGGCCTCGACGGTAGTTCGATTCGGTGCGCATGTCGTCGAGCAAATTCGCCTCGATCTGCAGACCATCGAGCTGACCGCCCACAAGGCTCTTGCGGGAAATGACCTCCCCGGCGGTATCCGTGTCGATCAGCGTCACTCGATCGTCCCATCGGCACGTTCTTCGAGTGAGCGTCATGTTGCCGAGCTCCTGCCGTGCGATTTCGACGGTGGCATTGGACGGACACTCGACATCGTCGCGTTCACACGAGGCCGCGAACATCAACAACACGCAAACGATCCAGGTCAGGACGCGCTTCGGCTTTCTCGTTGGGGTCGACATGGACGCCCTATCGCCGGACCGCTTCGTCGGTTGCGAACTTTCTCGAGGTCAGTGCCCGCGTCCTTGTCTGTAGTTCGAGCGGGCTCGCTCCTGACAGCTCGTACGCTCGGCGGGCTCGAGCTCGCAGACCTGATAATCCTCGAACAGCGCATGACACCGATCGGTGAGGAGCGACGTCGGGGCGCAGCTCGTTCGTGAGATTATTTTGCTGTCCACTTCGATCGAGGCTGGCGGGAGCGGCACCGACCGGCCATCGACGCCGAGCAGAATGTCGTTTCCGTAGATGCGCGTGGCGCCGATCTTTCCTTGAAAGCCGAAGGACCACAGCCCCGTGCGCTTGCCGCGATCGAACTGCTGAGTACCCATGTGCGCGGACCACGAGAATCCGTCGAGGAGGCCCTCGATGTAGAACGACTCGAACACGAGCTCGTCGCCCTGGAACGTCCGCCACCGGCCATGAGGAACGTCTCGCTGGTAAGAGGCCTCCATTCGCGTCCCTCGGCTCGGGTCGGTGACGATCCACAAGCCATCGGGTTTTCCGCCCCGGTAGCTCGTGCGCGAGACGATCGTTCCGCGCGGATCTGTCTCGATCATCGTCTCGCGATCAGCCCAGCTGCACCTCTTTCGCATCCTGGTGTTGTCGCCGGAGCCCAGCTGATCGGTCTCGACCGTGGCTTCTGGCGGACAGTCCGGATCGAGTGAATCGCTGCGCTCGCAGGAGGCGATCGCCAAGCAGGAGATCGCGATCAGGCGCCTCACTCGGCAAGCCTCGCGACTTCGGAGGCCTCGTCACCGATCACTCCGATCATGAAGCGAAGGTGACCGAGTCGCTCCTCCAGCTGCTTTCCGCCGGGGACCTGCCTAACATCCTTGAAGCCCTTGTCGATCCACGCGTGCATGTCGGCTCGAAGGTCGTCCGAATAGTGGACGTAGAGCTGGTAGTCGCGAATCAGCTGTACGGCGCGCCGCACGTACTCCGGCCGCTGGTCATGACGATAGCCACCTCGACCAAGCACTGGTGCAGGCATCCGCGCATCCCACCATGGTGGCTTCGAGATGGTGCGTACACCCATGAAAAACAGCGTCGTGTCCAACCTGCCATCGGCTCCGGCGCTTGTCAGATTGTTGCGGATGCGCTGCGCGACCCCTTCGATCGTGGGCTTGTCGCCGCGCTCGATGTTCGTGCCATATTCAGTTTCCCAGTACCGCGATCGGTCGCCGTAGTTGGGTGGCTTCGGCCGGTCATCGGGTATCTCGTCTCGCGAGACGATCTCCTGCTCGGCCTTGCCATCGAGAAAGACATCGACACGGCGATACGGAGCGTGGATGTCCTCGAATCCCTCCTCGGCTTCGACCTTCCGGGCGTTCGGATCGACGCCACGACCCACGGCGCCGACGTTCTCGTACCACGCGTTCGTGGCAGCGAATGCGTGGAGCAACTCGCCCGCCACAGCGGTGGCACGCGCGTGAGAGAGGTCGTCGTTGCCGGGCTCGTGCGACGGCCGTGGATCGGCAAAGCCATGGAGCGTGCCCTTCACCGGAGTCGACTTGTTTCCGCCATACGCGCGAGCGAGCTCGCCGAGGAGCGCGCGATCGTGTGTATCGACCGTGCTGTCCTTGGTCCGAAAGAAGATGTTTCCGACCAGCTGCTTTCCAGGTTGTGGACTCGGATGTACCCAGCTTCCTGCCTTCTGTCCGGAGGCGACGGCCGGAGCTCGCGGCGATTGCGACTTCGGGTCGGGCTTGTGCTGGATCGCCTCACTCCTGGACGCTGTGCTGGTCGAGCCGAGGAGATCGGCCGCGCTCTTGCCCTGGACGACTCGATCGGCGACCGCGTCGGCGTGGCGTTCGTACTCGTCGCCGGCCTGGCCAACACCACCGGCGAGCTGGACACCTCGGCGTTGCTGGATCACGTGAGCCGCTTCGTGTGCAGCCGTATGGAGGTCCGGGGCACGATCGAAGACGACGTGATTACCGGTGGCATAGGCCTGGGCACCCATCGCCGCTGCGGAGTCTCCTCCGACATGCGCCTGGATTCCGGACACGTCGTGTGCCGGGCCGAACGACGCCTGGATCTGGTCGAGGAATGGCAGGCTCGTGGAGGGTGTCGCCATGCCGCGCGCTGCCGCCTGATGAGCCGATTCGCGCGCAGGCGCGGTCGAGGCGCGCTTCTGTACGCCACCTCGCGGCTTCGGGGGTGTCGCCGCACGAGGGTTGATCGTGACTCCTCGAGATCGACCATTGTCTCGAGTGTTGTCGATCTTGAGGTTCGTCATCGCGAAACTGGAGTCTCCGTCGATCCCGTCGATGAGGATGTCGTCGTGCGTCAAACCATCGAGCTTGACGGCCATCAGCGGCTTGACACCCTGATATCCACCCGCCCCGAAGCGGAGACGCGTACGACCACCTTCGACGGTGACGATCACGATTCGGGTCTTTAGATTGGTGGCGGCCTGAACGTCGGGGTACCTGTCGCGTACGTCGGGTGAGAGATCGTCGCGACTCGGGCCTGCCTCCGGCTTCTTCTTCGGCTTCTGCTGGATTGGTGCTCCGGTCGGAGCGAAGTCCGTGATCGCCATGCCGGCGGGGATCTGCGCCCGCGAGTCGCGATCGCCTGACGAAGCATCGAGTTGCGGGCGCTCGCTCCACGCGTGGAGCGGCACGCCCAGCATCTGCACCAGATCTTCGCTACCGACTCCGGTCGGGCGCTTGCCGCGAATGCGAGGGCTGTCGCCAGTGGCGCTGTTGGCCGTGGCGGTGTCGCGGTTGCGATCGTGTTCTTCATCGTGGTCTTGCGACATGGAGCTCCCTTACGAACGAGTCGCGATCACCTTGCCGAGCGTCTCGTACTCGAGTTGCGCGGCACGGGTCAGGCGCGAGGTGTCGATGACGCCAGCCTCATCAGCGGCGAGAAACGCAGCGCGAAGCACAGCATTCCGGATGTAGCCGCCGCTCATCGCGTACGTCGAGGCCAGCTTCTCGAAGTCGATCTCGTCGGCTCGCGGCGCCCGTGCCGGTATCAGGGCGCGCCAGATCCGCGCGCGTTCGTCCTGGTCGGGCAACGGAAAGCGAACATGGATCGCGAGGCGGCGACGGAATGCCTCGTCGATCGCGCTCTCGTGGTTACTGGTCAGGATGCAGATGCCGGCGAAGGTCTCGAGGCGCTGCAGCAGGTAGTTGGTCTCCTGATTCGCGTAGCGATCGGTGCTCGAGCGGACTTCGCTCCGCTTCCCGAAGAGCGCGTCGGCCTCGTCGAACAACAGGATCGCGTGGCCGGCCTCGGCAGCATCGAAGAGCGCCGCCAGGTGCCGCTCGGTCTCACCGATCCACTTCGAGACGATCTTGCTAGTGTCGACCTGGTAGACCTCGAGCCCCACCGCGCGTGCGAGCAGGCCGGCCGCCATGGTCTTGCCCGTTCCGGGTGGTCCCGAGAACAACGCATGGACGCCGAGTCCTTTCCCGAGCTTCTCGGCGAAGCCCCAGGTCTCGTAGACTTGCGCGCGTGCGCCGATTCGCGCGATCAGCTCGCACATCGCAGTGGTCTGTTCGTCGGGGAGCACGATGTCATCCCAGGACTGTTTGACCTCGACGCGCGTAGCGAGGCCGGCGAGTCGGTCGTCGAGCACTGCGCGCAGTGCACGCTGGACGTGGTGCTCCATCATCGCTGACTCGCCGCAGCTCTCCATCGCGATCCGCCCCACCGCCAGGATCAGCGACGGCGCCATCGGGTACGTCGTCGCGAGGTGGTGCAGATCGCCGGAACCAGCACGACCCGGCAACGCGCGCGACCACAGCTTGGTGAGTGACTCGAGAGGAAGGCTGCGCAGCTCGATCGCGATCGGGGAACGGGACCATCGGCGCGCGATCGCGAGCCTGCTCGTTGCCAAAACGAGTCCAGGCAACTCGTCCTCGACGAGATCGATCCGGTCGGGGACCGTGCCGGCCGGAGCTACCGCGTCGAGATTGCGGATCAAGGGGACGAGATCGAGCAGCCGACACTCGCGCGCGATCGCGCGGAGCTGACGACGCGCGGCATCACGATCGTGCGCGAGCTCGCGGCCCTCTATGCGCAGGATGCGTAAGCCGCGCACCTGTGCGGTCGCGACCAGACTGGAGCGCCGGCCGCTGCCGACCCGGCCGTGTACGATCACGATGTCACCGCGATCGAACGCGGACCCCAGCGCGTTGGTGGTGTCATCGGCGAGCTCGAGCTCGTCCTGTGCTGGCGTTCGAGCTTCGATCACCGCGATCGGCGCGAGCGCTCGGTCGATCGCCAGTTGGCCCTGGACGAGCGCGAGCCCGCGGCGAGAGACCTTCCAGGTCTGGCGATGCTCGGGCGCGTCGAGGTCCCGATCTGCACGCTCGACGAGTCCGTATCGCAGGAGAGGGCGCTCGGGATCGAGCACCTCTGCTTCGAATTGGAGGCCAAGCACCACCCGATGGAGGACGTCTGTCGTCGGTTCCAGCGTATCCTCCGTCGACAGACTGCGAAGCAGGCTTCGTGCGATCGGACACAACGCGTGGGCGATCAGGATCCAGAGCAGACGTTGCTCGATCGTCGTGAGGCCGAATCTCTCGTACAGCCGAAGCAAGGGCAGCCCTTCAGTGGCACGGACGTGGGTCGCGATCTGCGCCTCGTGTTCGAGGAGCTCGGCCGGCAAGTCGCCGATCTGCCCGGTCGTCCAGTGCTGGAGTTGCTCTGCTGCCGCGCGGATTCGCATGCGCGCAACGAACAGGTGATCTTCGATCCATGCCTGGCGCGACGGGTAGCCGACTTCGTTACTCATGGCTGCCTCTGCGCGAACGCACGACGCGGCAGATCGGCCAGGAAGGCGAGGAGCCGCTTCCGGCGCGCACTTGCGAGGCGAGTGAAGTGCCTCGAAAGCGTGTCGGTGGTGAGCCCCGCCTCGAGGCGCTCGGACATCGCGCGAGCCTGCGCCGGTGCGAGGCACGCGAACACCGCGGCGATCTCACCTTCCTTGCGATGGAAGGCGGCATCGATCGTCTCCCGCGGTTCCGGGCCTCGTGTGAGGATCTCGATCAACTCCCGTTCGACGTCATCGAAGACCGGTCCCGCCTGTTCGCGAGCTTCCGGTTCTGTCTTCGCATCCCGCGATCCGGATGAGAGGTCAGGTATCGTCCGCGGAGTGGCGGCCACGGTCTCGGAGCTCTCGGAGCCCGAGGCGACCAGAAGGTGATTCGAACCGGACCGTTCGACGCCTTCGACAGGCTCACGACGCGGACGCCTCGTCGAGCGATTCGTGAAGATCCTGTAATCGGGTTCCATCCCATCGGACATGGACGGGCTCATCGCCACACGCCCTCGAAGGTTGCGGACTTTTTTCTCGCCGTCCTATCGGTAGGTTCGGCGGTCGATAAATCACGCAACCGCAAGCCGTCGCGGACGACGTCGTCCGCCATGACGTTCGAACAAAGGCATTACGCGCAGCTGCTCCTCCTCGAAAAGCTCGCCGACGACGCAACCCCTCGACAGGGTCGAATCGCGCGGAAGCTCCGTGCTGGACTCTTGATGGCGATGGGGATCGCGTGTCTGGTCGTCAGCGGATGGCTGGTGGTCGCGCAGTCGTCCGCGTTGGCTGCCGTGATGCTCGGCGGGATCTCTGGAGCGTTGCTGGCAGGCGGCCTGATCGCGATGGTGGGCGACGGAGATGAGAGCGACGGCTGGTCGGATGAATGTGCTTAGAATATGCTTACAGACATGGAAAAAATCATCTCGGTCACCGACCTCGTCCGCAATGCATCGCGGATCGCAGACGAGATCGAGGGTGGGACCATCTATCGCATCACGCGTGGCGGACGCGGCAGCATGGTTCTGGTCGACGAGGAGTACTTCGAAGGGTGGATGGCGGCCATCGAAGAGATGCGACGCCCTGACTGGCAGGAGGTCCTCGCCGAGACACGGCGCGACGTTGCCGCGAGGCGAGGGAAGACGTTGGACGCTGTCTTGAAGGAGCGCGACCTTGCAGATTCATCTCACTCCAAGGGCCGCAAGACAGTTCGAGGCCCTACCCGAACCAGCGGCAAGAAGAGTCGGCAAGGCGTTGCGCGTACTCGCTCACGCTCCGCGTAGCGGGCGACCCTACCCGTCGAATTCTCCGTTCTACGGACTGCACTACAAGACCATCGTCATCAAGCCACGTGTGTGGTCGTATCGAGTGACCTACGAGATCATCGAGGATGAGGTGTGGATCCACTACCTCTATCCGTCGGCCGTACAGTCGTAGCTCAGCGGGCGAAGCTCATGATCGCGCTCGGCCGGTGCGGGCGGCGATCGCGCTCGGCGTAGAGGCGGTCGAACTCTTCGGGCGTGTAGCGCAGGCCGAGCGGCGGCGGCGGATCGATCTGGATGAACGCGTTGTCGCGGATCTTGAGGGCGCGGATGCGCGCGAGCACGGCCTCGATC
>JAEYYY010000777.1 GCA_023430775.1 Pseudomonadota bacterium
CTCGGCCGCGTCGGCGACACGTACTACATCACGATGGAGTACGTGGACGGCGCGGATCTCTACAAGATCCTGCGCAAGGGCTCCGAGATGGATCTCGAGATGCCGCTCGATTGCTGCGCGTTCATCGCGAAAGAGATCGCGAGCGCGCTCGATCACGCGCACCGCAAGAAGGATCACACCGGGAAGCCGCTCGGCATCGTGCACCGCGACGTGTCTCCGCAGAACGTGCTCGTCTCCTACTCCGGAGAGGTGAAGCTCGTCGATTTCGGAATCGCGAAGGCGACGATGAAAGCGCGCCAGACCGCGGTCGGCGTGATCAAGGGCAAGTACTACTACATGAGCCCCGAGCAGGCCTGGGGCGATCCGATCGACTTCCGCTCGGACATCTTCAGCGCGGGCATCGTACTGTACGAGATGATCACGGGGCAGATGCTGTACCTCGAGGAGGATCTGCATCGGCTCCTCGATATGGCGCGCAAGGCGGACATCGCGCCGCCGAGCAGGCTGCGCAAAGGCGTACCGCCGCAGCTCGAGAAGATCGTGATGCACGCGCTGCAGAAGGTGCCGGGCGAGCGCTACCAGAGTGCGGCGGACTTCGCGTCGGACCTCGAGCGCTTCCTGCACGCGTACTCGCCGGTGTTCACCGCGGCGAAGGTGTCGGGGCTGTTGCGGCAGATCGTCGGCGATCCGGTGGTCGTGAACACGGAGGCCGACTTCCCGGCCATCGAGGTGCACGATGGCGCGAACGCGACGTTCACGCTCGATACGAATGACCTCGTCCACGCGGGTGACGAGCTGCGCGACGAGAACAGCGTCATCTTCGCGATCGACGAGCTGAAGCCGAACTCGCAGCCCAAGATGCAAGCGCGGTCCGGGCCGGCGCAGCCACGCAAGAAGGAAGCGGTCCCCGAGAAGCAGGAGCGCGCGCCGACGGCGCCGACGAAGCAGGTCGTGGGGCTCAAGCCCGCGCAACCGAGCGGGCGTGCTCCCGGCAACATGACGCGTGCCCACGCTCCGACGGAGCCGCCACCCGTGGGCCCCGATGGTAAGCCGCGCCCGCCGACGGGAAACCTCGGCGCGAGTGCGGCGCCCATTCCTTCGCTCAAGTCATCGCTGAAGCCACCGGTGGTCGCGCCGAAGAAGCCGGTGGCGCCGCGCAGGCCCACGGATGACACGCGCCAGCTCGAGCCAGCGCCCGCAGACAGCGAAGAGAGCGGTCCGATTATCCCGGGAAGCTCTGCTGATCCCGCGACGTGGGAGCACGGCGATCCGGCGGATGATGGCGATCTCGCGAATATCGGCGAAAACACGATGATCACGACGCCGGCGCAGATGCGCGGCTTCATGCGCGACGCGGGCGAAGAGATCGAAGCCACGATGGTCAGCGCGCCGCCCGTCGCGTCCGATGGCCCGCCCGGCGACACGTCCGACGACGAGCTCGACACGCATGACGGGGAGCCCGCGGAGGAAGAAGCGGTCGAGGACCCCACGATCGCGCGCGACTTCCGGGCCAAGCCGTCGGCCAAGCGTCCGGCCCAGCCGCCGCCCGCCGCGCTCGCGGCCAAGATCCACGCGCCGGCGGTCAGCGAGCTGCGCAAGCCGCGTCCATCCAAGCGCACGCCGCAGGGTGGCGTGCCGGCGCAGCCGAACGTCCTGCAAGCGATCGTCAGCCGACAAGCGAGCGAGCCGATGCCCGTGCCGCGCGCGCCCGTCGTCGAGCAACCACTGCCGCCTGCACCTCCTCCGCAGTTCCCTCACGCGACACCTGGCGCGCAGCAAGCCGCGCCGCCGTTCGCACCCGCGACGGGTTACGCCACCGATGCGTCCGGACTTCCGCTCGCGATGCCGACGCCACCGGGAATGCCCGCAGCCCCACCCTATCCACAGCCGTATCCGCAGCAGTCGTATCCGTATCCGCCGCCGCAACAGCAGCCGTACGCTCAGCCGCAGTACTACCCGCCGGGCCACCCCGCGTACGCGGTGCAGCCGGGCTATCCGCCGTACCCGCAGCAGCAGCAACATCCAGGGCATCCGGGGCAACCGGGACAGCCGCACATGACGCCCGGTGCGCTGTACTCGATGCAGCCCGCTCCACAGCCGATGACGCTCACGGGGCAGCTCCGCCTGTTCGAGGTGGACGAGATGCCGTCGCAGTACAAGCTCGGCGCCGCACGTAAACGGTGGTTCACCTACATCGTCGCGGGCTTGATCGCGATCTCGGTCGCCGCCGCTGCCACGTTCCTCATCATCCGGTCGACGCGCGAGACAGCGCCGACCGTCGGCTCGATCCGCGTCGAATCCATCCCGTCGGGGGCCGAGGTCGTGTTCGATGACGTTCGGCTCGCCGGGACGACACCGCTCAACATCCCGTCCGTCCCGGTCAACACGCGTCACACGATCAAGGTCGAGCTCAAGCGGCACGAGCGTTACACGGAGACCGTCGACGTCCCGACGCGGGGTGGCGAGCTGACGATCAAAGCCGTGCTCAACCCCATGACAGGAAAGCTGGTAATCGTCAGCCAGCCCGAGGGAGCGGAGGTCTGGATCAACGGTGAAGTCCGAGGCCGGACGCCGACCACGATCAAGGGCCTGGACCTGTCGTCCGCGAAGAAGCTGGAGCTCCGGCTCAAGGACTACCAGCCGTTCGTTCAGGATCTGGTGTGGCCCGACAACGGCACGATCCAGATCGACGCGAAGCTCAAGCCCTGAGCGTTTCTCGCGGAGCCGGGGCCAACTGTCCTCGGCGATGACGGCGCCTTACCACCTTCACGTCTTCGGTGAACGGTCGGTTATCGTGATGTCGATCGCTCGCGTGACGGAGCGACGAGTCTCGATGCACGAAGTTCGGAGGGGACTGTTATGATTTCTTTCATGCACGGCCGTATCGCGCGCGTATTTCTCGTCGGAACACTGACGCTCACTGTCTTCGCATGCGGAAAGCGAAAGAACGATGGCGATGTCGACGGCGGCGGACAAGTCGACGCGGAGTCGTGCACCGAGCTCGGTTGCTTCATCGTCGACTGCGCGAGCAAAGGCCTCCCGTCGACAACGATCTCCGGCACGGTCTACGCGCCGAACGGAACGCTGCCGCTCTACGGCGTGAACGTGTACATCCCCGCGTCGGATCCGGGACCGCTTCCGGAAGGCGCGGTGTGCGATCGCTGCGCGAACGGATTGCCCGGCGGCTCGTGGGTCTCCACGACGACCGACGAAGCGGGCCGCTTCCAGCTCATCGACGTTCCCGCGACGGACAACGTCCCGCTCGTCATTCAAAGCGGCAAGTGGCGCAAGCAGCTGGTGCTGTCCACCGTCGCTGCGTGTCAGGACGTCGCGCTCTCGACGGCCGAGACCTCGTTGCCCAAGAACCGCAGCGAAGGCGACATGCCGAGGATCGCGATCACCACGGGCAACGCCGACGCGCTCGACTGTCTCCCGCGCAAGCTCGGCATCGATGACTCCGAGATCACCACCGACGGCGGCGGCGGTCACGTCCAGCTCTTCAGCGGAAACGGCGCCAACAAGTTCGCAGCGACGCACCCCACGGGTGCGATCGACATGGCCGCCGCGACGACGCTGTGGAGCGACGTCAACAAGTTGAAGGAGTACGACATCGTGATCCTCTCGTGCGAAGGCGGACAAAACGCGAGCACCAAACCGCAGACCACGCTCGACGCGATGAAGGCGTACGCGGATCTCGGCGGTCGCGTGTTCGCCTCTCACTGGCACAACATCTGGATCAGTGGACACTGGCAAGGCACGGGCAGCGGACAGAAGCCCGCGGTCTGGGGCGGTCAGACGATCGCGGCCGGTGGCGTCGCCGACTGGAGCAACCAGGGCACGCTCGGCAGCCCCGATCTCATCGACGAGCTCGGTCACTCCAAAGGCGTGAGCTTCGCGACCTGGATGGAGAACGTCGGCGGCTCGCCCGTCCGGCGCGGCGAGATTCCCACGACGGAAGGCAAGCTGACCGCAACGGCCCTCGATCTCACCAAAGCCGAGCGCTGGGTCTACTTCGATCAGACCGCGCAGCGTCCGCAGATCTTCCAGTTCACGACGCCCCTCGAGGCACCGAAGACGGATCGCTGCGGCAAGGTCGTGTTCTCCGACATGCACGTGTCATCGGGATCGTCATCGAGCTCCTCGCGTCCCTATCCGGGCATGCAAGGCGCCGGCTGCTCGACGAACCCGCTCACGCCCCAAGAGAAGGCGCTCGCCTTCATCTTCTTCGACCTCGCGTCCTGCGTCGGCGTGATCCAGTAGCGCAGCCGCCGTGATACGGTCCGCCGCAGATGGTGGCCACAGCTAAGCAGCATGCGATGGGTGAGATCACGACGCTCCTCGGTCGCGGCGCGACCTTCGAGGGCAAGCTCACGTTCGACGGCACCGTCCGCATCGACGGTCGCTTCAAGGGCGAGGTCTTCTCCGACGACACGCTCGTGATCGGTGAAGGCGCGGTCGTCGAAGCCGAGATCGAGATCGGCGAGATCATCATTCAAGGCACCGTGGTCGGGAACATCAAGGCGGCGCGCTCGATCGAGATCCACGCGCCCGGTCGCGTGAAGGGTGACCTGCACACGCCGACGCTCCAGATCGACAAGGGCGTCATCTTCGAGGGCCGCTCGTTCATGGAAGCGGCGAACGGTGGCCTCAAGCCCGCCGCGGCGCCCAAGCCGCCCGCGCCGACGCCCGTGAAGTAACGGAAACCGAAAACCGCGCCCACGTGGGGGGCGCGCGTCGAAGCGTGGTCGCGGTTAGAAGATCGGTGAGGCCACGCAGGACGCGATGTCGAAGAACATGAAGGCGAGCGCCTTCTCTTGCGGCGTCAGCGGTTGTGTCGAGCAGCCGCCCGGGTACGCGCCCGAACCGACGGAGTCGGCGGACACGTGCATGTCCGAGAAGACGACCTTGCCGCAGCGATCGTTGATCGGCGCTTCGTTTGGCGTCGTGAACTGGAACGTCTGCGGATAGTCGGTGCCGCTGCGCGGGAGATAGACCCAGCGCTCGGCCTTGGTCAGGTCGACAGCGGAGGCGGTGAGGCGCGGTTGCGTGACCGGAATCTCGCCGCGCGTGGTGGAGCCCATCACGTTGAGCATCCACGTGGCGAAGGAGGAGCCCTTCGGGTTGTTCGCCTCGTCGATCAGGTCTGTCGCGGTCGACAGGTTCGTGTTGGCGTTCCACTCGGCGATGTTGGCCCAGACGTCGGGCGACTGGCCGGTGCCGCCGTTCTCGTTGTTGAACTCGCCGCCGACCCAGATGTTGTGCCAGTGCGAGGCGAAGACGCGACCGCCGAGATCCGCGTAGGCCTTCATCGCGTCGAGGGCAGCTTGCGGTTTGGTGAGTGGGTTCTGCGCGCCTTCGCACGAGAGGAAGACGATGTCGTACGGCCTCAGGTTGTTGACGTCCGACCAGAACGGCGT
This sequence comes from Pseudomonadota bacterium, assembly GCA_023430775.1. Lineage (GTDB taxonomy): Bacteria > Myxococcota_A > Polyangia > Haliangiales > Haliangiaceae > JABFXX01. The sequence goes on from JAEYYY010000777.1 coordinate 5,418, forward strand.
GGCCGACGGGATCATGCCGGTGCCGCCTGCGTGCCCGGCGGCGAAGGACGAGCGACCGTTGCCACTGAAGAGATGGAGACGTGCTGCGCTACCGGGCGGGCCGATCTCGGAGTCGTCGATGCCGAGCTTGCGCGGGAGGCACTCGAGTGCGTCGGCATTGCCGGTGGTGATCGCGATCTTGGGGAGGGAGCCTTCGGACTTGTTCTTGGGCAGCCGCGTGTCGGCCGCCGGCAGCGCCGTGTCGGTGCACTCTGCAACGGTGGACACCATGATCGTGCGGCGCCACTTGCCGCTCGAGATGATGATGGGGACGTTCTGGCCTGCGGGCACGTTGATCAGCGTGAACTTGCCGGCTTCGTCGGTGGTGGCTTTGGAGAGCGGGTAGCCGGGGATCGAGTCCGTGCAGCGGTCACAGATCGCACCGTCGAGCGGATCCGCGACATCTTGGTTTGGAACGTAGACGTCGATCCCGTAGAGCGGCAGCGTTCCGTTCGGCGCGTAGACCGTGCCCGAGATCGTGGTGAGCGGCATGCCCATCGCGTCGCAGTCGACGATGTTGCACTCGAGGCCGATGCACTCGTCTTCACCGACGCAGCGTCCATCGGGCGTGCAGCGATAGCCGTCGCCACACTCGAGTCCGCCAGCGGTGCAGTATGCGTTGCACGTTCCGTCGGGCGTGCAGTGGAACCCGCCCGGGCAGCTCGCGGGTGCGCCTGGCGTCGGATCGCACGAGGTCATGCATGCTGCCGGTGGCGGCACGACGTTGGCGCATTGATCGACGCCTCCCGGCGGAGAGTCGCCACATCCGACGACCGCGACCACCATGACGTAGGACAAGAGAGTTCCCCGCATAGTGGAAATGGTACCCCCGCAGGGAAGCGCCTTGCCAGTATCAGGAGATGGCAGCCGGTGACCACTGCCTCGCCGACATAGCCCCACCCGACAAAATCCGGTGGGGCAGGTCACACGAGCCACTCGCGGAGGCTCACGTGGTCAGCTCTTCGAGGCAGTGTTCTTTCCGACGATCGCCGCGATGATGAGCAGAAACCCGACGAGCCGGATGATGTAGACGAGGTGCGTGTGCTCGGTGTTGACGAAGCCCACCACCCCCCAGTTGAGACCGAACGTCAGGAACGCGCCCGCGAACCAGAGGAAGAACCGGTCGCGCGTGTTGGACCAATAGCGGAGGAAGAACACCGCCGCGATGACGCACGCGAACGTGAGTGCGCCGCGCTCCATGGACATGATCGTGTCCACTATCGGTTCTCCCACGCGAGGCCGACCAGCAGGAGCAACATCGCGACGAGCGCGATCGAGGTTCGCAACAGCGAGAGATCTGCGGCGGAGCCGATCAAGAAGTCCACGACCAACAACAGGTTGTTGATCGCGATGCCCACGAAGCACAGCGAGCTCCACAAGAGCAGTCGCGTTCGCCGCGCGAAGTACGCACGAACCAACAAGCTTGCGCAGAACAAACTCGTGAGCGCGCACAGTCCAAAGACGAGCTCAGGCATCGTCATCCCCTTTCTTCCGCCGCGGGCGAATCAAGAAGGCGTCCGCGAACGTGCTCGCGGCCATGTTGCGAATGCGCTCCATCGCGATCCGAGTCGCCGTGTTCACCACGAGGACGCGATCCTCGGTGTAGTGCTTCATCAGCGCTTCGAAGTCCGATGACTTCGCGCGCGGTCCGAGGACGAGCTGGCCGAACGGTGGCTCGTTCGCCACGAGGATGCCCGACGCGATCAGCTCACTGATCGCGTCGCGCAGCGTTTGTAGATCGAGATACGTCCGCTGTTGCAGCACGTCCATCGAGAGCGGCGCGTCCGCGGTGGCGATGTGCCACGAGATATCGACTTTCTCGAGACCGTCGAGGACGTTCTCGAGGAGCCTGATCAGCTCGGGGCTGAGCCGGACCATGTGGGGCACATTGCCACGCGGGCGGTCGTATGTACACCAACCATCATTCGAATCCAGCGTTAGTTAATCGATAGATCGGAGCGAGGACACGAGCGAAGTTTCGATCTGCTGCTCGAAATCGCGCAGTGCGGCGTTCTGCGCGCGATCGAGCCCCGAAAAGCTACTAAGTGCGCCGACGCTCGTCGAGGAGGTCGCACGAAAAATACCCGCGCAGCGCAGTGCGCCGTTCGCGGGATCGAACGCGTACGCGGTTCCAGCGAGCACACCTGGCGCGATCACATCGCGCGCACGATCGAGCTCGGGCATGCGCAGCTCGTCGACCCGAACGAGGACGAACGCGGAGCCGATCGCGTGCAGCACGTGATCGCGAGCCGCGGTCGTCTGGAACCGAGCGCGCGTGGACGCGGCGATCAGCAGATCGATCGCGGGCCGCGCGATCGCCGCGAGATCACCGCTCGTCTCGCCGGGCAGGATCATGTGACGAAGCGAGATCGCGAGATCGCGATCGTCCCACGCGGCGGTCCCTGCGGAGGACATCGCCGCACGCGTGATCTCGTCGTCGCTGCGCTTCGTGGTGAGCGTGCACGCGCCGATGCCTTTGAGCGTCGCGAGGTCCGGCGCATCGAACGCTGCGAGCGACGCGAGCAGTCGCGGCTTGCCGCCGCTCCATCGCGCGCGCCCGTTTGCGAGCTCGGCCTGTTCGGCAGCGCTCGCCGCGATCGGATAGCGCGCGATCAGCTCGCGCGTTGCATCACGCTTCGCGTAGATCGTGTAGCCGGACGCGGCGACCGCGACGACACCGATCGCGGCGGCGAGGAGTGGCCACGTGCGACGCGGCGCGGGCCGATAGGCGATCGCGACCGGAGAGGTGCCCTCGGCGAGCACCGGTATCGGAGCGCTATCGCATGCCGAGGGCGCCGCCGGCACGCGCGGCTCGTCGACAACATCGGTCGTCGGGATGGGAGCGAGCTCGGACATAAGCCAACGCCGGTCTCATAGCGAGAGGTCCGGCCAATTGCAACGGTCAGGTGTCGGTTGCGGCGAGCTCGACCGCGGCGATCACGTCGTCGAGCTGGAACGGCTTGGCGAGCAAGCGGTTGGGTGTGGTGGCCAGAAACTCGTCGAGCTCCGGCGAGAACGTCCCGCCGGTAATAAAGACGATCCGCTTCTCGAGGCCGGGATGCACCGCCGCGACTCTGCGATGCACTTCCTGCCCGTTCATCCCTGGCATCATCACGTCGCAGACGATGGCGTCGAACGGACCGCTCGACAGCTTCGCGAGTCCTTCTGCGCCGGAGCTCGCCGTCGTGATCTCGTGCTCGCCGCCGAGGAGACGGGTCAGTGCATCGCGCAACAGTGGCTCGTCATCGATGATGAGCACGCGCTTGCGAATCGGCGTGGGCACCGGCTCCGCTGGGACGAACGCCGGTTGCGAGCCGCGATGGATCGGCAGCGTGATCGTCATCGTCGTTCCAGCGCCGTCGCTCGATGTCGCTTCGATCGTCCCGCCGAATCCCTCGATGATCGTGCGGCACACCGACAGCCCGAGTCCCATGCCTTCACCGACGGCGCGCGTGGTGAAGAACGGCTCGAAGATGCGATCGCGCAAGGGCGCGGGGATCCCTCGCCCCGTGTCGCGAATCGTGAGCACCGCCTGCGCTCGTCGATGAAGCAGCACGAGCTCGATCTCGTTGGGGCGGTCGGGGTGCAGTGACTGGATCGCGTTGAGGAGCACGTTGATCAGGACCTGCTCGAGCCGCGATGCATTGCCGGTCACCGGCGGTACATCGGCGAGCGTGGTCAGGAGCTGCGCGCGATGGCGAAGGTCGTTGTCGACCATCTTCAGCGAGCGCTCGATCACCTCGCGGAGCGACACGGGACCCGGCGGCGTGTCGTCGGCGCGCGCGAACGTACGGAGCCCGCGCGTGATCGAGGCGACGCGCGACATGCCGTGCTCGATCTCGCGGAGCTGCGCGCGGATCTGCGCGAGCGTCTGCGCGGGGAGCGACACCGACATGAGCGTGCGCTCGATGCGCTGGAGCCCGAGCGTCGCGTACGTCAGCGGGTTGTTGATCTCGTGCGCGACACCGGCGGACAGCGTGCCGAGCGCCGCGAGGCGATCGTGCTCCACGAGCCGGTGCTGCAATCGCTTGCGCTCCGTGACATCGCGCGCGAACGCGAGGACCGCGGGCGAGCCTTCCCAGTCGCAGATGATCGACTTGATCTCGACGACGCGCTCGGCATCGACGAGGACGCGGTACTCGTTCGGCGGCATCTCTTGTCCGCTCGCGAACATCCGTCCGATCCGGTCCGCGGTGGCCGCTGCGTCGTCGGGCGGGAGGAACATCCCGATCGGCTTCCCGATGACCTCGTCGATCGGTCCATTCGCGAGGAGCAGCGCACCGCGCTGGTTGATGAAGACGATGGTCCCGCGCTTCAGGATCACGACGCCATCGGGCGCGGCCTCGACGAGAAATCGAAAGCGCGCCTCGGATCGGCGCAGGGCGTCGACCGCGTCGCGCTCCGGCGAGACATCGCGGAAATAGCCAAATGACAGCACGCGGTCGGGCGCTTCGATCCGTGTCCTGCCGAGGCGGACCGGGATCTGGGTCCCATCCGGACGCTCGACCGTGAGATCGACCGAGGACGACGGCAGCTGATCGGTGGGGATCGAGATCATCTCGCGGATCCGGCCCTGGTCCTCGGCTGCGAGGATGACCCACGGCGGCGCACCGATCAGCGAGTCTCGGGGGCGGCCGACGATCTCGGCAGCGAGCTGGCTCGCATAGAGAATCGCGGGTGGATCCGTATCGATGCGCGTCACATAGATGGCGAGCGAGGACTGTTCAGCGGCAGCTTCGAGCGCAGCCCACAGGGCGGCGGCATCCACACCGGAGAACATCGGAGGGCAATCTAGCTGGCGAGATCTCCGAGGTCATTACCCTCGCGGCGCATTGTCGCAACGCGGCCCGGGAAACTACGGCATCCCACCGTTGACACCTTCGGTAGTGCCAACTATAAGCAGCCGGCCCCGAGCCAGACCGTAGGCTACTGAACGCAAAGGCATTTCCATGGAACAGACCACCCTCGTAACTGTCGCTTCGGGCGGCCAACCGCTGATCGACATCGATCTCACGGCGGTCATTCAGTTCGGTCTGTTCGTCGTCATCTATCTCGTCGCGAACAAGCTGCTGTTCCAGCCGTACTTGGCGCTGCGCGAGCGTCGCAAAGCCGGCATCGACGGTGCGCGCGAAGAAGCCGAGCGCATGACCGCGCAGGCCGACGCGAAGCTCGCCGACTACAACAAGCAGCTCGCCGCCGCGCGCGATCGCGCTGGTGAAGAGGGCCGCAAGGTTCGCGCAGAAGCCGCCGCGCACGAGAAGGAAGTCACGGACAAGGCTCGCGCATCCGCGCAGAAGGCGATCGACGAGGCGCAAGCAAAGATGCGCGCCGAGACCGAGGCCGCGCGCGCGCAGCTCATGCCGCAAGCCGAAGCACTCGCCAAGTCGATGGCGAGCAAGCTCCTCGGCCGGGAGGTCGCGTAATCCGATGATGTCCACGCGTAACAAGCTCGCTTCGATGGCTACCGTGCCGGCGTTCTTCGTCGGCGCGTTCCTCCTCGCGTTCCTCGCGATGACGGCCGCCGACGCGGTCGCGCAACCCGAGCAGGCCGATGGCGCCGGATCGGGAATGCCCGAGCACGGCTTCGCGCCGCCGTCCGACGAGACGCCGCCGCTTCCGCAGGACAACACGACGGGCGACAAGGCCGGCGTCGACGAGCACACGGGTGTCGGCGGTGGTGCGAACGCCAACGCGATCGGCGAGCACGACACGAAGGCTGCGGCGCACGATCCGAGCAAGCACTTCAACTTCTTCGACTTCGGTTGGCGCAGCAAAGACGAGTACGGCGGCAAGTTCGGCGACGGCCAGATGGTCGATCCGCACACCGGCCACGTCGTCCTCGATTCGCACACCGGAGCGCCCGCGAAGGAAGAGCCGATGTCGGCTCCCTTCGTCTTCATGGTTCTGAACTTCCTCGTCCTGTTCGCGATCCTCGCGTGGAAGGGCGGGCCAATCGCGCGCAAGACGGCCGAGGAGCGTAGCGATCAGATCAAGAACGCGCTCGACGAGGCCGCGAAGCTTCGCGCGGAAGCCGAGAGCAAGCTGGCCGAGCTCGAGGGCAAGCTGAAGTCTGCCGACGCCGAGATCAAGGCGATGGTCGACGGCATCCGCAGGGATGCAGAGGCCGACAAGGCGCGCATCCTCGAGAACGCCGAGAAGCTCGCGGCGCAGATGAAGCGCGACGCGGACTCGCGCATCGCCGCGGAGATCGAAGCAGCTCGCGCCTCGCTCACGCGCGAGGTCACCGACGCAGCGACGACGGCCACGGAGAAGATCCTGCGCGAGAAGCTCCAGTCGAGCGATCAGAGCAAGCTCGTGAGCACGTTCATCGCCGACCTCGGTTCTGCCACGAAGGGAGGCAGCGATGCCCGCCGGTAGTCTCGCTCGTCGTTACGCCAAAGCCGTCTTCGAGATCGGCAACCAGAGCGTCGACAAGATCGGAACGGATCTGAAGGCGCTCTCGGGCGCGATGAAGACCTCGCCCGAGCTGCAGTCGCTGCTCTCCAATCCCGCCATTCGCCGCGCCGATCGCCGCAAGGTGATCGACAGCCTGCTCACGCGCATCGTCGCGTCGCCGACCACGAAGAACCTCGTGTACCTCCTGCTCGACGGCGAGCGGCTGTCCGCGTTGCCGGACATCTCGCGCGAGCTCACGGCGATGATCGAGGCCAAGGGCGGTCGCATCACCGCCGAGGTCACATCCGCCAAGGCGCTCGATGCATCTCAGGTCACGCAGATCACGCTCGCGCTCGAGAAGCTCTCGGGCAAGAAGGTCGACGTCGTCAAACGCGAAGACCCGAGCCTGCTCGGTGGTGTCGTCGCAAAGGTTGGCGACACGGTCTACGACGGAAGCCTCAAAACTCAGCTCCGCGCGATTCGCGACGAGTTGACGAAGTAAGCGAAGGGAACGAACGACCATGGACATTCGCGCCGCAGAGATCAGCGACATCATCCGCAAGCAGATCGAGAACTACGACAAGAAGGTCTCGGTCACCGAGACCGGCACCGTGCTGACGGCCGGTGACGGTATCGCCCGCGTGTACGGCCTGTCGGGCGCGATGGCCGGCGAGCTCCTCGAGTTCGAGGGCGCCGGTGGCGAGACGGTCGCCGGCATGGTGCTCAACCTCGAGGAGGACAACGTCGGTGTGGCGCTCCTCGGTAAGTTCGAGAGTGTTCGCGAAGGCGACGTCGTCAAGCGCACCCAGCGCATCGTCGAGGTCCCCGTCGGCGAGGAGCTGCTCGGCCGCGTGGTGAACGCGATCGGCCAGCCGGTCGACGGCGGCAAGCCGATCGTCGGCGCGAAGAAGCGCCAGGTCGAGATCAAGGCGCCGGGCATCATCTCCCGCAAGTCGGTGCACGAGCCGATGCAGACGGGCATGAAGGCGATCGACTCGATGATTCCGATCGGCCGCGGTCAGCGCGAGCTGATCATCGGCGACCGCGGCGTCGGCAAGACGGCGATCGCGATCGATACGATCATCAATCAGAAGGGGCAGAACATGTTCTGCTTCTACGTCGCGATCGGCCAGAAGCAGTCGACGGTGGCCACCGTCGTCGACCGCCTCACCAAGGCCGGCGCGATGGAGTACACGACGGTCGTCATCGCCGGCGCGTCGGAGCCGGCTCCGCTGCAGTTCATCGCGCCGTACACCGGCGTCACGATGGCCGAGTACTTCCGCGACAGCGGTCGTCACGCCCTCATCGTTTACGATGATCTCTCGAAGCAGGCGGTCGCGTATCGCCAGCTGTCGCTGCTGCTCCGCCGCCCGCCGGGCCGCGAGGCGTATCCGGGCGACGTGTTCTACATCCACTCGCGCCTCCTCGAGCGCGCCGCCAAGCTCTCCGACAAGGAGGGTGGTGGCTCGCTGACGGCGCTGCCGATCATCGAGACCCAGGCAGGCGACGTGTCGGCGTACATCCCGACCAACGTCATCTCGATCACCGACGGCCAGATCTTCCTCGAAGCAGATCTCTTCTACTCGGGCGTTCGTCCCGCGGTGAACGTCGGCATCTCGGTGAGCCGCGTCGGTGGTAGCGCCCAGACCAAGGCGATGAAGAAGATCGCCGGTCGTCTCCGCCTCGAGCTCGCGAGCTATCGCGAGAAGGCGGCGTTCGCGCAGTTCGGCTCCGACCTCGACAAGGCCACGCTCGCGCAGCTCAACCGCGGCGCTCGCATGGTCGAGCTCCTCAAGCAGGGGCAGTTCGTGCCGATGCCGATGGAGCATCAGGTCCTCGTGATCTACGCCGGCACCAACGGCTTCGTCGACGACTACCCGGTCGCCGTCCTCGGCCGCTACGAGCAGGAGCTGCTGTCCTTCATGAAGTCGCGCAAGCAGGACATCCTCGACGAGCTGAAGTCGAGCGGCAAGCTCGAGGGTGACCTCGAGAAGCGCCTGCGCGATGCCCTCACCGAGTTCGCGAAGCAGTTCTCGGTCGAAGAAAAGAAGAAGTAGCACCGATGCCCTCGCTCAAGGCCATCCGGACGCGCATCACCAGCGTCAAGAACACGCGGAAGATCACGAGCGCGATGAAGCTCGTGTCGACCGCGAAGTTGCGGCGCGCGCAGGAGTCGCTGATCGCGGCCCGTCCATACACCGCGGCGATCACCAACGTGGTCTCCGAGCTGTCGGCGGTCGCGGGCACCGATTCGCACCCGCTGTTCGAGGAGCGCAAGCTCGAGAAGGCCGCGATCGTGGTCGTCACCAGCGATCGTGGTCAGGCCGGCGCGTTCAACACCAACGTCGTCAAGGCGGTGGAGCGCTACGCCGCGAACGAGCTGTCGGGTGCGAGCGAGGTCTCGCTTCGCATCATCGGTCGCAAGGGCCAGCAGTACTTCGCTCGCCGCCGCGCCACGATCACGAGCAGCGACGGTGCCGCCACCGGCGCCAACGCCCTCGATGTCGCGCGCGACACGGCGACGCGCGTGATCGACGACTTCCTCGCGAAGAAGGTCGATCGCGTCTTCATCGTCTACAACGAGTTCAAGAGCGCGATCAGCCAGGTCGTCCGCGTCAAGCAGATCCTCCCCGTCGTCCCCGAGAAGACGGAGAAGACCGAAAAGGCCGGCGAGGCCGGGACCGACATGACGTACGAGCCGACCAAGGAGCTGCTCCTCGAGCGCCTGGTCCCGCTGTTCGTCCAGATCCAGATCTACCGCGCGGCGCTCGAGTCCGTGGCCGCCGAGTTCGCAGCTCGGATGACCGCGATGGAAGCCGCCACCAAGAATGCTGGCGAGATGATCGCCAAGCTCACGCTCACGTACAACCGCGCTCGTCAGGCGTCGATCACCAAGGAGCTGCTCGAGATCATCGGCGGCGCCGAGGCACTCAAAGGGTAACGAACCATGGCTACTACTGACTACTCTCCGAACTCGATGGGCCGCGTGGTCCAGGTCATCGGCCCCGTCGTCGACGTGGCGTTCGATTCGGCCGAGCTGCCGGAGATCAACACCGCGCTCCTCGCCACCAACGCCGCGATCGACAAGACCGAGGACAACCTCACGATCGAGGTCGCCCAGCACCTCGGCGAGCACATGGTTCGCTGCGTCGCCATGGACACCACCGACGGCCTCGTTCGCGGCCAGGCGGTGAAGAACACCGGCGCGCCGATCTCGGTGCCGGTGGGCGCCGAGGTTCTCGGCCGCATCCTCAACGTCGTCGGCAAGCCGGTCGACGAGGCCGGCCCGGTGACCACGACGAAGAAGTCGCCGATCCACCGCTCGGCGCCGAAGTTCACGGACCAGTCGACGGCCGTCGAGATGTTCGAGACCGGCATCAAGGTCATCGACCTCCTCGCCCCGTATCGCCGCGGTGGCAAGATCGGTCTGTTCGGTGGTGCAGGCGTCGGCAAGACGGTGCTCATCCAGGAGCTGATCAACAACGTCGCGAAGAAGTCGGGTTCGTACTCGGTGTTCGCCGGCGTCGGCGAGCGCACCCGCGAGGGCAACGACCTCTTCCACGAGCTCAAGGAAGCGAAGCTGTTCGACGGTAGCTCGGTGCTCTCGAAGACCGCGCTGATCTTCGGCCAGATGAACGAGCCGCCCGGTGCGCGCCAGCGCGTCGCGCTGTCGGCGCTGACGGTCGCCGAGTACTTCCGCGACGTCGAGAAGCAGGACCTGCTCCTGTTCGTCGACAACATCTTCAGGTTCACCCAGGCAGGCTCCGAAGTCTCCGCACTCCTCGGCCGCATCCCGAGCGCCGTCGGTTATCAGCCGACGCTGTCGACGGAGATGGGTGGTCTGCAGGAGCGCATCACGTCCACCAAGGACGGCTCGATCACCTCGGTGCAGGCCATCTACGTGCCCGCCGACGACTTGACCGACCCGGCGCCGGCGACGGCGTTCGCCCACCTCGACGCGACGACGGTGCTCAACCGCGCGATCACGGAGAAGGGCATCTACCCGGCCGTCGATCCGCTCGACTCGACGTCGACGATTCTCTCGGTCGCCGTCGTCGGTCAGAAGCACTACGACGTCGCTCGCGAGGTCCAGCGCGTGCTGCAGAAGTACAAGGACCTGCAGGACATCATCGCGATTCTCGGCATGGACGAGCTCTCGGAAGACGACAAGATCACGGTCGCTCGCGCCCGCAAGATCGAGAAGTTCATGGGCCAGCCGTTCCACGTCGCCGAGACGTTCACCGGCATGAAGGGCATCTTCTGCTCGCGCGAAGACACGGTCCGCAGCTTCGCGGAGATCCTCGCCGGCAAGTGCGACGACCTGCCGGAGCAGGCGTTCGAGATGACCGGCACGATCGACGACGCGCGCCAGAAGGCCGCTGACCTCGCGAAGAAGGCGTAACGATCATGGCAAGCGGCGGGCTACCCACGATCCTGAAGGTGAACCTGGTGACGCCTCGCGGCGTCGTCGCGCACACCGATGCGGACAGCGTGCAGGCGCCCGGCGAGCTCGGCGAGTTCGAGCTTCTCCCGGGACACGTACCGATGCTCACCGCGCTGAAGCCCGGTGTGCTGACGATCGGGACCAAGGCGAAGGCGCGGTACGCGGTGTCGAGCGGATATCTCCGCGTCGATCCGAGCGGCGCCGTCGAGATCTTGATCGAGCAGGCGGTGTCCGCGAAGGACATCGACAGCGACGTCGCGAAGAAGGATCTCGCGACCGCCGAGGCCGACCTCGCCAAGTGGGGTGACAAGCCGCAGGACGGCGACTACCAGAATCTCAAGCAGCGCGCGGGCTGGGCAAAGGCCCGGCTCGACGCAGTTCAGCACTGAGGTTCGGATGAGTGACCTGCCCGACCGGCCCATGTCCCTCGGCTGGTACGGGGTGGCGTTCGGGCTGATCGGCACGGCGATCGCGATCGCGCTCACCGGCTGGAACCAGATGCGCGAGGTGGTCGCCACGCTCCAGCGCAAGGTGATGCCCGGGACGCACGAGGTCGCGCTCGCGGGTGGTCGCGCGACCATCTATTACGAGCCGTCGTCGGCGTTCGACAACGTCGACTACTCGACGCCACCCGAGATGACGTTCGACTGCTCGTTGAAGACGCTGAGCGGCCAGCCGCATCCGCTGGTCGCGCCGCTCGCGAAGGCCACGTATTCGTCGGGCCCCTACGAAGGGCGAGCGGTGTGGGACGTCGAGGTCGCCGCGCCGGGGCAATACACGTTGACCTGCGACGGGCCGCAGCGCTTCGTCGTCGCGATCGGCGGGGGCATCGGCGCCTGGCGCATCGTCGCGATCGCCGGTGCGTTGTTGCCGGGCACCGCCGGCTTGATCGTCGTCGCGCTGGTGACGATCAAGCGAAGGCGCTGGCACGCGCGCGAAGCGGCGGAAGCGTAGTGTTCGAACGCGCGCAGCTGCTCGCCGACTGCGCGGCCGATCCCGACGACGATGGCCCCCGGCTGGTGTGGGCGGACGCCGTCGGTGGCGAGCGTGGCGAGCTCGTGGTGGTGCAGTGCGATCTGGCGCGCGGCGGGCTGACGGCTGCCGAGGCGCGAACCCGCCGGCTGCGCGAGCACGAGCTGCTCTCGGAGCACGCCATCGCGTGGGCCGGCGAGCTCGCGACGGTGGCGGATCGCTGGAGCTTTCGCCGCGGCTTCCCCGAGACCGCGATCCTGCCGTACGCCGCGCTCGACGGTCCGCGCCTGCGTGCCGCGGCGCCGCTACTCGGCACGGTCGCGCTGATGTACGTGGCCAACGGCGTGGTGGATCCTGTCCACCTCGCAGCGCTGCGCGGGCTGCGTGGCCTCGCGATCCACAACGAGTACCTCGGTCCCGGGTTTCTGCGCATCGCTCCGGCGATCGCCGCGCTCGGGCTGAGCGCGTTCTCGCTCGATGGTGTCGACGCGCAGTATCTCCCCGCCCTCCTCGAGATTCTCGAGGCCTCGCCGATCGAGACGCTGCGGCTGCGCAACATCCGGGTGACCGGCCAGCAGCTCGACCGCCTGCTCGATGCGGCGCCGCGCCTGCGTGCACTCGACATCGAGATCGACCACGCGCGCGCCGAGATGATCGCGGTCCTCGCCCGGCGCGAGCTGCGTGCGGTGCGCTTTCATCTCGTCTCGGGTGACGAGCTGGCCGCGATCAGCAACACGCCACTCGCGGTCTCGCTCGAGCGTTTCGGCTTCTCGTTGCTCGGCACTCGACTCGGGTTGCCATCGCTGCCGAAGCTGACGGCGCTCGCGATCGAAGGCAACACCGCGACGGCCGCCGCGGCGGTGATCGCGGCGGAGCTCCCGGCGTTGCGTGCGCTGCGGCTCTCGACCATGCCGCAACCCTCGCAGGTGGCGCGGCTGGTCGCCCGGCTCGGCGATCGGTTCGAGCTGATCGATGCCGATCAGGTCTCGCAGTTTCGTGCCTCGCATCCCGAGCTGCTCCACCACGCGGCCGAGGCGATGTTGACGCTCGGCCCGCCGTGGTTTCGCACGGCGCCGCCGTTTGTCTTGCTCCGCCTCGACGAGCACGACCTCCGCGAGCTACCGGCGATGCCGGTGGATCGACCGATCGTCCTCGGACGCGTCAGCAGCAACGAGGTGGTGCTGCAGGTGGCGACGGTGGGCCGCCGGCACGCGACCATCGAGTGGTGCGGCGATCACCACGAGATCGTCGACATGGGAGCCACCCACGGCGTCGTCCTCAACGGTCAGCGGATCGAGCGCCGGAGCGTGCTGCGCGACGGCGATTCGTTCGCGCTCGGTGACGCGAGGTTTCGCTACTTCGTCGGCATCGGCGCTCGCGAGCGCGCGGACGCTCACAAGTAACAGGACGGGACGGCCTCGCTCGTGCCGCGGAGCACGTTGTCGATCTGGACCAGCTCGCGCTCCCAGTAGCAGAGCGTGTCGGCGCGCGACAGATAGCCGAAACCGTAGACGGTCGCGTTGTCGGGTTGGCCGAACAGATGCTCTCTCGCCCCGGTGTAGTGCGGCGCGGCGTGCCGGCGCTGCACGGCGGCATGACCGTCTGCGAGCGCAGCCTCGGCGCGGGCACGCGCGGCCTCGGCGGCGACGGGATCGCCCTCGGCCTGCGCGACCACGGCTTCGTAACCCGCAGCGACGAAGCGCGCGCGCGCCGCGGTGACGGCGAACCCGTCGGCGAGCTCTCGCGACCATGGCGAGTCGGCGAGGCCGAGCGCGGTGAAGCGTGCGTCCAGGTCGGCGAGCTCGAGCGCGAAGTCGGCGAGCGGCGACAGCACCGTGGCGCTCCAGCTGTCGCGGGTCGCCTGGTCGAGCGCGACCACCTCCTCGAACGTCGTGCGGTCTGGCTGGGAGTGGATGCCGAGCTTGTCGCCGGCATCGATCAGGATGTCGCGGCCGGCGAGGTACGGCGCGAGGCGATCGCCGATCAGGCGCGTGGCCTGGACGTCGGCGAGCTCCGTCACCAGATCGGTCGCGGGACCGAGGTCGGTACCGAACGCATCGCCGATCAGCTCGCGATGCGAGGCAGGCAGGTGATAGCTCGCGCGCAGTGCGGTGTAGTCGGTGAGCCAGTAGCCCCACTCCCAGCCCGACGAGAAGATCAGGTGACCGTCGAGCCCGGGCAGCGACTCGGCGCGCGACCGCGCGGCGATGCCGTCGAGATCGAGCCACCGACTGCGCACGTAGAGCGGCAGGAACATCGGCACCGAGTTGTCGAACGCGATCCAGTACGCGCTCTCCGGGTAGTAGTAGGCCGGCCGGCCGGATCGCATCTGCTCGAACAGGTACTCGCGATGCTCGGAGAAGTCGGCGTGGCCGTACGCGCCGCCGGCATCCTCGAACAGGTTGTAGAACATCACGGTGTGCACGTTCGAGACGATGCTCGGATCGGCGTGCTTGACGAGGAAGTAGTACGGGAGCTCCTCGCCCTCGTAGGTGACGCGCTGATCGGCGCCGACGTGGATCGACGCATGGATCGCGACGCCCGGCTTGCGCTCGCGGATCGCGGCGACCGTGGTGTCGACCGCGGCGATGAATCGATCCGGCTGTTCGCCGAAGAACTCGCCGAACGACAGCACGTAGCCGTCGAACGCGAGATCGTCGGTGATCAGTGGCAGCCGGTCGGCGAGCTCGGACTCGAACGGCCCGTTATCGTCTGACAGATCGAAGGCCTGCTGCATGTTGCCGCTGCCGAAGATCTGGACGCCGAGGCCGACGCTCAGCCCTCGCAGGTGCGCGAGGTCGAGCAGCCGCGTCGTGCTCGCCTTCCACTCGGCGTGGCGCTCCGGCTTCATGATGTCGTCGAGCGCGGGCCACTGGACGTGGTTGCCGCGGTTCTTGATCACCCAGTCGAAGATCTGGCGCGCGACCAGCTCGTCACCTTCCCACAGCGCGAAGTACGCCTCGATCGGATGCAGCGTGTGGAGCTGGAGCCCGCGCTGTCCCTTGACCTCGGGCTCGTGAAGGATGCCGAGCTCGGTCGGCTCGAGCACCGGAGACGCCGGCACCAGCGTGGCGGTCGGCGTGCGAAACCGGAAGCCGAGGTTCTCGAGCGCGTGGGCGACACCGTACTGCGCGCCGAGCAAGTCGCCCGCGTGGACGACCTGGGCATCGCCGTCGGCGTCGATCCGGTAACACTCGCGGCAGGGCTGATCGAGGACGACCTCGATCGAGAAGCCATCACCGGGTGGCGCGATCCGCAGCCCGTCGTAGGGCGTCAGCTCGACGACCTCGCGCAATGCCGGCTCGACCTCCGGGGGACCGGAGATCGCGATCGGCGGAACGGAGTCATGGCAGGCGACGAGCAGTGCGAGCAGGCCCCAGACGCGCATGGCCGACGATCACCGGGAAGCCGGCTGGTGTGACGAACAAGAAAGTTACACGTACGACATGCAACTTTGCGTGGGCAGTCACGGATCCCAGCGCAAGGCGTCGGAGCCGGTCGGGAGCCGCGCGTTCGTCAGCTTGTCGAGGTAGGCGCGCAATGCCGCGGGGTCGTCGGGCACCTGGTCGGTCCACACCACGAGCCGCACCCCGCTGTCTCCCTTCGCGATCGCGGCGATGTGCCGGGCGTTCGCATGGACCCCGCCGAGCTTGCCGGGGATGCGCAGGGTGCCACGGCTCACCGTCGACGGGCCGACGACATCGAGGCCGGCCTGCGTCGGCACCACCAGGTTGTCGCCGGCCACGGCCGCCGGACCGCCCTGCGTCGAGACCTCGCGAACGATCCGGTGGTCGAGGTCGAGCTCGGTCACGACGCCGTCGCGCATGATCACGAGCACCCGATCCCCTTTGACCCAGACGTTCGCGACCTCGTGCTCGACAGGAATTCGCTCGGCCTTGCCGTCGACCGACTTCCACAGCCCGTTCGGCTCGAACGTGAACGAGTACCACGCGCCGTTGCTTGCCCGGCCGGCCAGGGTCGTGAAGTCGATCGGCACACCGAGAGGGACTTCTTCGGCCGCACCGCCGGCGATGCGGAGATATCGGATCCGCGCGTCGTGGTAGACGCCGACGATGGGGCCGTTGTCATCGATCAGAAGCTTGACGATCTTCGAGCCGTAGTTCGGCACCTCCGGGACGAGCTCCCGCGGAATCCGGCCGAGCAATGTCGGCTGACCTCCCGGCGACTGTCGCCAGGCCGCGCCCTCGTGATCGAACCAGATCGCCGCGTTGCCCTTCACGCCTGCGATCCGCGCGTCGTCGACCCTGGCGATCAGCGTGCCATCCTCGGTCCAGAACTGTTTCGCGTACGGCTGCCGGTCGGGGTTCGCGACCACCAGTTCGTCCATCACGTAGGCATTCATCCGTCGCCGATCGAGCACCCTCGACTCGCGCTTGACGACGTCGTACAGCACCAGACCCTCCGTGAATCCCGGCGGATCTTCCGGTAAGGCGATGATGCGCAGCAGGGCCTTGTCGCCGAGCATGCCCAGCAGCTCGGCACTGTGCGGTACCGGGATGCTCGGCGGTACGGCGGGGCTGAGGTCGGTGAGCAGGATGTCGAAGCCGGAGGCGATGGCGATGTGCGTACCCGTGCGATCGATCGCCGCGCGATTGATGGCGAGCGGGCGATGCGCGAACGCGCGCGGTCCGTTGGCGTCGACATGGACCAGCCCAGCTCGGTCGTCGGTCAGCAGCGCACCGCCGTCGAACGGGACGATGTGAGTCTGGAGGATGCCCGGGTACACATCCTTCGTGATATGGCGTGGTACCGGCTGTTTCGCGTCGAGCGAGCTGAACCCGTATGCGGGATGCCAGCCGTAGAGCGTCGATCCGGCATACGCGACCTCCGCGAAGTTCGTCCACGCTTCCGGCGGGGTTTGCCTGCCGAGCTGCCACTCGCGCACGTTGCCGCCGTAGCTCACGGCCAGACGGTTGCCGTCGGGTGACAGCTGGACCTTCCCGAGCTCGAGGGTCTCCCCGTGCAAGATCACGCGCCGGGTGTCACCGTCGAGAAGGGTGATCTCGGTCGGCCCGAGGAGCGCGATCTTGGGCCCGGCCACCGCGATGTCGAGGATGCCGGCATCGGCGAGCGTGGTCAGCGAGCGATCTGGTGCGATCGCGACTACCGCGCCCCTCTCCCCGCGGACCAGCACGCGGTTGCCCGCGATCTCGATCTGTACCGGCGTCGCGACGGCGAGCCGTTGCGGCATGGGGTTCTCGATGTCGAGGAGTCCGACCTCGAAATGTGTGTCGACCTCGCGCAGGTAGACCAGGGTGCGTTCGTCGCGCCAGCGGAGGGCTTCGACGTCGAGCGGGATCGTCTTCGACTCGCGGGTCGCGAGGTCACAGATCTGGATCTCGGAGCTGGCCGACGCGAGGCGCGCACCATCCGGCGAAAACTCGAGCGCTTGCATGCGCGTCGGGTGCTTGGCGACCCGGCGCTCGACACCGCTCAGGATCGCGGTGCGCGTGATCGCGCGGACCGCCGCCCAGCTCGCCGACTCCGGGGGCAGCTCGCGCAGTGTGGCGATCGCACTCGTCGGATCGGTACTGGCCAGCATGCGTGCGCGATCGACCAGGTTCTCGTCGGCGCGCTTCTCGGCGAGGTCTCGCGCGTTGCTCGCGGCATCGCGATCGTGAATCACCTGCCGGATCGAGACGACGCTGACCGCTGCGATCGCGATCACCGCCAGCGTTCCGATCGCGACCGCCACCTTGTGCCGCCCGATCCACTTCGCGATCCGTTCTCGTGCGGTGTACTCGTGCGCCGCGACCAGCTGGCCGGCGAGGAACCGCCGGATGTCCGCGGCGAGCTCGCCTGCGTCGGCGTAGCGATCGGCAGGTTTCGGTGCGAGCGCCTTGATCGCGATCGCGCGCAGCTCGTTCGGAACATCCTCGGGGATCGCCTCGAAGTCGGGCGACTCGTCACTCGCGGCCGCTTCGATCGCCGCCGTCGGATCGTCGACGCCGAACGGCACCTTGCCGGCGAGCACGTAATACAGCGTGGCGCCGAGCGAGTAGACATCGGCACGCGCGTCGACCGGCTCGCCGCGTGCCTGTTCGGGAGACAGGAAGCCGGGCGTGCCGTACGCGCGACCGAACTTCGTCAACACCGGGCGAGTGTCCGCGGCCGCAACCGAGGTCTGCTCGCCGGGCAGGTCCTCGGTGTCGAGCTCGCGTGCGATGCCCCAGTCGATCAGCAGCGTCTCGCCGAACGGACCGAGCAAGATGTTCCACGGCTTGATATCGCGATGGATGATCTTGCGCGCGTGGGCGTACGCGGCGGCATCGATCGCGCCGAGCAGCGAGGACAGGAGCGCGAGGCGATCACCGATCGTCTCCGCCTCGTCGACGCGCTGCGCGAGCGGCACGCCCTCGATCTTGCGCATGACGTAGAACGGCTTGCCCTCGGCATCGCGGCCGACATCGAGGATCGGCACGACGCTCGGGTGCTGGAGCTGCGCCGTGATGCGCGCCTCGCGCTCGAAGCGTGCGAGATCCACCGACGACGTCGCGAGCGACTGCTTGATCGCGACCGATCGGCCGAGCGCGCGATCGAGTGCCTCGACGACACGCCCCATGCCGCCGCGGCCGAGCTCA
This sequence comes from Pseudomonadota bacterium, assembly GCA_023430775.1. Classification (GTDB taxonomy): domain Bacteria; phylum Myxococcota_A; class Polyangia; order Haliangiales; family Haliangiaceae; genus JABFXX01. The sequence goes on from JAEYYY010000777.1 coordinate 23,871, forward strand.
CCCGTCTCCGCGAACCGCTGCTCGGGTGGATCGAACACCGAGATCCCCAGCGTTGGCTCCGGCGGCGCCACGGTGGCGGCCGCGGTCTGCGCCATCCATGCCTTCTTCACCGGGACCTCGCGCTTGGTCGAAGGATCGTCGTCGTCTGCCATGCGCGAGTCTTCTGCAGGATACGTGGGGAGCTGACACGCGAGCAACTCCGGGTCGTTCACACCGGCCGCTCGCGCCAGGTCAGCCGGGTGCCGCGGCCGAGCCAGATCCGCGACGCGTCGACCAGCTCGAGCAGGCGACTGCGCGGAGAGTCGACGAGGCCGAGCCCGTACAGGCTCGACAGGTCGGCGATCACGCGCCGGCCCGCGACCTCGACGAGCAGCGCGTGGACGCGCGACAGCGTGTTGTCCTGCGCGCCGGGGAGGTCGCAGCGGTCGTAGCGACCGATCAACACACCGCGCTGCAGCGCCGCGCGCCCGACGGCAAGTGCACCGTTGCGCGTGCGCTGTTCGACCTCGAGATTCGCGATCCAGTCTGCCGCGATCAGATCGATGGTGTCGTGGAGCGGAGCGGTGCGAAAGATCAGGCTCGCGTTACGCACGCGTCGCGACGGAACGCTGTCGCGCTCGTCGAGGTAGACGCGCTCGGGCAGCATGTCCCAGGCATCGCCGGCGGACTCCGGCCAGTCGGTGCGATCGCCGAGCGGCAGCAAGAACAGGGTGTGGCGCCCGCAATGGATGATCGCGGCACCGTCGGCGCGAAAGCCGCGCAGGGTGCGTCCCTGCTCGTCCTGGATCCCGAGCGTGGTGCGCAGATCGAACACGCGATAGTGGATATCCGTGCCGTGCTCCCACGACGTCACCGGCTCGACCAGGATCGCGAGGTGGCGAAGCGCGACCGACGCATCCCACAGCACCAGATCGCAGCGCTCGTGGCGGCCGACCGTCGCGATCACGGGCCGGCCGAGCTGCGGACGGATCCCGCAAGAGCCGATCAGCGAACCGGTCGCGTCATCGACGGCGATCACTGCGAGCCCCGGCTCCTCGACGGAGCGGCACAGCGGCGAGAACCGCGGATAGGCACCGAGGAACAGGACGCGCGGGTCGATCCCCGGAGGCGGAGTCGAGATGCAGCGTGTCGAGCGGAGACCGCGGGGGAGGATCGCCTGGACCTTGATCGACATCGCTGGCTCTCGACGCAAGCGACATGCCCGCGTAGTGCGGTGGCGGCGCGTCCGCACGTGATGTCGTGACGGTCACCCTGTCACCAGGCGGGCGACACCGGGTGGGAGCGCTGCCCGCAGTTTCGCAGATCGCCGCGCGATCGAAGCGGGCATGCAAGCTGCTGTAGGCTGCCGTCGCGTCGTGCGACGCAGAGGGAGACTCGGATGAACAGACTTGCGGCGATCTCGTTTTGTGTCCTTGCCGCCACCGCGACGGCGAGCGCCAACGCGACGTTCTACAACGCGACGGCGGGCACGCTGACCGTCGAGGCGACCTTTCCCAACGGCAAGGTCGAGAAGCGGCAGATCAACGATGGCTCGGTGACCAACTCGTCGGGCTACTTCCTGTTGCCGCCGGGCGTCGACAAGGTCGGGATCCGGATCTACGACGACGTCGGCACCGAGCTGTGGAAAGGCAGCTCCGGTCCCAACGACGTCCACGTGTCGTACAGCGACGGCAAGGCGACGAAGACCGTGTTCGCAGGCCTCTACGCCGGCGGCTTCGACACGCCGAAGGCGGCGGTGTTCATGAACGTGACGGGCGATCCGCTGACGATCGACCTCGAGGGCATGAACGGCGTCGGGGCGCACCGCGGCATCGCGGCTGGCCCGATGTTCGACCTCAAGAAGATCGTCCGCCTCGATCCGAAGGAGAGCTACTTCACCGCGCAGGTGAAAGGCAAGGGCGAGGCGGTGACCATCAAGTCGACGAAGGTGACCCCGGGCCACTACTACCTGATCACCAAGCACTCGCACGACACCTATCGGCTGCTGTCGCTCGGCTATCTCGCCCCGCCCCCGTCGGCCAAGAAGAAGTGACCGAGCTCGAGGCTAGCCGCCTGGTGGTCGCGGCGATCCGCAGGATCCATCCGACCACCCTCGACAGCCAGATCGACGAGCACGCGGATCACATCGAGCGCGCGCTCGCCCGGACCGCCTTCGCGCGGTGCCACTGGGTGCGAGAGCTCCTGTTTCGCTACCGCGGCGTCCAGCTCGGCGTTCGCGACGATCACGTCCGGTTCATCACGCTGGTGGCGCGCGCCAGCCACTATCGGCTGCTCGATCCGCGCGCCGCGCACGTCCTCGATCAGCTGGTCATCGCAGGCCGTGGCGCCGCAGGAGCCGGTGCAGGTATGCACGGTTGACGCCGGCTTCGCGGGCGGCCGCCGCGACATTATCCTTGGTCCGCTCGAGGAGCGCGGTGACGTACGAGCGCTCGAAGTTGTCGATCGCCTGCCGGCGCGCGACCTCGTAGGGCAGGCTGGCATCGACCTGCGCCGCGGGATGCGGCGTGGCGAGGCCGCCGGGAGAGCGGCGCTCCTCGAACACGACGCACTGCTCGAGGTGGTTGCGCAGCTCGCGGACGTTGCCGGTCCACGGTGCGGCGGCGAGCTCGGCGATGAAGTCCGGTGCCGTGAGCGTGGTGTGCAGCGCAGGGGAGGCGCCGATCTTCTTCAGCAGGTGATCGACGAGCAGCGTCATGTCGCCGGTGCGCTCGCGCAACGCGGGCAGCTCGATCTTCACCACGGCGAGCCGGTAGTAGAGATCGGCGCGGAACGTGCCCTTGTTGACCTCGGCGCGAAGGTCGCGATTGGTGGCGGCCACGATCCGGAGATCGCAGTTGATGGTCTGGCGACCGCCGACCCGGCGAATCTCGCGTGCCTCGAGCGCGCGCAGCAGCTTGGGCTGCAGCTCGAGCGGCAGCTCGCCGATCTCGTCGAGGAACAGGGTGCCGCCCGAGGCCTGCTCGAACGCGCCGATCCGGCGATCGGTGGCGCCCGTGAACGCGCCGGCCTCGTGACCGAACAGCTCGGACTCGAGGAGGTTGGCCGGAATCGCGCCGCAATCGACGACGACGAACGGCGCCTTCGCACGCGTGCTCTCGTCGTGGATCGATTCGGCCACGCCTTCCTTGCCGGTGCCCGTCTCGCCCTCGATCAGGACCGTGGCATCGGAGGCCGCGACCTTCTCGAGCTGCGAGAACACCTCGCGCATCAGCGGCGAGCTGCCGACGAGCGAGCCGAAGCTGGTGCGGTCGGAGGTGGCGAGCTCGACATGACCGGTGTCGACCTCGATCCTCACCTGGCTGTGGCCGAGCTGGAGCACGGTGCCGCCCGGCACGGTGGCATCGGTGATACCGATCCCGGCGGCGAGCGTGCCGTTGCGGCTGCCGAGGTCGCGGACGCGGACGACGGCGTTCGCGATCGCGAGCTCGCAGTGGAACCGCGACACCGTGGGGTCGTCGATCACGAGGTTGTTCGACGGATGAGACCCGATCGCGCACCGCTCCGCAGCGACATTCCACGACGCACCGCTTCCCGGTCCGCCGGTCACGGTGACGCGAAACCGGCGAATCGCGCGCCGGGCGACACCCTCAGTCGGGCGCGTGACGACGGGTGGCTCGGCCATTCCCCGACGATACCAGGAGCGTCGGCTCCTCACTTCGCGTGTGCCCCGTTTCGCGCGTGGTTCCAGCATGCGGCGAGGAATGTGCACGGTGTACGCCGCGCGATCTGGTGGGAATGCCGTCACCACCTGATGCTCGGCAGGCGACACCGTCGCTCACGGGTCCCACCGCAACGTGGTCGAGCCGGGGTCGAGGCGCGCGTTGGTGACGCCGTCGAGGAACGCGCGCAGCGTCAGCGGATCCTTCGGCACCACGTCGGTCCAGTACGCCAGCTCGGCGGTCGTCGCGACCGACTTCGAGCCCTGAAACTCGAGTAGCGCGGTGGTGGCCTGGGCTCGGGTCAACGCGACGATCCGCGCACCGTCCGGAGACCCGAAGACGCGCTCGACGCCACCCAGGGTCAGGAGCCGGCTGCGAACATCCCACGCGGGGAGCATCTCGATCACCCCGGTGGCGTCGGAGGTGAGCACGCTCGTCTCGGTGGCCGTGAACCGGCGGTCGGGCAGGTCGAGGGTGTGCAAGACGCGGCCGTCGTGATCGATCTCGCTCATCATCCGCGCCGCGATCGCGAACGCCCACACGCGATCGTCCCGGAACAGCGTGTAGTCGACGGGGTGGCGAAGCTCGATCGCCGTGTCACCGCACACCAGCGTGCGGGTGTCGCTCTGGATCCGCCACCACACGCCCTCGGTGCGCCCGATGATGTCGTACGAACCGGTGGCGTCGATGATCGGCTCGAGACCGGTCCTGGTGATCCGGCGCGTCTGCATCTGGCCCTTGCCGTCGAGCGCCATCGCCGTCAGCTCGCCATCGACGACCTGGAAGTTCAGGAACGGTGGAGCGCGCGAGGTGGGTGCGCGGCCGCCGAAGCGCGACGCGTCGGCGAGGAGGCGCGGCTCACCGACCGGCTTCGTCGCTCGCGACCACACCTTCCAGTCGCGATCGACCCAGTAGATGACGCCGTCGTCGGGGTTGACCCCGAACGTGTTCGCCACCTCGAACAGCGGCGTGCCCTCGCGATCCCAGATCCAGTGGTGATGCCGCTCGCGGACGCTGCCGATGATGACGTCCTCAGCGATGCCGATCTCGTAACGCAGGTTTCGATCGCCGAGCGATCGGGTCGCGTGCGTATCGAGATGGAAGAGCGTGACGCCGCCGGGCGAGGGTGGGGTATCGCCGGAGGGCATCGTGCCGGCGAGGACGATCGTGTCGTCGATGAGCCCGGCAAGCCGGAGCGTGCTGTCGATGTGCTGCGTTGCCGGCAGCGCCTGGCGCAGGTCGGTCAGCATCACCTCGCCGGTGCCGAGGCCGAAGGCGAGCCAGCGCGCGCGGCGCTCGATCGCGAGTCGCGTCAGGTTGAACTGCCTGTGGGCGAGCGGGCTGACACCTTGCGGCGTGTGGAGCGCGATGTCCCCGCGATCGGTGGCGAACAAGGCACCACCGTCGAACGGAAAGATGTGGGTGATGAACACGCCGATCGATTGTTCGCGCGCCGTCCACAGCGGCACGGTGACCGCCTGATCGCGAAGCGCGACGAAGCCGCTGCCGTTGTTCGACCAGCCGACGAGCGCTCCGCCCGTGTACTCGATGTTGTTGAGCGCTTCCTTCGGGCGTTCCCACTCGCCTCGCCTCACCGCCTGCTCGCCGGCGAGATCCCACTCGCGCACCCGGGCGCCACCGAGGATGGCGATCCGATCGTCGACGTCAGAGATCGCGAGCTGGCTGACCGCCTGGACCGGAACGCTCAGCGTGCGCGTCGCGCGGTCGTCGATGACCGTGATCCGTTCGGGGCCGGCAGCGACGAGCCGGGTGTCGCTCGCATCGATCGCGCCGGCGCCGGCCTCCACCAGCGTGGTCTTCGTCCCGTCGCGATCGAAGGCCAGCACGGCCCCGCTCGCCTCGAGCACGACGAGCCGATCGCGAAACACCAGCGCGGTCTTCGGCGCCACGA
>JAEYYY010000783.1 GCA_023430775.1 Pseudomonadota bacterium
GCTTGATGCGAAGCACGACCGGACCTGCCGGGCGCACCCCGCCTGGTGGTTCGGGAGGCATAGGCGTGACGCCCTCGGGGGCTCGTCGAGAATTATCCCGCCGGACCCGGCGACGCGTCAAACCCGCGCCGGCTCGGATCGAGGCGGCGTCCACGGCGCCTTCGCTCCGGGTTTCGCTGGTGTTCGATTCTGGGATCGCGCATCCCGGGAACGCACGAGACAGTGGTGCGACCGCCCCATGATCTCGCGAGGTTGCCCTGGCACTCGCCATGCTGTGACCGCCCGGCATGTGGCTCGATCTGCGGTACGCGCTGCGCATGATGACCAAGTCCGTGGGCCTGACCGCCGTTCTCGCGGTCACGCTCGCGCTCGGCATCGGTGCGAGCACGACGATCTTCAGCGTCGTCAACTCCGTCGTCTTGAAGCCGCTGCCCTACGAGCAGCCCGAGCGCCTGGTCCGCGTCTACACCGAGTTCCGCGGCATGGGGCTCGAGAAGTTCTGGGTCTCGCCGCCCGAGTTCGATGACCTCGTGAAGTCGTGCCGGTCGTGCGAAGCGGTCGGTGGCTGGGCGCAGGGCACCGCGTCGCTCGCCGGCGGAGATCGCCCGGTGCGGATCCAGGCCGCGTACCTCTCGCACCAGGTACTGCCGATGCTCGGCGTCAAGCCGCTGCTCGGGCGCTGGTTCACCGCGGACGAGGACAAGCGGCTCGATCCGAAGCTCGGCGCGCTCGCCTACGAGAACAGCGTCGTCGTGCTCGGCTACGACGTCTGGCAGCGCGCGTTCGCCGGCGATCCGTCGGTCGTCGGTCGCAAGATCACGCTCGATGCGATGCCGGTCACCGTGATCGGCGTGATGCCCGAGGGCTTCGACTTCCTCGATCGCCAGGAAGCGTGGGTGCCGCTCAACTGGGACTACCAGAAGATGAACCGCGGCGGTCACGGCATGAACGTGATCGCCAAGCTCAAGCCCGACACCTCGATCAAGGCGTTCCAGGACGAGCTGATCGCACTCGGCGCCACCTGGGGAAAGGAGCAGCGTCCGGGTCGCCACGCGATCACCGTCGACAACCCGTACGATCCGCGCTCGCACCCGATGATCGCGGTGCCGTTCCACGACGATCTCGTCGGCAACCTGTCGACCACGCTGTGGCTGCTGCAGGGCGCCGTGCTGCTGGTGTTGATGATCGCGATCGTCAACGTCGCCAACCTGTTGCTCGCGCGCTCCGAGACCCGCACGCGCGAGGTCGCGGTTCGTCACGCGCTCGGTGCGAGCCGGAGGCGGCTGTTGCGGCAGTTTCTCACCGAGAGCGTGTTGCTCGGCGTGCTCGGCGGTGGGCTCGGCATCCTGGTCGCGGTGTGGGCCGTCGATGGCGTCACCGCGCTGATCCCGAAATCGGCGCCGCGCGCGAGCGAGATCGCGCTCGATGCCAAGGCCGTCGTGTTCGCCGTCGCGTGCTCGTTCGCCGCCGCGATGCTGTTCGGCATGGCGCCGATCTTCCACGCCAAGAAGACCGACCTCCACGGCGCGCTCAAGGATGGCGGCCCGCGGATGACCGGCTCGAAGGCGCGCCTGCGCGTGCGGCGTGCGCTCGTGATCGCCGAGATCTCGCTCGCCGTCGTGCTCGTCATCGGCTGCACCGTGATGGTGCGCAGCTTCCTCACGCTGCAGAAGGTCGAGCTCGGCTTCAACCCGGAGAACATGCTGACGCTCGAGCTCGAGCTGCCGCAGAAGCGTTACCCCGGCACCACCGGTGACGTGTTCTGGCACCGGCTCGACGAGAAATTGCACGCGCTGCCCGGCGTCGAGGCGCAGTCCCTGATGCGCGGCCTGCCGCCGTCGCGCCCGATCAACGCCAACGACATCAACTTCCCTGGCCGCACCCCGAAGCCCGACGGCCCGAACTGGAACGTCGACTACTGGCAGATGGTCGGCGACGACTGGGTCGAGACCATGGGCATCAAGGTCGTCAAGGGTCGCGCGTTCACGCGCAGCGACACCGCCGAGGCGCCGAAGGTGGTGATGATCAACCAGGCGTTCGCGGATCGGTTCTTCCCCGGTGAGGATCCGATCGGCAAGCAGGTCGAGCTCTACCAGCTGCCGCCACCACGCCCGAAGGTGTTCCAGACCGTCGTCGGCGTGGTCGAGAACATGAAGCAGGCCGGCCTCGACAAGCCGAGCGGCACCGAGATCTACGCGCCGACCTGGCAGCTGACGATGCTCGACGATCCGCCCGACTCGGCTCGCATCATGTGGGTGATGATCCGGACCGACGGTGATCCCGCCGCGATGATCCCGGCGGTGACGCGGACGATCGCGGAGCTCGATCCGACGCTGCCGATCTCGAGCATGCAGCCGATGGACGACGTGATGTGGGAAGCCGTCGCGAGGCCGCGCTTCCTGACCTTCCTGCTCACCAGCTTCGCCGGTCTGGCGCTGCTGCTCGCGGCCGTCGGGATCTACGGCGTGATGGCGCACACCGTCGCGCAGCGGACCCACGAGATCGGCCTGCGCGTGGCGCTCGGTGCCCAGCCCGCCCACGTGCGCGCGATGGTGCTGCGCCAGGCCGGCGTCCTCGTCGGGATCGGTGTCGCCACCGGCCTCGCGGTGACCATGCTGCTGCAGCTGCTGCTCGGCGGAAAGCTCGAGAGCATGTTCTACGGTGCCGCGCTCGCCCAGCCGGTGCTGCTCGGCGCGGTCGCGGTCACCGTCACCGTCCCCGCGTTGCTCGCGACCTGGATCCGGGCGCGCCGGGCGACGCGCGTCGAGCCCACGGTGGCGCTCAGGAGCGAGTGATGTCCGAAGGTGAAGGAGCGTTGATGGACGTGCCGCGCATGCGCGCGCGCCCGAAGCTCAAGAAGATCGTCAAGGTCGGTGCTGTGGTCGCCGCGCTCGCCGCGGTCACGGTCGCGATCCGCTGGTACACGGGTCGCGCACCGCACGTCGCGCGCTCCGAGCTGTGGACGGCCACGGTGAAGCGCGGCGAGCTCCTCCTCCAGGTCTCGGGCGTCGGCACGCTGGTCCCCACCGACTTCCGATGGGCATCGGCGCCGGTCGCCGCGCGCGTCGACAAGGTGCTGGTGCAACCCGGCGCGGTGGTCGAGCCGGATACGGTGCTGCTCCAGCTGTCGAATCCCGAGGCCGAGCTCGCGGCGCTCGAGGCGGATCGCGACGTCGCGGCCGCCGAGGCACAGCTCGCCCAGCTCTCCGCACAGCTCGACGGTGCGCGGCTCGCCCAGGAGTCGGCGGTCGCCGGCCTCGATGCCGATGTCGTGATGGCGAAGCGCCGCAAGCAGATCGATACCTCGATGTCGGAGAAGGGCGTGATCGCGGATCTCGAGGCCAAGGAGTCCGCCGATCGCGCGGATCAGGTCTCCGGCCGGCTCGAGTTCGAGAAGAAGCGGCTCGGTGCGCTGCGGCGCGGCAACTCGGCGCAGCTCGAGGCGCAGCGCGCGCAGGTCGAGCGGCTCGAGGCGCTCGCCGCGTTCCGCCGCAAGCAGCTCGACGCGCTCCAGGTCAAGGCCGATCAGGCCGGTGTCGTCCAGCAGGTCGCCGTCGAGGCAGGTCAGTCGGTGCCGGCCGGTGCGCCGCTGGCGAAGGTGATCGTGCCCGACAAGCTGCAGGCCCGGCTGCGCATTCCGGAAGGCTCGGCGGGAGATGTCTCGATCGGCCTGCCGGCGACGATCGACACGCGCATGGGTGTCATCCGAGGCGAGGTCACGAGGATCGATCCTGCTGCCGTCAACGGCAGCGTGATGGTGGATATCAAGCTCCTCGAGCCGCCTCCGAAGACCGCGCGCGCCGATCTCAACGTCGACGGCGTGATCGAGCTCCAGCGTACGCAGAACACGCTCCACATCCCGCGGCCGGCGATCGGCGAGGCCAACTCGACGGCGTCGCTGTTCGTGATCTCCGGCGGCGAAGCGCGCCGCGTCACCGTGCGCTACGGGCGCGCTGCCCTGAAGGAAATCGAGGTCGCCAGCGGACTGCGCGAAGGCGACGAAGTCGTGCTCTCGGACATGGCCAAGTGGGACGGGCACGACCGTCTCCGGATCGATTGAGGACCCTCATGGAAACCACGACCGAAACAAGCAACAAGGACCCGAATCTCCAGGAGCTCGTGCCGGCGGTCAAACCCACCAGCCCGCTCCTCGATCTCGTAGGCATCGGCAAGACGTTCCACACCGACGACGTCGAGACGCGGGCGCTCTCCAAGGTGGATCTCGCAGTCGGCAAGGGCGAGTTCGTCTCGATCAGCGGGCCGTCGGGCTCGGGCAAGTCGACGCTGCTCGCCATCCTCGGGCTACTCGACGTCCCGACGCATGGCGAGTACAAGATCGATGGGCAGAACACCGCGAAGCTCGACCACGTCAAGCGTGCCGCGCTCCGCAACAGATCGATCGGCTTCATCTTCCAGGCCTTCAACTTGATCGGCGATCTCACCGTCGAGCAGAACGTCGAGCTCCCGCTCGTCTATCGCGGGCTCGCTGCCAACGATCGCAAGGCCCGCGTGGCGAAGGCGCTCGATTCGGTGCGGATGTCGCATCGCGCGCGCCACCTGCCCGCCCAGCTCTCGGGCGGTCAGCAGCAGCGCGTCGCGGTCGCCCGCGCGGTCGCCGGCGATCCTCTGATCCTGCTCGCCGACGAGCCGACCGGCAACCTCGACTCGAAGAACGGCGATCAGGTGATGGAGCTGCTCCAGACGCTGCACGCCGGTGGCGCGACGATCTGCATGGTCACGCACAACCCCGACTACGCGCGGATGGCGACGCGCGTCGTGCACCTGTTCGACGGTCGCGTGGTCGAGGATCGGGCCGGAGGGTAGATGGCGGATCTCGCGAGGCTGCTGGTCGCCGACGATCAACCCGACGTGCTCGAGGCCGTCCGCATGCTCGGCAGAGCCAACGGGTTCGACGTCCGTACCGCCACCTCGCCCGCCGCCGTGCTCGCGGTGTGCGAGGCGGAGGAGCTCGACGTCTGCCTGATCGATCTCAACTACGCGCGCGACACCACCTCGGGCAAGGAGGGCATCGATCTGCTCGCCCGCCTGCGCACGATCGATCCGACGCTGCCGGTGGTCGTGATGACCGCGTGGGGCTCGATCGAAGGTGCCGTCGAGGCGATGCGGCACGGCGCCCGCGATTACATCCAGAAGCCGTGGGACAACGCGCGGCTGGTCGCCACGCTGCGCGCCCAGCTCGAGCTGCGTGCCGCGCTGCGCACCGCGAACCGGCTCGATGCCGAGGCCGCGCGCGCCCGCGAGCAAGATCTGCCGACGGTGATCGCCAAGTCGCGCGCGATGCAGCAGGTGATGACGCTGGTCGAGCGCGTCGCGCCGTCGAACGCCTCGGTCCTGATCACCGGCCCGCACGGCAGCGGCAAGGAGGTCATCGCTCGCTCGTTGCACGCGCTCTCCGAGCGCCGCGGCAAGGCGTTCATCGCCGTCAACGCGGGCGGCCTGTCCGATGGCGTGCTCGAGAGCGAGCTGTTCGGTCACGTCAAGGGTGCGTTCACCGACGCGCGCACCGATCGCACCGGCTGCTTCGAGCTCGCCGATGGCGGCACGCTGTTCCTCGACGAGATCGCGAACATGCCGCTCTCCCAGCAAGCGCGCCTGCTGCGCGTCCTGCAGACCGGCGAGCTGACGCCGGTCGGCTCGTCGCGCCAGAAGCAGGTCGACGCGCGCGTGATCGCCGCGACCAACACCGACATCGTCAAGGATGCCGCCGAGGGCAGGTTCCGCGAGGATCTCCTGTACCGGCTCAACACCGTCGAGATCCGCCTGCCCGCGCTACGCGAGCGCCGCGAGGACATCGCCGACCTCGCCAGCCTGTTCCTCCACCGCACCAACCGCAACAACAAGCAGCTCACCCCCGCCGCGATGGAGGCGCTCCTCGCCCACCCGTGGCCCGGCAACGTGCGCGAGCTCGAGCACGTCATCGAGCGCGCCCTGCTGCTCGCCGCCGGCGACCTGATCGACGCCGCCGACCTCGCGCTTCGCCCCACCGCGGCACCGCCGCGCCTCGAGGAGATGACGCTCGAGCAAGTGGAGCGCTACCTGATCGAGCGTGCCCTCGCCGCCCAGGGCGGCAACGTCTCCGAGGCCGCGCGCACCCTCGGCCTGTCGCGCTCCGCCATGTACCGCCGCCTCGCCGCCTTGCGCGGATAGCGCCTTGCGCGGATAGGGACTGTCTCCACTTGGTGCACTTCCGCTCGCAACCCCGCAAGATTCCACGCCGGCACGGGGACGGTGTTGACTTGCGATCCGCGGCTAGACTGACCGCGTTGCGCGGCGGATAGGGACAGTCTCCACTTGTGCCACTTCGCCATCCCAAACCTGCAGAATTCCACGCGAGGTCGGGGACAGTGTTCACTTGTATCCGCGGCTAGACTGGCCCTATGAGCGGCCGGCGCCCGCCCCGTCATGAAGATGCCGTGCTGGCGCTTGCCCTGCTCGCGGCGTCGGTGCCGGCGCTCGTCGCGCTACCGATCCTGTGGGCCGGTGCGTTCGAGCTCAAGACCAAGCTGACGCTGACGCTGTTCATCCTGCTCGGCTCGTTCGGCTTCGCGGTCGCAGCGCGCTCGCGCGTCCAGCGCCCGTTGCAGACACTCGCGAACCTGATCGCGGCGCTGCGCGAGAAGGACTACTCGGTGCGCGGCCGATACGCGCGCAAGGACGACGCGCTCGGTCTCGCCATGAGCGAGCTCGGCGAGCTGGCCTCGCAGCTCCGCGAGGAACGCTGGCGCGACGAGGAAGCCGCCGCGGGTCTGGTCCGCGTCGTCGAGGGTCTCGATGCGGCGGTGTTCGCGATCGACGACCGCAAGATCGTGCGGATGGCGAATCGCACCGCCGATCGCCTCGTCGGCAAGCGCGCCGAAGGTCACGCGGTCGGTGAGCTCGGCATCGCGCACCTGTTCGCGCTCGACACCCCACACACGGTCGAGCTCGCCCTCCCCGGCGGCCGCGGCACCTGGGAGGTTCGCCCGTCGCGGATCCGGCTCTCCGGTCTCCCGCACGATCTCGTGGTGATGACCGACGTCCAGCACGCGTTACGCGCCGAGGAGCGCCAGGCCTGGCAGCGACTGGTGCGCGTGCTCGGTCACGAGATCAACAACTCGCTCGGTCCGATCGCGTCGATCGCGGAGACCTTGCGCACCGGGCTCGCCGGTCCGCAGCGCGCGGATCTCGATGCCGATCTGGCGAAGGGCCTCGAGATCATCGAGCGCCGCGCCGCCGCGCTGTCGCGTTTCATGCAGTCGTACGCACGCCTGGTTCGGCTCCCGCCGCCGCGCATCGCCCGCGTCGATGTCGGCGATTGGGTCCGCCGCACCGCCGCCCTCGCCATCCCAGCCCACACGTCTCGCGCGACGGTGACGGTGATCGGTGGGCCACCACTCATCGTCCCCGGCGATCCCGATCAGCTCGATCAACTCCTCATCAACCTCGTCCACAACGCGGTCGAGGCGAGCAGCGAGAATGCCAGACCCGGCGAGGTTCGCGTCGGCTGGTCGGCCACCGCCGATACGCTCGCGGTCGTCGTCGAGGACGATGGCCCGGGTGTCGCCGATACCGCGAACCTGTTCGTGCCGTTCTTCACCACCAAGCCCTCGGGCTCGGGCATCGGCCTCGTACTCGCGCGCCAGATCGCCGAGGCTCACGGCGGCTCCCTCGTTGTCCGCAACCGCAAGCTGTCCCGCGGTGCAGAGGCCGTGATCACGCTGCCGCTCCGGGTCGCCGCGACGGCGCCCAAGGCGCGCGCTTCCTGATCACAGCATGTCGAAGTCGAATGGCTCGACGGTGACGATGCTCGGCCCCGACTCCGCGGCGAGCGGATCACACGTCCCCGAACCACCGACCTTCGTTCCCGTGTCGTTCCAGTACTCGATCTGAAACGCGCAGTCGCCGCTCCACACGAAGCCGGTCGGGTTGATCACGCCGACTTTTCCGGCCACCTCACCGATCGTCCCGATCACCGCTGCTTCGAATTCGAGCTCGATCCGCATCACCATGGAATCGTCCTCGGGGAACCACGCGATGATCGGATCGCCGCCGTTATCGATCGCGCCCTGGCATCCCGTCGCGTCGCCGCGCGACACGTTCGCGCTGACCGCACCGCCGAACGACATCGTCATCTGACAGTCCTCGATGGTCGGCAGCGGAGCATCGTCACCACCGTCACTCGCGCCACCACCGCACGCTGCCACCAGACACCAGATCGCGCGCTTCATGCGACCACGGTAACGAACTGAAACGATCGCGGCGCGACTTTCGCGTGAGGCATCCGCGAGCCCGGCAGTCATCTGCGGGGTCTGCAGGGGCGCTGGGTCCGCAGGACCATGTTGTCAATGCGTTGCGAGTGGCCCATCGGCTGCAGCAAGCGAATGCAGCCCTGTGTTGGGGCACTGACAAGGAACCAGCCATGAAGAAGATCCTCACCACTGCACTCGTTCTCGGACTCTCCTCCGCCGCATTCGCGGCCCCCGGCGGCGCTCACTACGGCAACGCGCCTCACGGGACGTTCCACCGGCCGATGCCGGCCACCTGGTCGTCGCTGTCGACCCTGTCGCGGATCCAGGGCAAGCAGACGATCAACGTCCGCGGCCTGAAGGCGTACTCGAAGCTCAAGCTCGACGCGACCGTGGGCACGACGTTCATCGACAAGGTCGTGATCGTGTTCGGCAACGGGGCGACCCAGACCGTCAACCTCGACAAGAACCTGGCCGCGCGCGCCACGCCGCTCCTGATCGACCTCGATGGCCGCAATCGCCGGATCAGCAAGGTCGTGGTCTACGGCAAGAGCAGCCGCCGCGCCGCGATCAGCGTCCTCGCCGGCTGAACGGCGCTGCGACCGTGTTCCCGCATCGTGCGTGACTGATCACCGCGATGCGGGGACGCTCCTGCTCTCGTCGCGCTGCCGGCCGAGTGGAGCCGCGAAAGCTCAGGCGTGCAGCTCTACCCACTGCCGCGCGTGCTCGAGTGCCTGAGGCACTGCGGACGCGTCCTTGCCACCACCCTGCGCGAGGTCGGGCTTACCACCGGCCTTGCCGCCGAGCTTCGCCGCGACCTCGCCGAGCAATTTTCCCGCCTGCACCTTCCCGATCAAGTCCTTGGTCACCATCGCGATCAGCTTGACGTCGCCGCTGCCACCGGTGCCCGCGAGCACGACGACACCCGAGCCGAGCTTGTCGCGCAGCTGGTCGCCGGTGTCGCGCAGCACCTTGACGTCGTCGACGTCGACCGCCGCCGCGAGGATCTTGATCCCCTTGATCGTCTGCACCTCGGCCATCAGATCACGGCCACCGCCGCCCGACGCCAGCTTCTGCTTGAGCTTCTCGAGCTCTTTCTCCAACGCCTTGGTGTCGGACAGGAGCTTCTCGATGCGCGCGTTGGCCTCGAACGGCGCGACCTTGAACCGGCCGCCGATCGCGCCGAGCTCCGACTCGAGCTTCCTCAGATATTCGAGCGCGTTGATGCCGGTGACCGCCTCGATGCGGCGGACGCCTTGCGCCACACCCGACTCGCTGACGATCTTGAACAGCCCGATGTCGCCCGCGCGGCGGACGTGCGTGCCACCGCAGAACTCGAGCGACTCGTTGCCGATGTGGACGACGCGAACGATGTCGCCGTACTTCTCGCCGAACATCGCGACCGCGCCCTTCTTCTTGGCCTCGTCGATCGGCAGCTCCTCGATGACGCTGTCCTTGTTCGAGCGAATGTCGGCGTTGACGAGGTCCTCGACCCGACGCTTCTCGTCCTCGGTCATCGCCTTGTTGTGCGCGAAGTCGAAGCGCAGGCGATCGGGCGACACCAGCGAGCCCTTCTGCGCGACGTGGTTGCCGAGCACCTTCTTGAGCGCGAGGTTGAGCAGGTGCGTCGCCGAGTGGTTCGCGCGCGTCTGATCGCGCTTCGGATCGTCGACCTCCGCCGTCACCTCGGCACCCTTCGTCAGCGTGCCGCGCGCGACGATGCCCGTCAGCACGTAGACACCGCCGTACTTCTGGGTGTCCTCGATGCGAACGGTGGCCGAGCCATTCGAGACCTCGCCGAGATCGCCGACCTGACCGCCGGACTCCGCATAGAACGGCGTCTGGTCGAGGACGAGGTGGATGCGCGAGCCTTCCGCCGCGGAGTCCTGTTGCTTGTCGTCGACGACGATCGCCAGCACCTTGCCCGTCGCCGTGGTGGTCTCGTAGCCGAGGAACTTGGTGGGCGGCAGCGTCTGCGAGAGTCGCTGCAGCACCTCGTTCTGCTTCTCCTGTCCGGATCCCGCGAAGCTCGACAGCTCGCGCGCCTTCTTCATCTCGGCCTCGAAGCCCGCCTTGTCGATGCCGAAGCCGCGCTCGTTCGCGATGATCTCGGTGAGGTCATCCGGAAAGCCGTGGGTGTCGTACAGCGTGAACACCTTCGCGCCGGGCACGCTCTTCTCGCCGGCCTTGGTCATCCGGCCGAACTCCTCGTCGAGCATGCCGAGGCCGCGCTCGAGCGTGCGGCGGAACAGCTTCTCCTCGTCGAGCGCGCGATCCTTGATCGTGTTCGCGCGCTCGCGCAGATCGGGATACTGCGGGCTCATCTCCTCGATCACGCGCGCGCAGACCTCGTGCATGAACGGCTTCTCGATGCCGAGCAGCTTGCCGTGGCGCACCGCGCGCCGGAAGATCCGGCGCAGCACGTACTCGCGACCGGTCTTGTCGGGGAACACGCCGTCGCCGATCAAGAACGTCGCGCAGCGCGCGTGGTCCGCGATCACGCGCATCGAGGTGTCGTGGTCGTGATCCGCGCCGTACTTCTTCCCCGCCAGCTCCGCCGTCGTCGCGAGGATGCCGGTGAACAGATCGGTGTCGTAGTTGGACTTCACGCCCTGGACGACGGACGTCACGCGCTCGAGACCCGCACCCGTGTCGACCGACGGTGCCGGCAGCGGATCGAGCGGGCCGTCCTTCACCTTGCGCTCGAACTGCATGAACACGAGGTTCCAGATCTCGAGCCAGCCCTTCCAGCTCGCCTGGTCCGCCGTCGGCCACGCGCTCGGCTTCCCTTCACCGAAGAAGTGGATCTCGGTGCACGGCCCCATCGGACCCGTGTCGCCCATCATCCAGAAGTTGTCTTTCTTGCCGAGGCCGATCACGCGGTCGTCCCCGAAGCCGGTCACCTTCTTCCAGATCGCGCGCGCCTCGTCGTCGGCCGACACGCCCCGGAGCTCCGGATCGCCGCCGTACACCGTCACGCACATCCGCGACTGGTCGATGCCATACACCTTCGTCAGTAGCTCCCAGGCGAACGCGATCGCGTCCTCCTTGAAGTAGTCGCCGAACGAGAAGTTGCCGAGCATCTCGAAGAACGTGTGGTGGCGCGGCGTCTTGCCGACCTCGTCGAGGTCGTTGTGCTTGCCGCCGGCGCGCACGCACTTCTGCGACGTGGTGGCGCGCTTGTAGCCGCGCTTGTCGACGCCGGTGAACACGTCCTTGAACTGGACCATGCCGGCGTTGGTGAACAGCAGCGTCGGATCGTTGCTCGGGACGAGCGAGCTCGAAGCAACGACCTCGTGGCCGTGCTTCTTGAAGTAGTCGAGAAACGCTCTACGGACGTCGGCAGCCTTCATGACAGAAGGCAACCTAGCACCCTCAGCCGTCCATCACGAGGGTTGCGGAGACCGTCTGGCCGTCGGCCACGGTCACCCGTACAGACGGCGACTCCTCGTCGTGTCGCCGGATCACGTAGTCGCCGGGCGGCACCTCGAGCTCGAACTGGCCCTTCTTCTCGAACACCATGCGGGCATGTGGAGGCTCGCCGGCACGCATCGCGACCAGCAGGTAGCCTCGCAGGTTGCTGACGGTCCCCTCGATGCGACCGCGGCCGAGGAGGACGAAGTCGAGCGTGGCATCGGTGACCGGCACCTCGCTGATCACCGAGAGGCCCGCGACGGGATGGATCGCCTGGATGGTGCCGCCGAACGGGCCGAACGACGGCCGTGGTGCATCCACACCCTCGAGCGTGTAGGCGCCCGTGGCGTCGGTGAAGGCTTCGTACTGTCCGAGGAACCAGTTCTCGATCGGCGACTTGACGCTCGCTACCGGGAGCGCACCGACGATGACGCGTGCGTTGACCACGGGCGCGCCCGAACGATCGCGGACGAAGCCGGTGATTCTCGTTCCGCGCTCGAGGACCACATCACCGAGATCGATGGTCTCGTTCCCGGCGATGGTGATTTTTTCGGTGATCGCGAGACGCGTTCCAGGAGCGAGCACGGCGACGCGGCGCTTTCCGGGAGGGACGTGGCGAATTGCGAACCGACCGTCATCGGATCGCACGCCGATCGGATCGGTGATCGGTCCGTCGAGCCTTCGCCTTTCAGGGAGCAATCCGAGGCCGAAGTACGAGACCGGGGCACCGCCTTCGAGAACGCGACCGACGAGCGTCCCTCCGGTCGGCAACACGAGCTTCAGGTCCTGCTGGCCGACGCGAACGCGTTGCGGAGGTGGCATGTCCCACAACCTCCACCCTGGCCAGCTGACCACGAGGTCGAGCTCGCCGTCGACGGCGCCGACCTCCGCGCTCTCGAACTGCCCGGCCACGTCGGTTCGTCCGAACCATTCGAACATCGAGTGTCGGCGCGGTACTCGCCAGACTTGGATCTCCGCACCGGCGGCAGGTCGCCCTTGCTCGTCGACCACGACGCCGGCGACCCGGCCGTGGGTGTTGGCGTCGGGACTCTCCACCGCCACGACGAGGTCGCGCAGCGGCGTCGTGCCGTCGCACTCGATCACGAGTGGTTGCGGCGTGCGCCATCTTTGCGTGGTCACCGCGATCTGATATCGACCGGCGCGCAGCGCGACGCCCCACTGGCCGTCGTCGTTCGGGATCGCCTCCAAGCTCGCATCCTCCGTCGCGCCGGTGATCTCGACCCGAACCCGGGTCGGCTGGCCGCTCGGACCGACGACCCGTCCCGACACTTCGGCTCCGGGCACGAGCTCGATCGTTCGCTCGACGAGTTGGTCGAGATCAGAGATCGACAGCAGCAGTGGATGCGTCGCCTTGCCCTCGGCAGCCACGCGACCATCGTAGGGAAGCTTCAAGGGCCGAGCCGGCACCCCGCGCAGTGTCGCGATCCCGCGCTCGTCGGTGGTCGTGCGAAGCACGCGTGTCAACGCGACGATCGCACCGGTGAGCGGAACGCCGCCGGCGAGGACACGCACGATCACGGTCGTGCCTCGACGCATCCGCAGGTCGATCTCCGCCTCGGTGCTGACGTACATGAGTGGCGCGCTGAGATCGCCATCCCACGCCCACAACACCGTGGACGTCAGGCCGTCGAACGCGAACCTGCCTTCGCCATCGGTCGCGGCAGTGTGTTGATCCGCGAAGACGCGGACGCCTGCGCGCGGCTGGCCATCTTCACCCAGCACACGCCCGCGCACTCCGAACGTTTCACGCATCGTTCGGAGTGTGATCGATCAGTACAAATAGCCGATCGAGAACGCCGCGCCGATGTACATGTCCGTCGCGCCCTTGACGTCCTGCTCGGGATCGCTGTCGCGGCCCGTCGTCAGCATGCCGCTGCCGTCGAACTTGTAGCCGATGCGCTCGAGCTTGAGCCCGGCGCGCGCGAAGATCGCGCCGGTCAGCGCGTAGTCGCCCGAGAACGCGAAGTCGACGCCGCTGACCGAGGCCTTGCCGTAGTTCTCGCCCTTGGTCATCTGACCGGTGTTGGAGATCAGCTGGTAGCCGAGGTCGAGGTTGAACGACAGCTTGCCGACGGGCAGCTTCAGGAACGCGCCCGGCTGGATCATCGTGTAGTTCACGTTCGGCAGGTCCGAGCCCATCTGGATCTGGAACGACTGCCGGCCGTACGCGAGGCGACCACCGACGACGAGCGCGTTCGGCGACGAGCCGAGCGGATAGCGGAACACCGCGCCGAACAGGTAGCGGTTCGACTGCGTCTTGAGCTTGGTGCCATCGTTCTTCTGGCTCGAGATCAGGAGCGCCTGGTCGTACATGGCGCTGATGCCGAGGCCGGTCAGCGCGCCCTTCTTCTTGTGGCCGAACGCGAGCGGGTACGCGGTGATGTCGAGCACCGCGCCCGGGGCGGGCACGCCGTTGTAGTTGGGCGGCTTGCCCTGACCGATGCCGGTCGAGGCCGGCAGATCGCCGTCGGCCTTCCAGGCGAGGCGGCGGGTGTTGAACGACAGACCGATCGTCGCGTCGATCGCGCGATTGGCAGGAGTCACCGCTGCGGATCCGGTGACGCGCACGCCCGGCTCGTCGTTGCTCTCGACGATCTCGTCCTCATCCTCGCCCTTGGCCGCGACGGACTTGCCCTTCTTCGGCTTGGGGTTCGGGTTCTCTTCCTCGTCCTCGTCCTTGCCCTTCTTGGGCTTGAGCGCCTCTTCCTCGTCGCCACCACGGGCACTCTTCATCTGCCCGTTGCCGAACTTCGAGGGCTTCTCGTCGTCGTCGTCCTCACCCTTCTTGGGCTTCTTCGCCGGCTTGTCGTCGTCGTCCTCGCCCTTCTTGGG
>JAEYYY010000784.1 GCA_023430775.1 Pseudomonadota bacterium
ACCGGCGGTGTGCCGGCAACTGCGCAGTACCTCGCAGATCTCGTCGAGCGACGGTCGATCGTCCGCTGCCTTCGCGAGCATTCGGACGATCAGGTGATCGAGCTCGGCGGGGATATTCGGGTTGAGCGAGGCCGGCGAGCGCGGAGGCTCGTACAGCTGCTGCGCGATCATGTCGGCGACGTTGGTGGCGGCGAACACGATCTCGCCGGTCACCAGCTCGAACAGCAGCGCGCCGAGCGCGTAGATGTCGGTCCGGTGATCGACGCTCTCGCCGCGCGCCTGCTCGGGCGAGATATACGCGGGCGTGCCGAGCATGCTACCGGTCTGCGTCCGGTTGCTGGCGTCGCCTCCGAGCAGCTTCGCGATGCCGAAGTCGAGCAGCTTCACCGCCGGGCGGTCGCCCTTGACCTCGACGAGGAACACGTTGTCCGGCTTGAGGTCGCGGTGAACGATGCCCTGCTCGTGCGCGGCCCGCAGCGGCAACGCCATCGTCTCGATCACGGCGACGGCCTCGTCGAGCGACATGCCACCGCGCCCGATCCGATCGCGCAGGCTCTCGCCGCGCAAGCACTCCATCACGAAGTACTGGCGACCGTCGGGGAGTGTGCCGAACGCGAAGATGTCGACGATGTTCGGGTGACCGATCTGATTGACCGAGCGTGCTTCCTGGATGAACCGCTGCACCGACTCGGCGTCCATCGACAGCTGCGGATGCAGCACCTTGATCGCGGCGCGCTTCGCGATCACCGGATGTACGGCCGAGTACACCTTCCCCATCCCACCCTTGCCGAGCACGCCCTCGACCTGGTACTCGCCAACCATCGTGCCGGGCGCGAGGTCGGCCTCCACGGTCGACTTCGGGACTTCGGTGAACGCCGTCTCCGCGGTCATACGCCTTGGGCGTGACGAACGGCGGAACGATGTTCCATGGCTCGTCACGCCCGGGATCGCGTGGAATCACCGAGTCTTGGAGCTGCAGATCACAGGGTCGCGAGGAACCGGACGCCCGACAGGCTGAACGCGAACAGGTAGGCGTACCCGAACCGCTCGAGCGGCACGGTGTCGTGGTTGTTGCGCTTCAGCAGCCAGCCGATCGCGGCCGACAGCAGGCCGGCGATCACGGGACCGAGGAACAGATATGCGACCCGCGCGAGGTCACCGTGGATCAGGGAGTCGCGCCAGACGATCAGCGACAGCCCGCCGAGCGCCGCGCCGATCGCGAGGTGGCTGACGATCGACGCGGTCGGCGACCGTGGCGTCGAGCTGCGGTACGGCTGCAGCGCGTGCTCGCCGACGAGGCCGAGCGCCTGGGCGATCAGCTGGATCAGGAGCTCGCCGACCAGCTCGAGCAGCACCTCGAAGATGGCTTCCATCTCAGACCTCCCGGCCACCGAGATCGATCGTCATCGTGATCGTCGGCTCGTGGCCGAGCTCGATGTGGCGATCGCTCTTCTTCTTCTCGCTCGCGCGGAACCGCTTCCACCACTCGGTCGCGTCGGCATCGCTCCAGTTACCGGCCGAGGCGACCGTGCGCAGCAGCGACGCCAGCGTGCGCGCATCGGGGCGCTTCGCCGGCGTCTTCTCGAGGCACGTCATGATCACGTGCTCGAGCGCGCTCGGGACCGCGCGGTGCTGCGAGGGCGGCACCGGCGTCTCGGTGACGTGCGCGATGCAGATCTCGACCGAGCTGGTGCCCTCGAACAGCGGCTTCGCGGTGAGCAGGTAGTAGCCGACCGCGCCGAGCGCGTAGATGTCGCTCGCCGGGCTGACGCTATCGGGCTCGCTCACCGCCTCGGGGGCGATGTAGTGCGGCGTGCCGAGGATCAGCCGCGACGATTGCCCGGCGTCCTCGGTGATCTCCTTGACCAGGCCGAAGTCGACGACCTTCGCGACATCGGGCGTCGCCCCGCGCTCGCACAGGATGATGTTCGCCGGCTTGATATCGCGGTGGACGATGCCGCTGGTGTGCGCCTCGTGGAGCGCGCCGCAGACCTGGACGAGGATCGCGATCACCCGATCGCTCGGCTGCGGCCCGTGCTCGGCGACGAGCCGATCGAGGTCGATGCCGTCGAGATACTCCATCGCGTAGTAGAAGATGCCCTCCGGGTTTCGCCCGTAATCGAACACCGCCACCGTGTTCGGATGCGTGAGCTGACTCATGTGCTGCACCTCGCGCTCGAAGCGCTCCACCGTGGCGCCGCCGATCCGGCTCGGGATCAGCAGCTTGATCGCGGTCGGTCGCCGCAGCAGCGCGTGGTGCGCGCGATAGACCTCGCCCATACCGCCCTCGCCGATCTTGCGATCCAGCGTGTACTGGCCGAGCTGCATCGCCACCGACACCTGCTTGCGCAGCCCGTAGATGATCTGCGAGCCGATCGTCGCCAGCGTGATGATGATCGTCGAGATCACGAGGTCCGCGATCACGAACGCCCACGACGGCAGCTCCTGGTGGCCGCTGACCGCGATCGCGACGCACGTCATCGGCAGGAACGTCAGGATGCCGGTGACCAGCGTGCGGCGACCGGTCGACGGCACCACGATCGCGCGCAGCAGCACCATGAAGCTCGCGTAGAGCAGGCAGCCGTAGGCGCTCGGCCGCAGCTCGCGCGCGAACCACGCGGACGCACCGAACGCGAGGCCGGTACTGATCGCGTAGATCGCGTCGATCCGGTGGAGCTGCTCCATGGTCAGCGTCCGGCGCACCAGGAACACGCGCCAGATCACGGCGAGCGCGATGACGCCGGCGAACGCGAACCAGTTGATGATCCACTCGTCCTCCGGCTCGATCTCCGGGTAGCCGAAGTACATGAGGAAGGTGAAGCCGAGGAGGACGATGAACGCCCAGAACATCAGCTTCGACAGCACCTCGAGGCGCTCCTGGAGGTAGGCCCGGGACTCCTCGTCGGCCTCGCGCGCGACCCAGGCCGCACGGTTGACCCGACGGGATCCCGAGGTACCTGCCATCGCGTCCAGGCTATCGAACTTCCCACGGGATTTCTCGCCCGGGCCCGGTAACCTCGGGCCAACCGCGCCGTATGCGCGTACATGAAGACGATGACGCGCCGGGTTCTTGGAGCTCTTGCTTTCACCCTCGCCGCCTGCACCGCGGCGGGCGATTCCAACGCCGACTCGATGGCGACGGACACGATGAAGAAGGACATGATGAAGAAGCCGATCGTGATGCGCACGAGCAAGCCATCGGCCGACGTCCTCAAGAAGGAGCTCACCCCGCTCCAGTTCTCGGTCACCCAGCTGAACGATACCGAGCGTCCGTTCCACAACGAGTACTGGAACAATCACGCCGCCGGCATCTACGTCGACATCACCACCGGTCAGCCGCTGTTCAGCTCGACCCACAAGTTCGACTCCGGCACCGGGTGGCCGAGCTTCTACCAGCCGATCGACAAGGGCGCGCTGCTCGAGAAGGACGACATGACCCACGGCATGGACCGCACCGAGGTCCGCTCGAAGATCGGCGACGCTCACCTCGGCCACGTGTTCGCCGACGGCCCCAAGCCGACCGGCCTGCGCTACTGCATCAACTCGGCGTCGCTGCGCTTCGTCCCGGCGGCCGAGCTCGAGAAGCACGGCTACGCGAAGTACAAGCCGCTGTTCGCGAAGAAGTGAGTAGGATAGCCGTCGGATGACGGCTGCACTCGAGGCGGCGATCGAAGCGAGCCCCGACGACATCGAGGCGTACTACGTCTACGGCGACTGGCTCCAGACCAGGAACGATCCGCGCGGCGAGCTGATCGCGCTGCAGGCCGCGCAGTCGCGCGATCCCGACGACAAGAAGCTCGCGCAGCGCGCGACCAAGCACCTCCAGGCCCACAGCGATGTCTTGATCGGTGCGCTCGGCAACCACGGGAAGAAGCTGAGGCTGGTGTGGCGGTGGGGCTTCCTGCGTGGTGCCGAGCTCGAGCTCGATCGCGCCGCGCTACCCGGCGTGCTGCGCGCGCTGGTCCGCCATCCCTCGAGCCGGTTCCTCACCTGGTTGCGGTTCGCGGGCAAGCAGGTCGAGGTCGACACCGTCGTCAACGTCTTGCTCGAGGAGAAGCGCCCGACCACGCTGGGCGAGCTCGCGATCAGCGGGCTCACCGACGAGGCGCGCGACAAGCTGGCCGCGGTGTTCCCGCGCCTCGGCCGCGCGCAACAGAGCGAGTGGCGAACGATCCTCGCTGCCGTCGAGCAGCAGCGCAAGCTCGACGTCAAGTACGACGCCAGCAAGTTGCCCGCGCTCGAGGCTCGCCCCGGTGTCGATGTCGACGTCGAACCGGAGCAGATCCTGCGCGCGCTGCGGCTCGAGCTCGACCGGAACAAGCCGGTCGAAGCGGTCGCGGCGATGCGGCGCTCGTTCACCGCGGAGTCACTCGATCGATTCGCGGTCGCGGTCGGCAAGCAGTTCGAGAAGAGCGACGAACAGGCCGCGATGAAGTGGGGCTTCCTCGCGATGGGCAAGCTCGGCGGCGCCACCACCGCGCGCTGGCTCGGCGATCGGCTCGGCAACTGGTCTCACCAGCGCGCCATGCAGGCCGTCGGCTTGCTCGCCGAGATCGGCACGCCGGAGGCGCTGTTCGAGATCTACGCGATGGTCAGCGACCGCCGCCACAACCAGCCGCGGCGGGACGATGCGACCCGGGTGCTCGACGGGATCGCGCACCAGCGCAAGCTGGGGGTCGAGGAGATGCTCGATCGCTCGGTGCCCGTCGCGCTGACGCCGCGGCTTCGCGAGACCGAGACTCGCCGGCTCCTCGCACAGATGATCGATGGCCGGCGCATGGATCACCGCGACTTCCTCCGCCACGTCGTCACCCATCCCGGAGTCGGCCCGCTCGCCGAGCGCTTGATCTGGGCGAGCTACGACGGCGGCGATGTCGAGCTGACGTTCCGCAGCACCGGGGAACAGGTCGTCGACCTCGAGGGCAACACCGTCGATCTCGAGGGCGCGAGCATCGGCATCGTCCACCCCGCGGAGCTCTCTCCGGCGACCCGCGCCGAGCTCGCCGCCGGCTGGCGCGAGGCCTTCGAGGCGCTCGGCATCGAGCCGCTGTTCCCGCAGCTCGAGCGCCGGGTCTTCGAGCCGCGCCCGAACGACGATGGCGTCAAGCTCACGCGCTTCAAGCTCCGCTTCGTCGGCTTCGACGAGCTTCGCAACGCGTTCGCGATGCTCGACTGGGTGGGAGTCCGCGATGACGACGAGCACTGGGGCACCACCGAGTTCGAGCGCTGGTTCCGGCGCGATAGCGTGCGCGCCACCGCCCACATCATCGACGGCGCGATCGGCGTGGTGACGTTCGCCAGCGGCGGCAAGCAGGTGTCGTTCGGCAAGCTGCACCGGGTGACGAAGAGCGAGATCCTCCTCGACCTCGAGACTGCGACGGCCAAACCGGATCAAGCGCCGAGCGAGATCCAGACCGCGAGCACGCCGCTCGAGCCGATCGAGAAAGGCGCTCGCGTCCGGATCCTGCGCGGTCAGGGAGCCGGTCAGAGCGGCGTCGTGTTCTGGACCGGCGACGGCAACCGAGGACCGCGGTGCGGGATTCGCGGCGACGACGGCGAGACCTACTGGTCGGACGTGGCGGCGCTCGAGCTGACCGACGAGACCAAGCCGGCCGCAGCCCCGAAGGCAGCGAAGGCCGCGGCGAAGAAACCGGCGAAGCGCCCGATCGTCGACGACGACGACGAGGACGCGCCGGCGCCCGCGCCCGCGGGTCTCGCGAAGGGCACCCAGGTCAACTGGCGAAAGGGCAAGCACACCGGGACCGGCGTCGTGTTCTGGGTGGGCAAGAACAAGTTCGGCGACGGCATGCGCGCCGGCATCAAGGACGACGAGACCGGCGAGACGGTGTGGGCCGACACCAGCGATTGCCAGCCGGCCAAGCGCGACTGAGCGCTACTTCTTACCGAACAGCTCGTCGAAGAACGCCTTCATCGCCGCCCACGACCGGACGTCCGCGTGGGCGTCGTAGGCGCAGCCCTTCGACGGATCGTTGCCGGCATCCTTGTGCGTGAAGCAGTGGACGGCGCCGCCGTACTCGACGAGCTGCCAGTCGACCTTGGCATCGGTGAGCTCCTTCTCGAACGCCGCCTTGTCGGCATCGCTGATGCCCTTGTCCGACGCGCCGTGAAGCACGAGCACCTTGGCCTTGATGTTCTTGCCGTCGGCCGGCGCCGGCGAATCGAGGCCGCCGTGGAAGCTGACGACGCCCTTGACCTTCGCGCCGCTGCGCGCCAGCTCGAGCACCGTGGTGCCGCCGAAGCAGTAGCCGATCGCGGCGGTCTTCGAACCGTCGACCTCCTTGCGGGCGGTCAGCGCGGCGAGCCCGGCGTTGACCCGCTCGCGGAGCAGCTTGCGATCCTTCTTGTACTTGCCCGCCTGGGCGGCGGCCTCGTCGCGATTCTTCGGACGCACGCCCTTGCCGTAGATGTCGGCGACCAGCGCGACGTAGCCCATCTCGGCGAGCATCTCGGCCCGCTTCTTCGCGTTGTCGTCGATGCCCATCCAGGCGTGGACGACGAGCACGCCGGGCCGCTTGTCCTTGGCAGCGTCGTCGTACGCGAGATAGCCCTCGAGCACGGTGCCGCCCTGCTTGTACTCGACCGTCTGCGTCTTGACTTTGGCGTGCGCATCCGCGGCGCCGAGGACCGCGAGTGCGAACAGCGTGATCAGAAGCTTCATGGCGGGCATCCTTGCACACGGCGGCCCACCGAGGGCATCTACGACATCCGATGACGGCCCGTGAATTTGCTGCCGCCCTCGCTCGCGAGATCGGTGGTGCGGTGCGCCCGCTCGACGATACCAACTACGTGGTGGCCACCGTCGACGGCCGGGTGCCGGTGCTGATCCGCGACCACCGGGACTCGCTCGTCGCGCACATTCCGGACGGCCTCTATCACGGCAGCCCCTGCGCCGAATTCGATGCCGCCCGGCTGGCGACGTTCCGTGCCGCCGCGTTCGAGTGGCTGACGAAGCATCCGCGCACGCTCTCGATGTACGCGATCGCGCTCGGCCTGATCGATGCGTTCGGCAAGGAGCTCGGCGAGCGCTGGTACGCGCACATCCCGGCGGGCCACCCGGTGCACGAGATGTCGGTGCGCTGCGACGCTGGCGACCAGATCGCGATCTTTCCCGACGGCGTCGGCTACGGAAACCCGAAGCCGGTGAAGAACCGCGCGCAGCTCGACAAGCTCGTCCCGCGGCTGGTCCGCGACATCAAGCGGTCTCGCGCGATGACCACGCACCACGACAAGCTCTACGAGCAACAGAACGCCGCCGCTGCGACCCTGATCGAGCAGCTCGCGAAGGGCACCGGGTTGCCGACCGAGCGGACGCGCCCCGCGTACAGCGATGCAGCCGGCGTGATCGTCGAGATCGAGTGCGGCGAGCGCCCGGTCGCGCTGATCCTCACCGAAGGCAGATCGCGAGTCCGCGCCGGCATCGCCGGGCGCGGCGAATTCGAATGCGCGCTGTCCGAGGTCGAAGCGCGGATGGCCGAGATTCGCGAGGCGCTCGATGCCGCCCGCGCGACGCTCACCGTCGAGGATCTGGAGGTCGGCGCGCGCTACCGCGTGCTCGAGCAGGTCGGCGAGCTGACGGTCGGTGACGAGGTCATCTACAAGGGCTTCGACGACATCGAGAATCACTACGGCGAGCACCTGTTCGATCGCGCCGATGGCAAGCGCGTGATCGTCGGCGGTGCCTACCACTGGTCGCTGGTCCCGGCCCATCGGTACCTCGAACCGATCTAGATTCGGCGAATGCGGCTGTTCGGGATCGTGCTCGTGCTCGCGATCTGTGTGTCCTGCGAGAAATCGACGCTTCCCGACGAGCCGCCCAAGCCGGATCCGGTGCTCGCGCTCGACCTCCCGCAGGTCACCGCCGGCTACGACCGGTTCGACAGCGCGCCGCTGACCCTGACCGCGGGCGAGACGGCGATCGTCGTCGACGGTACGTCGATCGTGCCGCTTCGCGATGGCGCCGTCGATCCGAGCGAGCTCGAGGGTGGCGCGTACGGGATCAAGATCCGCAGGCTGACGGCGTTCATCAAGAACGCGGTGGTGGCGCTGAAGGCGGATCGCGCCGCGGTGCTGTTCGATCGCGACTACCCGTACAAGCTGCTGGTCAGCGTCCTGTTTTCGATGAAGGCCGACAACACCGGCCTCCGGCGCTTCGACTTCGTCGCCAAGGCCAACGGCGCGCTCGTCAGCATCCCGATCATCCTGCCCGACAGAGCGCGCGCCGGCGTCGCTGGCGGTCGACGCACACCCGGCAGCGATCTCGGTGCGCAGATCGAGGAGGTCCGGATCGGCAGGGGTTCGGGGACGCCGAGCGGCGGCAACGAGCCCGTCGAGGATCTCCGACCACAGCCGCATCCCGACGACATGCCGCTCGGGCTGTTCGTCTCGATCACGAAGGACCGCATGATCGTGTGGTCGATCACCGGCCTCGAGGGCACGCTGCGCGATCCGCGGCACGTCTACAAACCCGACGCGACCGGCATGACGAAGCTGACCGCGGATCTCACCTCGATCGTCGAGCGCCGATGGGGCGGCAGACCGAGGCCACCGGACACGACATCGATCGTGATCCAGGCCGACGGCGCGACCACGGTCCAGACCGTCGCCGAGGTGTTCGGCGCCGTGCGCAAGGATGCGAAGGGTCGCGATCTGTTTCCCGACATCCAGCTCGCGATGGGCTTCGAGTGATCACTCGGTGTCGATGATCAGCACCGGTGGGTTCGGCCCGTCGATGTTCCAGTAGTTCACGCCCTGCGTGACGACCGGAAAGATGCCGAAGTGCGCCGGTGCGCCGGCGGTCACGCTATCGATCGGCAACGGAAAGTCGACGACGTCGAGCTTGTCGACCGCACCTTGCGAGGGTGCGAGCCGACCGCTGGTCTTCGCCGGCGCGGTGCCCGTGAGATCGGCGAGCGAGAACGGCGCGACCGCGAAGATCTCGCCGGTGTTGGTCGCCGGCGCGAGCTCGTCATCGGTCACGGTGACGCGCAGCTTGATGCTCGCGACCCCTGCGGGATCCACGCACGAGGCACCACACGATCCGCTGCTATCCCGGCGCGCCGATCGCACGCCGGGATGAATCCTGACGGACCACTGTCAGGATTGATCTCGCCTGCCCGATCAGTGACTTATCGCGTGCTTGACACCTGAACATGCGCTCCGTAGGGTGCGGGGCCTATGGCTCGTGACGCTGTCCGAACCGGTCCCGGCCGCAACGATCCAGCCCGCGAGCCCGACCAGATCATCGTCGAGGGAGCGCGCGAGCACAACCTCCAGGTCGACCGGCTCGAGCTGCCGAAGCACCGGCTGGTCGTGATCACCGGACCGTCGGGATCGGGCAAGTCGAGCCTCGCGTTCGACACGCTGTATGCCGAGGGCCAGCGCCGGTACGTCGAGTCGCTGTCGGCGTACGCGCGGCAGTTCCTCGGCCAGATGGAGAAGCCGAAGTACGAGCGCATCCGCGGCCTGTCGCCGACGATCGCGATCCAGCAGAAGAGCGCGTCGAGCAATCCGCGCTCGACGGTGGGCACGATCACCGAGATCTACGATTACCTGCGCGTGCTCTACGCGCGTGCCGGCGAGCAGCGCTGTCACCAGTGCGGCGGTCCGGTCGGTGCGCGCACCGCGGCCGAGGTCGTCGACGAGCTCGCCGAGCTGCCGGACAAGACGCAGGTCACCCTGCTCGCCCCCAAGGCCGAGAACCGCAAGGGCGAGTTCCGCGAGCTGTTCGGCGAGCTGCGCAAGGCCGGCTTCGTGCGCGTCCGCATCGACGGCATGATCGTGCGTCTCGAGGACGTCGACGCGCTCGAGAAGCAGAAGAAGCACTCGATCGAGCTGGTGATCGATCGGCTGACGATCAGCCACAAGGATCGCGGCCGGCTGACCGATTCCGTCGAGACCGCGCTGCGCGAGGGCAAGGGCAAGATGATGGTCGACGTCGACGGCGAGAAGGTGCCGCGCGTCTACTCGGAATCGAACGCGTGCCCGAAGTGCGGCATCGGCTTCCCCGAGCTGTCGCCGCAGTCGTTCTCGTTCAACTCGCCGCTCGGCATGTGCGTCGAGTGCAACGGCCTCGGCGAGCGGCTCGCCGCGGATCCGGATCTGGTCGTGCCCGACAAGACGCTGTCGATCCGCGAGGGTGCGGTCGCGGTGTGGGGCGAGTCGATCGCGAAGGATTCCGGCTGGACGTCGAACATCGTCAAGGCGCTCGCCAAGGCATTCAAGATCGATCTCGACAAGCCGTGGAACAAGCTCGGCGAGAAGCAGCGCGACGTGCTGATGAACGGTACCGGCGACAAGCGCGTCAACGTCGCCTGGGAAGGCCGTCACTCCACCGGCGAGTGGGCGATGCGCTTCGAGGGCATCCTCGCGCAGCTCGAGCGTCGCCACCGCGAGGCGTCGTCGGATCGGTCGCGCCAGCACTACGAGCAGTTCTTCGCGTCGATCCCGTGCGCGAGCTGTCATGGCCTGCGCTTGCGGCCGGAGTCGCGCTCGGTGTTCGTCAACGATCAAGCGCTCCCCGAGGTCACCGGCATGACCGTCAAGGCGGCGTTCGCGTGGGTGACCACGATGAAGCTGACCGGCTCGCGTGCGCAGATCGCCGGCGAGGTGCTGAAGGAGATCAAGGCGCGTCTGTCGTTCCTCCTCGACGTCGGCCTCGACTACCTGACCCTGCATCGCTCCGCCGCCACGCTCTCCGGTGGCGAGGCGCAGCGCATCCGGCTCGCCTCGCAGCTCGGCAGCGAGCTGTCGGGCGTGCTCTACGTGCTCGACGAGCCGTCGATCGGTCTGCACCAGCGTGACAACGAGCGCCTGATCAAGACGCTGCATCGCCTGCGCGACCTCGGCAACACGGTGCTCGTCGTCGAGCACGACGAGGCCACGATCGAGGCGGCCGACTGGGTCGTCGACTTCGGCCCCGGCGCGGGTCGCCACGGCGGCCACGTGATCGCCGAGGGCACGCCCGACGACATCCGCAAGGCCCAGAGCTCGATCACCGGCCGGTTCCTCGCCGGCACCGAACGCATCGAGGTCCCCGCGCAGCGTCGCGAGGCCACGAGCTGGGTCAAGCTGACCGGCGCGCGCGAGCACAACCTGAAGAACGTCTCCGTCGAGATCCCGCTCGGCACCATGGTCGCCGTCACCGGCGTGTCGGGCGCCGGCAAGTCGTCGCTGATCAACGCGACCCTGTTCCCCGCGCTCAACCGGATGCTGCACCGCTCGCTCGATCGCGTCGGTCCGTACGATTCGCTGACCGGCCTCGGCAAGGTCGACAAGTGCATCGTCATCGACCAGCAGCCGATCGGCCGCACGCCGCGATCGAATGCGGCCACGTACACCAAGGCGTTCGATCTGATCCGCGAGCTGTACGCGCAGATGCCGCAGGCGCGCACCTACGGCTATCAAGCCGGTCGGTTCTCGTTCAACGTCTCCGCGAAGCAAGGCGGCGGGCGCTGCGAGGCGTGCGAGGGCGCCGGCGTCCGCGAGGTCGAGATGCACTTCCTGCCGAACGTGTTCGTCACCTGCGAGGTCTGCAAGGGCAAGCGCTACAACGACGCCACGCTGCGGGTTCTTTACAAGGAAAAAAACATCGCTCAAGTCCTCGACACCCCCGTCGACGAAGCGCTCGAGATGTTCAAGCACCACAAGCAGCTCGGCCGGATCATGCAGACCATGGTCGATGTCGGCCTCGGCTATCTCGCGCTCGGCCAGCCGGCCACCACGCTCTCCGGTGGTGAAGCCCAGCGCGTCAAGCTCGCCCGCGAGCTCGCGCGCGTGCAGACCGGCCGCACGCTGTACCTGCTCGACGAGCCCACGACGGGCCGCCACTTCGGCGTCGTCAAGAAGCTGCTCGAGGTGCTCCAGCGCCTGGTCGACAGCGGCAACACGGTGCTCGTCATCGAGCACAACCTCGACGTCATCAAGACGTGCGACTGGATCATCGATCTCGGTCCCGAGGGCGGCGCCGCCGGCGGCGAGGTGATCGCGACCGGCACGCCCGAGCAGGTCGCGCAGATCGCGAAGAGCTACACCGGCCAGTTCGTCAAGCCGCTGCTCGATCGCGCGAAGGTCCAGAACAAGCGCGGGGCGGGCTCTCGAGGGTCATCCGACGCTCGGCCTCGCGCTCGCTCAGCTCACCCGCCCGACACCCTCCCCCTACGCTGAGCTCACCTCGCCTCGCGGGGCGCGCGCCGCTTCACCGGCGTAGTTGCCGCTCCGGCATCGGGAGTCCACGGTGCGGCATGAAGCCCGCGCTCGTCGTCTCCCTTGTTCTCGCAGGCTGCAGCTCGCGCGCGCCGTCGCCACCAGCCACGCCGATCGCGTGGAGTGCCCCGATCGAGCTCGCGCGCGGCGGCGGCACCAAGGGGCCGTGGCAGCAGAACGAGTCGCGGTTCGACTACGTCGACGATGGCAGCGTGGCGCTGCTCGCCGATGGCGCGGCCGCGGTGGTGTGGGTCGATCAGCGGACCAAGGACGTGATGTTCCAGATCGTCGAGCGCGACGGCACGCCGCGCGCGCGACCGATCGGCATCTCGCGGAGCCCGGCGGTGTTCTCGTGGCTGCCGCGCCTGGTGGCGGCCGGCGACGACGTGTTCGTGCTGTGGCAGGAGATCGTGTTCTCCGGTGGCACGCATGGCGGCGAGGCGCTGTTCGCGCGCTCGCGCGACGGTGGAGCGAGCTTCGAGGCGCCGCTGAACCTGTCGCGCTCGAAGAACGGCGACGGCAAGGGGCGGCTCGATGCCAGGCGCTGGGACAACGGCAGCCTCGATCTCGCGCGCGCCGACGACGGCACGCTCTACGCAGCGTGGACCGAGTACGACGGGCCGCTGTGGATCAGCTACTCGACCGACGCCGGCGCGAGCTGGACGCCGCCTCGTCGGGTCGCGGGCACGGCCACCGCGCCGGCGCGCGCCCCGGCGCTGGCGACCCGCGGCGACGAGGTCGCGCTGGCGTGGACGGTCGGCGAGGATCGCACGGCCGATCTCCAGCTCGCCCGATCGCACGACGGTGGCCAGACGTTCTCCGAGCCGGTCGTCGTCGCCCGCACGCCGGGCCACAGCGA
>JAEYYY010000817.1 GCA_023430775.1 Pseudomonadota bacterium
CGCCAACCGCGAACCGCGAGCCGCGAACCGCCAGCCGCCAACCGCGAACCGCCAGCCGTCAGCCACAAACCGCGAACCGCCGTCGTCGCCCATGACCCTCACAGCCCCGCCGTGTTAGCGTGCCCGCCTAATGGAGCTTCGCGCGCTCACCGTTCTGGACTCCCTGCAGCCCCAGTTCACCGGCTTCCTCCAAACCGTCTGCGCCGGCTTCATGCCGCTCGAACAAGAAGCCGCACTCTTCATCGAGATCGCACCGGGCATCGCGATCAACCAGCTCACCGATGCCGCCCTCAAAGCCACCACCTGCCGCCCCGGCATGCAGATCGTCGAGCGCGCCTACGGAATGCTCGAGCTCCACAACATGGACAAGGGCCAGGTCGAGGCCGCAGTCGACGCGATCCTCAACAACATGGGCGTCAAGCGCGACGACCGCATCAAGCCGAAGATCATCTCGTCGCAGATCATCACCGGCATCGATGGTCACCAGAGCCAGCTGATCAATCGCATGCGCCACGGCGACATGATCATGACGGGGCAGACGCTCTACATCCTGGAAGTCTTCCCGGCCGCGTATGCCGCACTCGCCGCCAACGAGGCCGAGAAGGCCGCGAACGTTCACCTGATGGAAGTGATCACGTTCGGTGCCTTCGGCCGCCTGTGGCTCGGCGGTTCCGAAGCCGAGATCAAGGCCGCCGTCGAAGCCGCCGAGGGTGCGCTCGCGAAGGTCTCGGGTCGCGAGAAGTCGTAGCTCACATCCAGACGCGCGCTAGAAGCCCCTTGGTTCCGGGACCCGGCACGCCGCCCTGGTTGCCACCCGCAATGATGATTTTGTGCGCGTCGTACACGCGTGCTGCGTGAACAAGCGCAGCGTCGCCGAATGGAACAGTCACGGTGCCGTCGGTTCCGAATCGGGGATCAGCCAGGCCGTCCGGGGTGAACCGCATGACGATCGCATTGTTCCCGTTTTGTGCGACCACGACGAGCTTGCCGTCGTTAAGGACAAGCAGTTTGCGCGTAGCCGTGCCGGAAACAAGTGGCACCTCGACGACGCCGGCCGTGCCGAACGTGGTGTCGAGCATCCCGGCGGCATCGAACCGACGAAGCTGGAGCATTTCGCCGACAGTCGACGCAATGAAGATGATGCCTTGGGACCCGATGACGACACCCAGCGGATTTTCGCTGACATTCGGAGTCGTCAAGATGTTGCGACCGCCGACAGCGAATGACGTGTCGAGACCGCTCGTGGTGTAACGATGCAACGTCAAGTCGTCACCCGCGGCAGTAGTCGTGGCGCCAACGACGACGATCTTGCCGTCGCCATCAATCGCGACAGCTCGTGCTACCGAAGCGTTCCCGAGCACGTCGCGAATAAAGCCACTCGCATTGAACCCTGTATCGAGCAGGCCGTTCAACCCGCCGAGCACGACGAGATGGTGACCATTCTGAACTCCAACTGCGACGATCTTGCCATCCGCGAGCACTGCGCCATCTCCGACAGGGTCCGTGAAAACCGAACGTCCGATGGTCTCGTCACCTCCGAGATCGTGTGTCGCCTCGCCCGGATCGCCGTTTCCGAAGTCGACCCCGCCACCCGCGCCGTTCGCGCCGAGACGGGCGAACACGACGTCGCCGTTCACGCCGGTGCCACTGTGGTTGCTGCCGATCAAGATTCCGCGCCCATCGATCTGGTGACCAATCGCCGCACACCGAGTGTCCTCGCCGCTGCCGCCGGCAAAGGTGACATTGACCAGTGCCCCTCCACCGAAGGTGCTATCGGGCGTGCCGTCTGCAAGGAATCGCATAGTCCTGAACCGGCTCGCGCCAAGACCGCCAACCCCGATTCCTGTGGCGATAACCTTGCCCCCGAGCACGTCGAGCGCACTGAAAGAGCCATCATCGTCGCCACCGGAAAACACGATCGACGTGTACCCGGTGCCGACTCCGAACGAATCGTCGAGCGAGCCCGGCTTGCCGGTGATCTCGGCGTCGTCGACGCTGATCGTCTTGCTATCCAGCCCGGTCGCCGTCGCCTCGAGATCGAAATCGACGGTATCGCCGATCGCCAGCGGTGCCAGCGCACCGAGCTCGACCTCCGAGCTCTCGGCATCGCCGGCCACCGTGACCGTCGCGATCTCGAGCCCGTTGGGCGGCGCGACCGGAGCGATCTGGACCTCGCCGGCGAAGCCGCCGGTGCGCGTCACCGCGATCTCGAACGTCGCCTTGCCGTCGAGCGGGGCGACGACGTTCGCGGTTCGCACGGTCACGGTGAAGCCCGGCTCGTTCGGACCGTCGGTCGTCGCGTCGGTATCGGGAGGGTTGCCCTTCACCGGGCCACACGCCACCAGCACCGTCAGGACAAGACAACGAGAGACCATGGCCACGATAGTACGCCGTTGCGGTGGTCGTTCGTAGTCGATCGGCAACGCGTGTGATCTATCGCCGCCGGCGACCGAGCACGAACGCGAGGATGCCGCCCAGCATGACGACGCCCCACGGCAGCTCGCGCGACGTGCTGCAACAACCACCGCCGTCGGCGAGCGGCCAGCAATACGCGCCGCCCGGATCGTCGACACACTCGAGGCCATCGCCACACGAATCGTCGAGTCCGGTGATGCACGCCCGGGTGCAGAATGACTGGCCGTCGTGGGTGTCGCAGCGCGGCTCGAGGCAGTACTGCGGGTACTCGCAGGTGTCGCCGACCTCGCCGACCGGTGTGGGCCAGATGCAGCGGCCGGCCTCGCAGAACTGCCCGGCGGCGCAGGTGTCGGCGCTCGCACACGGCGCGCCCTTGGTGACGGTCGCGGTCGCGATCGCGCTGACGCCGATGTCGTCCTTGGCCTCGACCTCGATGTCGATCACGCCGTCGGGCACGTCGGGCGGCAGCGTGAACGAGTAGGTCGCCGCGGGCTGGCCGTTGTTGCCGAACGGCGCCCCCGGAACGGTGCCCCACGGATAGCCGTTGAGCCGGAACTCGACCTCGACGATGCCGCGCTGGCTCGAGCCGAACGCGGCGATCGTGGCGCCGTTGCTGATGGTGTCGCCGATGGGCGAGGTGATCGCGAGCTCGGTCGTGGTCAGCGGCGTGCCGGTGCCGAGCTTGCCGATCAAGAAGCTGTGCGACTGCTGCACCGGCCCGCAGCGGCAGTCGCGGATCTGCTCCTCGCCGCACACCGCCGAGCGGTTGCGGAAGAACTTCTGGCCGCCGCAGTCGAAGCGATAGGTCATCGGATCCGAGCACGACGAGTCACCCTCGAGGAACTGGTAGATGTGATCGAGCCCGTAGGTGTGCGCGATCTCCTGCGAGGCGACGCGACAGATATCGACCGCGGTGTCGGCACCGAGACCGTAGTCGACCCACTGGTTCGCGAACGTGTACGAGATCGCGTAGGTCAGCGAGCGGCAGAACTGGTCGAGTGGCGCGAAGCCGGCGAAGTTCTCGTCGGCGTCGACCTGGCCGCCGCGGCCGGCGATCACGGCCTCGCTGTAGACCTCGTTGGGGCCAGGTCGCGTCTCGGTGATGGTCAGTCCGTACGGCGACCACACCTCGTGCAGACACGACATCACGCCGCCCCACGTATCGTCGTCGAACACGAACTCGTCGACCTGGTGCGCCCCGGGCAGCTGCACGATCGTCGACACGCCCTCGCGCGCGTCGTCCTCGTCGCCGGCGAAGAACGTGCAACCGCCGACGCAGCGGTTGACGTAGAGGATCTTCGGCGTGCCCACCGAACGGTCCCGCGACTGCACGAGCTTGGTCCCGGTGGCGCGCTCCGCCGCCGCCGACCCGAGCCCACTCACCATCACTAAGAGAACCACCAGCCGTTGCATCGGGCGGACTCTCGTCGATGGCCGCCCCGTCGGTCAAGAAGATCGGAAACGCTGGCAAAACCGGCCTTTCGGCGAGGGTTCTCCGCGATTTGCGCTGCTACAGTGCCTCGCATGACCACCACGCTCCCCGCGGCGCTCCGGGCGCCGTTTGCCGCCGGAGGTAGCAACGCGATCGACGCGCAGCTGGCGAACCGCCTGCTCGGGATCGCGCTCGAGGCCGGCGGCGATTACGCGGATCTCTACTTCGAGTTCCGGGTGTCCGCGGACTACGCGCTCGAAGAAGAGCAAGTGCGCACGCTCGGCCGCGGCATCACGCTGGGCCTCGGCGTCCGCGTCACCCGCGGCGACGCCACCGGCTACGCGTACTGCGAGGATCTCGCGTGGGAGAAGATGGCGCACGCGGCGCGCACCGCGGGTCAGATCGCCGCCGGCGGTGGCCACGCGCCGGTCGGCATCGCGAACCTGTCGAACATCCCGACGCCGAGCTTCTACGCGGTGCCCACGCCCTCGCTGATGGTGCCGGCGCCCGACAAGCTCGCGCTGCTCCGCGCCGCCGATCGCGCCGCCCGCGCGTTCGACAAGCGGATCGTCAAGGTCGAGGCGTCGTTCGTCGAGAGCATCAAGGAGATCCTGCTGTTCACCTCCGACGGCCGGATGGCCACGGATGTCCAGCCGATCATGCGCTTCGGCGTGCGCGCCGTCGCCGAGGAGAACGGCAAGCGCCAGGCCGGCAGCGGTGGCGGTGGCGGGCGCTACGGCATGGAGTACTTCGAGCAGGCGATGCGCGATGCCGCGAGCCACGGCAAGGAAGCGGCGCGCGTCGCGATCGCGATGCTCGACGCGCGCGATGCTCCGGCGGGCGAGATGCCGGTGGTGCTCGGCCCCGGCGATTCCGGAATCCTGCTCCACGAAGCGGTCGGTCACGGCCTCGAGGCCGACTTCAACCGCAAGGAGACGTCGAACTACACCGGCCAGATCGGCAAGGAAGTCGCCAGCAAGCTGTGCACCGTGGTCGACGACGGCACCATCGTCGGCTCGCGCGGCGCGATCAACGTCGACGACGAGGGCTACACCGGCCAGTACAACACGCTGATCGAGAACGGCATCCTCGTCGGCTACATGCACGACCGGCTGTCCGCGAAGCACTACAAGATCAAGCCCACGGGCAATGGCCGCCGCGAGTCGTTCCGCTCGATGCCGCTGCCGCGGATGACGAACACGAACCTGCTCGGCGGCAAGGACAACCCCGACGACATCATCAAGAGCGTCAAGCGCGGCATCTACGCCAAGCGGTTCTCCGGCGGCCAGGTCAACATCTCCAACGGCGACTTCGTGTTCTCGCTGTCCGAGAGCTACTTGATCGAGGACGGCAAGCTCACCGCACCGCTCAAGGGCGTCAACCTGATCGGCAACGGGCCCGACGTGCTCCGGCGCGTCGACATGCTCGGCTCCGACTTCGAGCTGTCGGACGGCATCTGGACCTGCGGCAAGGACGGCCAGAGCGTCCCCGTCAACGTCGGGACGCCGACGGTTCGCATCGCATCGATCACGGTCGGCGGCACACAGGCCTAAGGAAATCAAAATGTCTGGCGCACAGGTAACGGAAGCAACCATCAAGGAGCTGTGCGACGTCGCCCAGCTCGCCGTCGAGATCGCGAAGAAGGCCGGCGCGGATCACGCAGAGGTCCTCGTCCGCGATGGCTCCGAGCTGACCGCGAAGGTCCGCCTCGGCGAGCCCGAGCTCGTGCAGGAGGCGGGCAGCCGCGCGCTCGGTCTGCGCGTGCTGCGCGGTGGCCGCCGCGCCGTCACGTACACCAGCGATCTGCGCCGCGACTCCCTCGAGGCGCTGTGCGCGGAGACGGTGACGCTCGCCGATCTCGCCGAGCCCGACGAGTTCGCGCTGCCGCCCGATCCATCGCTGCTCGCGAAGACGGTGCCGGAGCTCGACCTCTACGATCCCGCCGTCGCCGAGGTCGACGCGGCGTGGGCCCTCAAGCAGGCGATCGCGGGTGAAGCCGCGGCGCGCAAGCACGATGCTCGCGTCACCAACTCCGAAGGTGCCACCTGGCAGCGCGTGCTCGGTGCCACGGCGTTCGCCACCAGCGGCGGCTTCGTCGGTGGTTATCGCGGCAGCTACGCCTCGCTCGTCGTCGAGCCGCTGTGCGACGACACCACCGATCCGACGAACCCCAAGAAGCGCAACGGCTACTGGTGGAGCGCGTCGCGCTTCCTCGCCGAGATCGATCCCGCGGACCAGATCGGCATCGAGGCCGCGCGCCGCACCGTCGCCACGCTCGGCAGCAAGAAGGTCGAGACGCAGGAGTGTCCGATCGTGTTCGATCCGGAGATCGCGCGATCGATCGTCGGCACGATCTTCAGCGTCGCCAACGGCTCCGCGTTCTGGCGAAAGTCGTCGTACCTCGTCGGTAAAGAGGGCGAGCAGATCGCGAGCAAGCTGGTCACCATCGTCGACGATCCGCTGATCCCGCGCGCCCCCGGCAGCAAGCCGTTCGACGGCGATGGCCTGCCGACGCGCAAGAACAGCGTCGTCGAGGCCGGCGTGCTGAAGCCGGTGCTGTGCGATGTCTACAGCGCGCGCAAGCTCGGTCGCGAGTCCACCGGCTCGGCGGGTCGCGGCATCGGCGGCAACCCCGGTCCGACGACGTCGAACCTGGTCATGCAGAAGGGCGGGATCTCGCGCGCCGAGCTCCTCAAGGACACCAAGAAGGGCCTCTACGTCACCAGCCTGATGGGCTTTGGCTTCAACCCGGTGACCGGCGACTTCTCACGCGGTGCGCAAGGGTTCTGGATCGAGAACGGCGAGCTGACGTTCCCGGTCAGCGAGGTCACGATCGCCGCGAATTTCGACGAGATCCTGAAGCGGATCGACGCCGTGGCGGACGACCTGACGATGCGCAGCTCGACCGCGGCGCCGACGTTCCGCGTGTCACACATGACCGTGGCGGGCACGTCTCAGTAGGACGAGTCCTACATCAGCCAATCAGAGCGTAACGATTGACTTGATCACGCTCGGATGAAACGATCGACAACGTGCCAGCAGTAGCCGCTGCAGGGGGGCTACCCACACGTCTCGGCAAGTACGAGATTCTGACTCCGCTTGCCGCAGGCGGGATGGCACGGATCTACATCGCGCGGACCACGGGTATCGGCAGCTTCGAGCGCCACGTCGTCCTCAAGCTGATCACGCCGGAGCGCGCGAACGATCACACGGCGGTACAGATGTTCCTCGACGAGGCGCGTCTCGCCGCGTCGCTCAACCATCAGAACGTCGCGCAGGTGTTCGAGGTCGGCGAGGACGCCGGCATCCACTACCTCGCGATGGAGTACGTCCACGGCCAGGACCTCCGCGCGTTGCTCGCGAAGGCCGGCAGCCAGGGCGTGCGCGTTCCCCTCGAGCTCGCGCTCACCGTCGTCGCCGGCGCCGCCGCCGGCTTGAACCACGCGCACGAGCGCCGCGACGGCAACGGCGTCCCGCTCGGCATCGTCCACCGCGACGTCTCGCCGTCGAACATCATGATCGGCCTCGACGGATCCGTGAAGCTGCTCGACTTCGGCATCGCCAAGGCAGCCGCGCGCTCGGTCGAGACGGTCAGCGGCATCATCAAGGGCAAGTTCGCGTACATGGCGCCGGAGCAGTGCCGCGGTCGCGAGGTCGATCGCCGCAGCGACGTGTTCTCGCTCGGCATCATCCTCTACGAGATCACCACGCAGCATCGCTGCTTCCGCGCCGACAGCGACTTCGACACCATGCACCGCATCGTCACCGGTGACGTCGTTCGTCCGACCCGGCTGGTGCAGGGCTATCCGCCGGCACTCGAGGCGATCGTCATGAAGGCGCTCGCCGTCGACGCCAACCAGCGCTACCAGTCGGCGGGGCTGTTGCTCGAGGCGATCGAGTCGTTCGCGGTGTCGGCGCGGATGTCGCTGTCGACGATGGCGCTCGGCCGCTTCATGCGCGAGATGTTCGGCGAGACGCCGGAGCCGTGGCTGACGGCCGCGGGTCGCGCCGGCACCATGCAGCCGCAGCCCAAAGAGAGCACGATCTCGAACACCAACGGCGCCGACGTCGCCAGTGCGCCACAGCGGCCGAGCGCCGCGGTGCCCGCGCAACAGGCCGCGCGCACGCTGCTCGATCTGCCGCGCGATCATCACGACGAGCCCGACGAGGAGCAGGATCAAGCGCAGTGGAACGCGAAGTCGTACCCGACGATGATCCCGGGCTCGGTCGCATCGAGCCAGACGCTGCCGCCCGACAACAACACCCTCAACGCGCGCAGCTCGCCGCGGATCCCGGCACCGCCGCCGCCCGAGCCGCCGAACGCGCGTAGCTCGCCGCGGATCCCGGCGCCCGACTCGATCCCGCCACCGCTGCCCGTGCCGGCGATCGCGAACACCACGGGTGCGCGCCCGGCGATGTCAGGCGTGGCCGGCCCATCGATCGACAACAACAGCTCGCAGCAGTTTCCCGTCGGACCGGGCTCGGGCTCGCACCGCTCGCATCCGTCGCTCCCCGCGATCACCACCTATCCCAAGCTCGGCACCAACCAGAGCGGCCAGTCGTACCTCGACGAGTCGCTGTCGGACGTGCGCGTGCGTCCGAACCGCCGGCCGCTATGGATCGGCCTCGCGATCGTGGCGATCGGCGTCGGCGTCGTGCTGTTCGTCGGCTACGGCGGCAGCACCGTCGAGCCCAAGCCCGAGGACAAGCCGGGGCCTATCGTCGAGCCCGACAGGAAGCCAGCGCCGCCCCCGGTGGTCGCGAGCGTCACGCCCGATGCCCCGGTGATCGACAACGTCGAGCTCCACATCACGTCGGAACCGACGGGCGCCGACGTCTGGCAGACGGGCAA
>JAEYYY010000031.1 GCA_023430775.1 Pseudomonadota bacterium
CGCGAAGAGCGGCGGCACGAACGACAGCTGGCCGACCTTGGTGACGACACGGAAGCGCACCGCGCGGCACGTGCACGTGCTCGTTCACGTGATTCGCGATCGCCGCACCCGCCCCGTCCCGCGCGAAACGATCCTTGGCGCATGTGGCGCCTCGCCGCGCCCCGCGAGCTCGTTTCTCGGCAGCCTCGGCAACCATGGCGCGTGCACGTGCACGTGACACGAGCACGAGTACGAGCACGACCTGCATCACGCGAAGATCGGGACCGGCTTGAGCGACACCTTGCCGTCCTTGGTGACGACGCGGAAGCGCACCGCGCGACACTGGTACTGCGCCTTCAGCTTGCCCTCGTTGACCTTGAGCTTGGCGATGAAGTTCTCGAACGACACGTCGTCGGGCGCACCGGTGGCCTTGCGAGCCGCGAGATACTCCGTGTAGACGCGCTTGTAGTAGTCGGGCTCCGACTCCTGCGCGAGCGCCGCGAGATCCGGATCGGCGGCGGGCTTGTCCTCACCCTCCTCGAAGTCGACGCGCCCCGGGATGATCGGGTTGCCGTCGTCGTCGAACTCTTCCTCGCCCGGTTCGGGGCGACCGAGGACGCGGGCGAGCATCACGTTGAGGCCGTTGGCGAGACCGTCGAGCTCGGCGCCGACCGGACGGAACGTGCGGTCGAGGTTGCCGTTGATGATGTCGGTGACGCCCTGCTCGATCTGATCGGCCTGCGCGATCAGGCGGCGGTGCGTGAGGTAGATGCCGAGCATCCCGATCGCGAGCGCGCCGCCTCCGAGGAGTAGGATGAAGATGCTGACCAGGCCCTGGCCCGGATCTTCCTCGCCGATCCGCGACAGCACGATCGCGCCACTGTTCGAGGCCGGATAGGTCTCCGGTAGTGGCTTGGTCGCGGTGGTCGGCATCTTCACCGCCGCCGCGAGGTAGTCCGCGCCGTCGATCGAGATCTTCTGCTTCGCGTCGCCGAGCTCACCACTCGCGAACAGCTCGGTGAGCTGGCTCGCCTTCGCGGTGTCCTCGGTGTTGCCGGTGGTGAAGCTCGACGCGATGACGCGCTTGTTGTCGAGGTACGCGATGTCGGTGCCCAGCAACGTGCGATCCTCGCGCGCGCTCTGACCGGTCTGCGCGTACGCGATCAGGATGGCGCCGACGATCTCGGAGCCCGATTGCTCGGGCTTGATGGTGGCCTCGGGATCGATGACCGGCGCGACGCCGATCCGCATCACCTGCTTGCCGTCGTTCCACGAGTCCGCGATCAGCACGCGCTTGGTGAGCACGACGTTGACCGCCGGGATCGTGGTGGGCAGCTTGGTCGGATTCGGTTCCTTGGTGTTGTCGTTCTTGAACTGCTTCGGGACGATCGACGCGACGTCGTGCTCGGCGACGACCTCGCCGTTCTTGTCGAGCAGCACCATCCGCTCGGGCCGCGGCGTGTTCTTCTCCTCGGCCATGAACTTCTGGAAGCCGAGGCGGGCCTGCGAGGCACTCTCGCCGAGGCTGCCGGCGACCTTCGCCTTGACCGCGTTGACGAACTCGGTCTTGGCAGCGAGGCGCTCCGCCTTGCCCTGGATGTCGGAGTTGGCGAGCTGGTGAAGACGCTGGACGACCTGGTACGAGCGGTTGAGCTGGGCATCGGCCCGCGACCGCCCGTCCTTTTCGAGGCTGACCCGGGACACGAAGAACGCGATCGCCGTCAGCACGGCAATGACGACGCCAACGACCGCGGTGATGACGGTGCGAGACATAAACCCTCCCCCGCAAGGAGCGGGGCTCGGGGCCGATTATTCGTGCCCCTTCGCAGGGTTGTCAATTCACGGCGGGCTCACTTCTCGGGCTCGATCCCGCGGATCAGCTCGCACATCGTCTTGGCTTCGTCCGATTGCGGCAGCGACAGACACAGCGCCTCGCGGGCGCCCGCCAGCACCGCCTCCTCGTGGCG
The DNA here is from genome assembly GCA_023430775.1 of Pseudomonadota bacterium. Classification (GTDB taxonomy): domain Bacteria; phylum Myxococcota_A; class Polyangia; order Haliangiales; family Haliangiaceae; genus JABFXX01. The sequence goes on from JAEYYY010000031.1 coordinate 1,947, forward strand.
CCCCGATGCCACCAGCAGCGCCCACCGGTTGGTCGTGATGTCGCTGCCGCGGAAGCCGACCGTGATCTGATGTGCGCGCTGCGCACAGTCATCCGGCACGCCCTTGTCGTCGACGTACGCCGTCTTGATGCACAGCGCGCTCTGCGGCACCGCGTAGATCGACCTGACGTTGTCGACCAGCTTGACCGCCGGTCGCTTCTGCTTCGCGAGCCACTGGTTGACGCGCTCCTCCGCCCGCTTCGCCTCGGCGCGGTAGGCCTCCGCGATCGCGTTGGCCTTGACGGTCCCGTCGGTGGTCACCGTCAGCGTGTCGATCGTGACCGCCGGCTCGAGCCCGAGCTCGGCAAACGGATCGAGCTTCTTCCTGGGCTCCTCACCGCGCATCGAGATCAGCGCGGTCACCGCACCGCCCGCCACCACGAGCAGCGCGAGCGCCACCCACGGCCACTTCGATCGCGGCGGCCGCGGCAGCGCACCGGTCGCGCCCTCGAGCTGGTCGGCGAGATCGCTCGCGGTCGCGACGCGGCGGGACGTCGGTGCCTCTCGCGTCGGCGGCACCGGCGTGACCAGCGGCTCGTCCTTGTGCTTCCTCCGCAGGTCGGACAGGGCGTCGGCATCCACGCGCTGGGTATCGACCAGTCCCGGATCGGCCTCGCGCAACGCCTGCTCGAGGACCGTGCGGAATTCGCGCGCGCCCGAGAACCGCTCCTCGGCCTTCTTCGCCAGGCTGCGCATCAGCGCGTCCTCGACCCGCGCGGGCACCTCGATGCCCATCGTCGACGGCCGCTTCGGCGCCTCCGACAGGTGCTTCGTCATGATCTCGAAGTGCGTGCTGCCGTCGAACGGCGTCTCGCCGGTCAGCGATTCGTAGAGCGTGGCGCCGAGCGAGTAGATGTCGGTCTTGAGATCGACCTCCTGACCGCGCACCTGCTCGGGCGACATGTAGCGCACCGTGCCCATGGTCTGGCCGGTCGCGGTCAGCCGCGTCGACGTCGTCATCTTCGCGATGCCGAAGTCCATCACCGTCGCCGCCCCATCGTCCTTGCGGACCAGCACGTTCGACGGCTTCATGTCGCGATGGACGACGCCGCGGCCGTGCGCGTACTCGAGCGCACGCAGCACGTCGCACGTGATCTTGCACGACAGCTGCCACGGCAGCCGCTTCGCCTCGAGGATCAGCCGCTCCCAGGTCTGGCCCTGGACGAACTGCATCGCGAGGACGAAGAAGCCGTTCTCCTGACCGAAGTTGTAGAGGTGGACGATGTTCGCGTGATCGAGCGCGGCCAGCGCCTTCGCCTCCTCGAGGAATCGCGACTTGACCTCGCGGTGGGCGGCGAGCTCGGGCGGCAAGATCTTCAGCGCGACCTCCTGGTCGGTCAGCTTGTGCTTGCCCTTGAACACCACGCTCATGCCGCCCTGGCCGAGCACGTCGACGAGCTCGTACTGGCCGAGCATCACCTGGCCGATCATCTTGTGCGCACCGGTCGCGCCGAGCGCCGCACCGCAGCTGTTGCACTTGATGTCGATATCGAGGATGTCGACGCCGCACTGCGGACACTGCGGCGTCATCGTCTGGTCGCTCCGACGTCGTCGCTCGACGCGGCCGTCTTCCGCTGCCAGCCCGGCACCCGATCGAGGAAGCGGCCGAGCTCGTCGACCAGGATCTTCGGGTACTCGACGGGCGTGTAGTGCGAGCCACCTTTGATCACCACGAGCCGCGAGCCCGGCACCAGGCGATGGATGTGCTCGGCGGTCGCAGGCGGCGTCATCAGATCGCGATCGCCGGTGACGATCGACACCGGCACGTCGATCGTCGACAGCACGTCCTCGGCATCGTGCTCGTCGAGGCGCGCGAGCAGATCGGAGTAGATCACCCAGTCGATGTGCTGGAAGCCGCCGGCGACCTGGCGAAAGATCTCGATATCGATCGTCTCGCTGACCAGGCCGACCCGCTTCATCGCGCTGATCAGCGCATCGGAGCCGGCCACTCGCTTGGTCGCGCGACCGACGAGCGAGGCCTGCGCGCGGATCAGCCGCAGCAGCATCGGGATGGTCTGGCCGACGAACCGGCTGCCCATCACGGTGCGAAACGTCCTGCCGTACGTGCCGTTGATCGCGTAGAGGCCGCGCACGCGCGAGCGATGGCGCTTGATCGCCTCGAAGCCGACCTGGACGCCCATCGACCAGCCGATCAGCACGAAGTCGGAGACCTGTTCGGCCGCGAGGATCGCGATCAGATCGTCGATGTGGTGCGCCATCGTGTTGGCGCGTGGATCGCTCGGCGCCGCGGACGTGTAGAGCCCGCGAT
>JAEYYY010000057.1 GCA_023430775.1 Pseudomonadota bacterium
GGACGAGCGAGCACCTCGGCGACGACGGCATCGTGCTCGGCAGCTCGCTGGCGCGCCGGTTCGGTGTCGAGGTCGGCGATCCGATCGAGCTGCGCGTGCTGCTGTCGGCGCCGGAAGCGGTGCCTTCTGACGACGACATCGGCGCCTACACGATGCGAGTCCGCGGCATCGCCGGCGGCAGCTCGGGTGCGTATCGCTACGCGTTCGTCGATCGCCGGTGGCTCGCGACCGAGCTCGGCGAGCCGCGCGCCGCCTCGAACCTCTATGTCCATCTCCCCGATCACGACGATGCTCCGCTGGTCGCCGCCGCGCTGCCCGTCGCCGATCCATCGCTGATCGCGATCGACTGGCGCACCGACGATCCGCAGCTGCCGAACCTGATCGGCGCCAACCGGGTGATCGATCGCGTCAGCTACGGGATGGTGGTCGCCGCGATCTCGGTGCCGCTGCTCGCGCTGCTCTACCTGCGGGTGCTGCGCCGCCGTCGCCCGCTCGCGATCCTCGCCGCGATCGGCCTCACCCGCAGCGAGCTGTTCGCGATCCATGTCGTGCAATCGCTGATCGTCGGCGTGGTCGGCTGCGCGGTCGGCGCGCTGATCGGCCTCGCCGCGATCGCCTACTTCGAGCGCAGCCCGATCTTCGAGTGGGAAGGCCTCACCGTCCGGCCGCTGTCGACGGCGGCGACGTTCCTGCTGCCGATCGCCGTCGTGCTCGCCACCGCGCTGGCCGCCGGCTCGATCGCCGCGTGGCGCGCCGCGCGCACCCAGACCGCGCGCATCCTCCAGAGGCTCGAGTGACGAGCGCAGGCTCGAGATCGTGAGCGCGCGCATCGTCACCGCGCTCGGCTTCCGCGGGCTCGCCGCCGGCTGGGGCACCACGCTGATGCTGGTGCTGGCGATCGCCGTCGGCACCGGCTTCCAGATCCCGAACACCGCCAACCTCGACGGCCTCCACGACGCGCTCCTCGAGGATGGCCTCGGCCGCGGTGCCGGCGACATCCGCATCGAGCATCGCGAGCGAGCGCGCTTCCTCGACGGCACCGAGATCGCGACGCGGCTGCGCGGCATGATCCGCGACGGCACGCTGCCGGCGCGCGCCGTGGTGCCGACGCTGGTGTTCCCCGGCGCCGTCGGGGTCGGCCGCGCGCTGCCGGGCGCCCCCGCGAAGTTCTTCGGCGCGCCGGTGATCGGCGTCGATCCGGACCAGCCGGTGCCGTACCACCTGCTCGAAGGCGCCGATCTCGATCGCCTGACCCCGCTCGACAGCGGGGTGCTCGTCGGCGCGACGATCGCCCAGCGGCTGCGCCTGAAGGTCGGCGATCCGATCAACCTGCGCGTGCTCTACGGCGGCTCGACGCTCGGCGACACCAACCAGGGAAAGTTCGCGACCACGGTGCGCGGCATCGTGACGTCGAGCAACGGCGCCTACCGGTTCGTGTTCGTCGATCGGACGCGGCTCGGCGACGAGGCGGGCACGCCCGGCGCGGCCTCGAACATCAACATCTACCTGACCTCCCACGAGGCGGCGCGCGCGCTGATCCCCGTGGTCGCTGCCGCCGTCCCCGATGGTCGCGCGGTGGCGTGGCGCGACGACGAGCCCGGCTTCGCGAGCTACCTCGATGCGCGCGACGTCATCGGCGCGGTGTCGTACGCGATGGTGATCGCCGCGATCGCGATCCCGATGTGGGCGCTGCTCTACATTCAGGTCATGCGACGGCGCCGCGAGCTCGCGATCCTGCGCAGCCTCGGGTTCACGCGCCGCGAGGTGTTCGCGACCTGCGTGATCCAGGCGTTCGCGCTCGCGCTGATCGGCGCAGCGATCGGTGCCGGTCTCGGCTACGCCGCGATCCAGTACTTCCGGGCGAACCCGCTGTTCGAGTGGGAGAGCCTGCGCGTCGAGCCGGTCGCCTCGCTCTCGACGTTCGCGATCCCGTTCCTCGTCATCACCGCGACGTCGCTGGTCGCCGCGCTGCATCCGGCGTGGCGCGCCTCGCGGGTCGAGCCGGCCGGCGTGCTGCGGAGGATCGAATGACGGCCGTGATCGACGCGCGCGGCGTTCGGCGCACGCTCGGCGCACGCGAGGTGATCGCCGGCATCGATCTCGCGATCGCCCCCGGCGAGACGGTCGCCCTGATGGGTCCGAGCGGCTGCGGCAAGACCACGCTGTTGCAGATGATCGGCCTGCTCGACCGGCCCGATGCGGGCACCATCACGGTGGACGGCGACGACGCCTGGGCGCGGTCGGATGCCAGGCGCGCCGGGCTGAGGCTGCGCAAGCTCGGCTTCGTGTTCCAGCAGAGCAACCTGATCGAGCACCTGAGCGCGCGCGACAACGTCGCCCTGCCCGCCTGGCGCGCCGGCCAGTCGCGCAAGGCCGCGCTGGCGGCGGCGGATCAGCTCCTCGAGCGCTTCGGGGTCGCGCATCGTGCCCGCGCCCGCGGCAACGAGCTGTCGATCGGCGAGGCGCAGCGCACGGCGATCGCGCGCGCGCTGATCAACAAGCCCGCGCTGATCCTGGCCGACGAGCCCACCGGCAGCCTCGACGGTGCCGCCGCCGCCGCCGTCGTCGAGGCGCTGCTCGGCTCCGCAGCCGACCGCCCGGCTGTGCTCCTCGCCACGCACGACCCGGAAGTTGCCGCCCGCGCCGGTCGCCTTGTCCGCATGCGGGATGGCAAGCTCCAGGACGCATGATGGACCGCCTGCTGCGCACCACGACCTCGCTGTGCGCAGCGTGCCGGCGCTCCGTGCCGGCGGAGCTGTGGCGCACCGGTAGCCGCGTGGTGATGCGGAAGACGTGCGAGCTGCACGGCGCGTCGGAGGTCGAGGTCGCGAGCAACGCCGACTGGTACGACTCGATCGTCTCGCAGGCGGCGGTGCTGACGCCGCCGGCCGCGACGAAGCAGGTCTCGCAAGGCTGCCCGTTCGACTGCGGGCCGTGCACCAGCCACGAGCAGCAGGTGCAGCTGCCGATCGTGCCGATCACGAGCGCGTGCAACCTCGATTGTCCGATCTGCTACACGCACAACAAGAACGGCGACGGCGCGTATCACATGTCGGAGCGCGAGCTGATCGCGATCCTCCACCACATCTGCGAGGCCGACCCCGAGCGCCGGATCATCAACCTGACCGGCGGCGAGCCCACGCAGCACCCGCAGTTCGAGCGGCTGATCGAGCTGTGCGCCGAGCACGGCATCCACCGCATCACGCTGTCGACCCACGGCCTGCGCTTTCTCAAGGACGAGCACCTGCTCGAGCGCCTCGCCAAGCTCGACACCCGGATCGTGCTGTCGTTCGATTCGTTCAAGCCCGAGACCAACAAGCACATGCTCGGCGGCGCGTTCCTCGACGGCAAGCTGCGCGTGCTCGAGCTGCTCGAGAAGTACGAGGTGTCCACCACGCTGCTCCCCGTGCTCGCGCGCGGCGTCAATGACGACGAGGTCGGTGCGTTCGTCGAGCTCGCCCTGTCGAAGCGCTTCATCCGCTCGGTCGAGCTCCACACCATGACGTTCACCGGTGGCAACGGCACCGAGTTCGATCGCGCCGGTCGCTATGGCACCTACGACGTGCTGGTCGATCTCGAGCGCCAGACCGGCGGCCTGCTGCGTGTCGCCGACTTCGTGCCGTCGCCCGCGGCGCACCCGCTCTGCTATCTGGTCACCTATCTGCTCGAGGTCGACGGCGCGCGCTGGCTGCCGTTCCCCCGCTTCATGGCACCCCAGGATCTGCGCGGCATGCTCGCCGGCATGCTCTACCTCGAGCCGACCGCCGAGATGGAGCGCCGCCTCGCCGACGTCATCGCGCGGCTGTGGGCCGGCGAGATCGAGTGCAGCGACAGCGACGCCGTGCTCGTCAGGCTGAAGCAGCTCGCGACGTCCGCCTTCGCACCCGGGCACTCTCCCATCGAGCGAATGCGTCGCGCCGAGGCGATGAGCAAGGCCATCTACATCCACTCGCACATGGACGAGGACACGTTCGATACCGATCGCATCCGCCAGTGCTGCGTCGGCATTCGCGAGCCCGATGGCACCAACATCCCGTCGTGCGCTTACAACACGCTGTACCGCAACCGCGATGCCCGGTTCACCCGCGCGCCCGAGGCGCCGCTGATCACGCTCGGCCGCGGCCGCCCGGGCGATCGCACGGACCGCGCGCCGCGATGATCGCGGCCCGCGAGCCCGCCGCGCGTCCGGCGCCCGTCTCGACGACGAAGGTGATCACCGTGACCCGGTTCGACCGGGCGGCTATCGCCGTTCTGCTCGCAGCTCGTGCGGCGAACTGAGCGCACTCATGGCACGGCTCAAGCTCGCGCTGCTGATCGCCTGCTTCGTCGGCTTCACCGCGCTCGGCGTCTGGTATGCGGCACCGCCGGGTGACCTGCTCGAGCGGTTCGCGAGCGAGCTCGGTGCGCTGCCGATCGCCGAGCTGCTGTTGCTCGCGGTGCTCGCGATCGCCTGCATCGTCACCGAGATGTTTCGGCTCCAGGTGTTCGGGCGCGTCGTCGGCGCGAGGATCACCGTTCGCGCGGCGTTCGACGCCTCGATCGCGAACGATCTGTTCACCTGGATCTCGCCGTTCGGGTTGCTCGGCGAGCCGGCGGCGATCTGGTTCATGACCCGCCGTGGCGTGCCGTCGGAGGCCGCCCTCGCGATCTCGTTCGGCAAGTTCGCGACCAGCTTCGCGCTGTTCATCGGCCTCGCCGCGATCCTGTTCGGCGCCGGCTGGGGCCCGGCGGTGGCGGACTGGGCGGTGGTCTCGATCGCGCTGACGATCGTGTTCGGCGCCGTGCTGATCGGCGGCTTCCTCGTCGGGGCGATGCGCCCGGCGTTCGCCCATCGCGCGATCGGCTGGCTGCAGGGCGCGGCCGCCGAGCCGGCGCTGCGCTGGAAGCTGGGCCGCCTGCTCGCGCGCTCGATCGATCGGCTCGCGATGTTCCGCGATGCCGGCGTCTCCGGCTGGCTCGCGATCGTCGGCTCGCACCTGCTCTACTACGCGTCGTACATCGCGCTGTTCGCGGCGCTCGCCTGGATCTTCGAGGCGCGATCGATCGGCGAGATGGTGCCGGTCTCGATCGTCTACCAGGCGTTCGCGTACATCGTGCCGTCCCCCGGCATCCCCGAGGCCGGCGCCAACGTGTTCTTCAGCGAGCTGTTCCCCGCCGGTCGCGCGCTGATCGTGGTGATCCTGTTCCGTGGTCTCACGGCGTATACGCAGGTCCTGCTCGGTCTGATCTACTTGCCGATCCGCGGGGTGACAGACGAGCTCCTGTCTCGGCGTGCTCGGCGATGAGCCCACCAAGCATGTGGAACTCGAGGTAAGCGCGCGCGATGTCGAGCGCGTTCGGCAGCGGCACCGACCTGGCATCCGCGGCGGCCCCGCCCGGCGAGGTCAGCGACACCTCGCCGCTGCCCTGCGAGAACTTGAACGACAGCGTCTGGTTCTTCTTGAGGCCGCGCCGCTTGACCTCGGCGAGCAGCGGAATCTCGTCGAGGCCGTACAGGAAGATGTCGCGCATCACGACCTCGGGAAGCCACTTCTCCGACATCGCCATCAGCTTCATCTCCCACGCACCCTCGCGCAGCATCTCCACCACGTTGCCGCGCTCGATCAGCGGCGCGTTCGCCTTGTCGGTCGAGATCAGCTGCGCGCGCGCCATCATGTAGTCGAGGCCGAGCGCACCGAAGCCGACCGAGAGATCGACGACCCGGTAGCCGACCTGCGCGGGATCCTGCACCACGCCCTCGGTGTGGTCCTTCATCGACATCAGCGCCTTGACGATGCGCAGCGCGAGCGACGGCTCGGTGATCAGCTCGTCGGTGCGCGCCTTGTCGAGCACGACCGTTGCCTTGCCGTTGTCGATCGCCGTCACCGTGTACGAGTCGTAATCGGCGCGCACCATCTTGGTCTGGTTGCGGAGGTGGCGATGCAGATCGACCGAGTACTTGTGGCCCTGCTTCTGGACCTTGAGGTGGATCGAGAACGGCAGCGCCTGGCCGGCGGCGGAGTATCCGGTCGACAGGAACATCAGGTCGGCGACCGTGGTCTTGTCCTTGTAGGCCTTGTCGTCGCGCACGGTGATCGTGCGAGCCGCGTGATCGATCGTCACCGTGGTGTCCGAGCTATCGAGCACCAGGCGATTCGACGCCTTCTCGCCACGCGTGCCGATGCCGGCGAACGGGCACGACACGCTGCCGTCGAAGAAGTAGATGCCACGCGCGTTGAACGTCCTGGTCTCCGACATCAGATGCCTCCGTTGATGGGCACGACCTTGCCCTGGATGTACGTGTTCTCGAGCGCCAGCCACGCGATCGCCTTCGCCGCCTCGGCGGCAGTGCCGATCCGGCGCAGCGAGGAGAACGTCTCGTATTCGCGGCGGCGCCGGCTCGCCAGATCGCGCGAGGTGCCACCCTCGAGCACGCCGAGCGACACCATGTTGATGCGGATGCCGACCGGCCCGAGCTCGTGGCCGAGTGCCATCACCATCGCCGACAGCGCGCCCTGCGTCGCCGCGTAGCCCACCGGC
>JAEYYY010000084.1 GCA_023430775.1 Pseudomonadota bacterium
GCGATCAGTCGAGGCGCCGGCGTGCAGGCGTTCGGGGAGGGGGCGCGGGCGTACCTGGCGGCGATCGCCGAGGCGGGTACGCTCGTCGAGGCGCGCGAGGTCGATGCGCGGTTCCCGGAGGACCGCAAGACCGCTCGCGAGGCGATGCTGGCGATGGTGACCACCCTCGTCGGGAGACCTTTGAGGTCGCTCGAGTACCTGAGCAAGCTCGCCGCCGCCGGGCGCCGCGGGGGTTCGTAGTAGTATTGGCGTCATGCCCACCTGGGGACGCGGCCTCGCCGTGGTCGCGAGCTTGTCGCTCGCAGTGCTCGCATCGCCGGTGCTCGCGGCGCCCGATGACGAGATCGAGATGGAACCCGAGACCGGTAGCGGCAGCGCGAAGCCGCCCGATCCGCCGAAGCCCGACGGCGAGATCGATATGCCCGGTGATCCACCGCCCGGTGATCCGCCGCCGGTGGTCAAGGATCCGAAGCTGGCGAAGAAGGTCGCGACCACCGCGCAGCAAGCCGCCACCAAGGGCGATCAGCTGACGCGGCAGAAGAAGCTCGACGACGCGAAGGTCCAGTACGAGACCGCGGTCACCGCGTATCTCAAGGCGATCGAGCTCGGCGACGATCTCAACCTCTACTACGACCTCGGCGTCGTCGAGGACAAGCTCGGCAAGACCGCCGAGGCCGCGCGTCACTGGCGGACGGTGATCAAGGGAACCGGTGCCAGAGCCGACGTCGTCAAGAAGGCGACCGCGAAGTTCGACGAGGCGAGCACCAAGATCGGCCTCGTGACCCTGGTGGTGAAGCCCGAGGGCGCGGCGATCTCGCTCGACGGCAAGGAGATCGGAACGGCGCCGCTCGCCGAGCCGCTGATCTTGATGCCGGGCACGTACTCGTTCCAGCTCGCCGCGGATGGCTTCCAGTTGAAGGGCGTCGAGATCACGGTCGAGGCCGGCTCGGAGAGCGAGCGCGGGATCGATCTCGAGCCGATCAAGGTGGTGATCGAGACCAGCAAGCCACCAGTCGAGGACACGCCGCCACCGCCGCCGCCGAAGCCGCCGAGCAAGCTACCGCTCTACATCGGCGCCGGTGTTACCGGTGGCTTCTTGCTGACCACCGCGATCACGGGCCTGGTCGCGGTCGGCAAGCACGGCACCTTCGTCGACCCCGAGACCGCCTCGTTCGATCGCGAGCTGGCCCGCTACGACGGTAAGAACTACGCCCGGGTCGCCGACATCGCCCTGATCGGCACGGTCGCCGCGGCCGGCTTCACGGCCTACTGGTACTTCTTCAAGTACAAGAAGGGACAGCGGAAAGCCGCGGTCGAGAAGGCGCGCGGCTCGGACGAGCCCCAGAGGTCCAAGCTGCTGGTGACCCCGTGGGTCCAAGGCGAGGCGGGCGGGCTAACAATCGGCGGCGGGTTCTAGAGATCCGAGTCACGCTAGGGAGTCACATGGCGAATCCATATCCGATGCAACCGCAACCGATGATGCAGCCCCCGATGGGGACCGGGCAGGGCCCGGCGCAGATGCCGGCGGTGACGCAGTCGCGCCCGGCGGTGGTGCGGCGCGGAACATCGAAGGCGGTGCCCGTCGTGGTGTCGGCCGGGCTCGCGATCGGCGTGTTCTGCGGTCTGCTGTTCGGACTCGGCGTCGACAAGGAAGAGGCGAACGCGGCGACGGTGACCACGGCGGAGACGCCGAAGAAGCCCGACACCGAGGTCGCCGCGCCGTTCCAGCCGGAGAAGCCGAAGGACGTCAAGGTGCCGTCGCTGGCGCCGCAGGTCGTCAACAAGGACGGCACGACGTCGCCCGCGAAGGCGGATGCAGGCAGCGGCAGCGGCAGCGCGGCCGCCGACAAGCCCGTCGAGCCGCCGAAGCCGACCAAGATCAACGGCACGCTCAAGATCGAGATCGAGCCGGAGGATGCGGCGAAGGTGGCGAAGGTGTCGATCGACGGCAAGGAGATCGAAGGCATCACCTACGAGCTCGACATGACCGAGGCGTTCACCGCCGCGACCAAGGATCTCAAGCCCGACGCGAAGAAGCCCGAGGTCAAGAAGGAGCTCAAGTACACGGTGAAGGCGAGCGGCTTCCGCGACTACACCGGCAAGATCGAGATCATCGCCGAGCGCGACACCGCGCTGAAGGTGACGATGCAGAAGAGGTCGTCGAGTAGCGTCGGCAATCTGCCGCGGCCGCCGTCGGGTGGCTACGTTCGCCCGCCGCCGCCCAGTGGTGGCCAGAAGTGCAAGAAGCCGCCTTGCAACCTGATCGATATCTGACCGGGCACGTCGTAGGACGCGCTCGTTCTCGTCGTTCTCGTCGTTCTCGTCGTTCTCGTTCTCGTTCTCGTTCTCGTGCCGGCGGTAGCTCGGCGCGACCTGGCGTCCGGCTGCCGAAGTAGCGACGCCATCCTCGACGCGGCCCGGTGAGCTTCGCGAAGGTAGTGCAGGCTGAACGCCTTCGATCGCGTCGTCGAGATCGCGATCGAGGCCGAGCTGGCGTCGAGATCGCGAAGGCCGACGAGAGGGGATGTTCACGTGCCCGCGTAGCCGAATCGAGCACGAGCACGTGACACGAGCACGTGCGCGATGGCGCGACTGGCAAGTCGCGACGGAGGCTTCGAGCTTCGAGGGTGCTCGGGGGGCGCGAGTCGGTCACGCAGACTTAACCACTTGCGCCGCCCCAACCACCGGTCTCTTTTCGGCGAGATGTCTAGACCGTCTAGACCGTCTAGACATGTCGCGAAAAAGAGACCCTGCTGGGGACTGCTCCAACTAGCCGAAGTCTCGAGCGACACGGGCTCTTGGCCGTCGTCGAGGTCGCGAGCCGTACAGCCGGACCGCTGGAGCTCGTTCGTCTCGCGGTCGGGCGTGTCCGGTACCCGTCCTCGCCTGCTCGACGCATCTCGAGCTCGACCGGCGCGGCGTGACCAGCTCGAGGGTCTCGCCACGGAAGCGCGGTCAACCTTGTCTGGTATCCGACCCCGGGCGGAAACCTCAGCGGCAACTACAAGAGGCCCAGCATCCTGGTGCTGCTGCTGGTGATCGTCACGTGGGTACTGATCGCGGTGCCGATCTTCGTCGGCTGGGTGGTCACGTCGAAGCTGCGCAGCTACGCGGAGGATCTGCCCGCGGTCCGGATCTCGCGGCGTGGCGCGCGGCGGCGCCACAGACCACACGGATCTACGCCGCCGACGGATCGATCCTCGCCGAGCTACCTTTTGAGGACGGCAAGGCGGTGGGGCAGCGCACGCTGGTGCCGCTCGAGAGCAATCCGCAGGTCGTCGTCAGCCCTTCACGGCGCCGGCGGTGAGGCCGCCGACCAGGTACCGCTGCAGCACGTAGAACGCGATCATCACCGGGATCGAGGTGACGACCGCGCCGGCCGCGAACAGCCCGTAGTCCGCGGTGTGCTCGGTGACGCTCGACTGGATCAAGACCGGCAGCGTGTACTTGGTCTGGTTCGTCATGAACGTCGACGCCATGATGAACTCGTTCCACGCGGTCATGAACGAGAACAGCGCGGTGACGGCGATGCCGGGGCGCGCGAGCGGCAGGATGATCTTGCGGAAGATCATCCACTGCGACGCACCGTCGATGCGCGCGGCTTCCTCGAGCTCGCGCGGCAGCGAGTCGAAGTAGCCCTTGAGCGTCCACACGCAGAACGGGATCGCGGTGGTCGCGTAGACGAGGACGAGGCCGGCGATCGAGTTGAGCAGACCGAGCTTGTTGAGGATGACGTAGAGCGGGAGGAGCAGCAGCGTCGCGGGGAACATCTGGACGACGAGGAACATCGTCAGGCCCGCCTTGCGGCCGGGGAACTTGAAGCGCGACAGCGCATAGGCGGCGGTGGTGGACAGGCCGACGCCGACGACGGTGGTGAGCAGCGCGACGATGATCGAGTTCGCCGCGTGGCGGAGGAACAGCAACTCGCCACCCGAGCCCTCGGCGGTGAACAGATCGCGGAAGTGCTCGGTCGAGATGCCGTCGGGCACCGGCGACGCGGTGAGGCCGAGCTGGTTGCCCGGAGCGAACGCGGTCTTGCAGACCAGGATCACGGGATAGAGCACGACGGCGACCGCGGCGACGAGGCCGACGTAGACGGCGAGCTGGAGCACCCAGTGCGGCTTGCGGGTGGTCACGAGCTCTCCTTGCTGCGCACGATGCGCGTGCCGAACACGGTCCACAGCAAGAGGATGAGGAAGATGATCGTCGCGTACGCGGCGGCCATGCCGTAGCGCTCGCCACGCTCGAAGGCCCAGCGATAGGCGTCGGTGACGAGGATGTTCGTCGAGCCACCCGGGTCACCCTTGCTGACCAGGAAGATCACGTTGAACATGTTGAACGTCCAGATCGAGCCCAGCGCGACCGCCGGGCCGAGGGCAGGGCGCAGGTGCGGCAGCGTGATGTGGCGGAAGCGCTGCCACGCGGACGCGCCGTCGACGGACGCGGCCTCGTAGAGCTCCTTCGGGATCGTCTCGAGCGCACCCAGCGCGACCACCATCATGAACGGGAAGCCGAGCCAGGTATTGGTGATGACGTTGGCGGAGAACGACGTCGCCCACGAGCCGAACCAGTCGATGTTCTCGAGGCCGCAGTAATCGAGGATCGACGCCATCGCGCCGTGCTCGTTCTCGAAGATGCCGCGCCAGATCAGCGCGGTGATGTAGTTCGGGACCGCCCACGGCAGGATGAACAGCATCCGCAGCACGCCCTTGCCGCGCAGCCAGGTGCGCGACAGCGCGAGCGCGAGCACGACGCCGAGCGTGACGTGGAGCGCGACGTTGGCGACGGTCCACAGGACCGTGACGCCGAGGATGAACCAGAAGTTCAGCGGATCGTCGAGCGAGCGACCACCGCCGGACAGGATCTCGCCGAAGTTGTCGAGACCGACGAACGTCCACTCGCCGCTGTGGTGATCGTAGAAGCCGAGGACGAGGCCGATCACGAACGGCGCGGCGACCAGCAGCAGCATCGACACCGCCGCCGGCGCGAGGAACGACAGCGCGGTGCGGTGCGTCTTCATGCCGCCGGCCATCCGGTCGGTCAACCCCGCGTGCTGGGCGAGGGCGAGGGCGCTGCCGAGGATCAGGATGGCGGTGGTCGCGATCGGCGCGCCCCACAGCACGCACGGGACGGCGAGCGTCGAGATGCCGGCGAGCGTGCCGAGCTTGGCCTTCGCGGTGCGTCGTGTCCCGGCCGCGCCACCGCCTGCGAGCGCTCCCGCGGCGGCGATCGCCGCACCGAGGCCGAACACGCCGATGATGACCAGCCACGGGTACGGTGCCGGCGACGCGGGCGTGGTGATCGCGACGACGATGTCGCCACGGCCCTTGGTGATCGGGCCGACCGCGATCGCGCGGCCGCTGCTATCGCGCAACATCTCCTCGAAGCGCTCGCGCGTGCTGCAGCTCTGCTGCGCGACCCGCGAGCGCAACAGCTTCGCGATCGGCGCGGTCGCGTGAAAGCGACCGATGAAGCTCTCGACCGTGAACTTGGCCTTCGCGCACGCCGCTTCGGCCGCGCGATCGAGGCGCGACGCCGCGTCGTAGATCAGCTTGTCGTCGACCGAGCCGCCGGCGACCAGCGGACGCCAGGCTGCCGGATCGAACGACGCGTCGGCGCGCCACTCGACGACGTCGCGATGGCGCAGGGTGGCGTGCTTCTCCGACGGGCGCGCGGCGCTGACCAGCACGGCGCGGACATCGGGCGGCGTCGGCCGATCCGTGTTGACGGCGTCGAGCGCACGCGCGGCGAGCTCGACCTGACGAGCGTTGAGCTCGCGGTTGCGGACCGCGACGAACGCGGCCGTCGCGATCAGGAGGGCGACGAACGCGGCGACGGCGAAGTCGCGGAGCTGGCGAACCACCGGGCTCACGTCAGTCCCTCGTGATCCCGTCGACGTAGTTCTGGACCTCGCGCTCGACGGCGAGCAGCTGCGCGCCTGCCTCGGCGCGACCCGACACGACCTCGCCGAGCGCGGCCTTGTACGGCGTCCACACCATGCGCATCGCCGGTGCGAGCGACATCGGCGCGGCGTGCGCGAGCTGGGCGCGGAACGCGGCGAGCACCGGGTCCTTGGCGATCGTCGGATCGGCGGCGCCGTTGGGCACCACCTGCCGCGCGATCTGCGCGCGCTCGATCGCGGACGCGTCGCTGGTCAGCCAGTCCATCACCAGGAACGCGGTGTCCTTGTCGCGGGCGCGCGACGACATCAGCACGCCCTCGACGCCGAGGAACGGCGTCGCGCGCTTGCCCGTCGAGCTGACGATCGGCAGCTCCGCCACCGCCCACGGCACGCTCTTGTCGATGCCGGTGATGAACCACGGGCCGGAGATCGCGTTCGCCGTCATCCCCTCGTTGAACAGCGAGGCGACGAGCGGAGCCTCGGCGCGACCCGGTGCGATCTTGTCGGCGACCAGCTTGCGGGCGAACTCCATCGCATGGGCGCTCTGCGGATTGGCGATCGCGAGCTCGCCGCGCTCGTCGAGCAGCGTGCCGCCGTGGCCGAACAGCCACGGGGCGTGACCGTAGAGATCGATGTTGGCGTAGGCGAGCGCGTAGCCGTCCTTGTTGCGGGCGCGGATCTTGTGGCCGAGCGCGAACAGCTCGTCGGTGGTCGCCGGCGGCGTCGGCACCAGGTCGGTGCGATAGAAC
>JAEYYY010000149.1 GCA_023430775.1 Pseudomonadota bacterium
TTCCTCGCGTGCTTCGAGCTCGACCACCTGCTCGATCAGGATCACCGCGCGCTCGCCACCGGGCATCGCGCGCACGGCATCGGCGAGCTTGGTCCGCGTCGCGTCGTCGAGATCGCGCGCGCGATCGCCGGTGCGGCGGCCGAGCTGCGCGAGTGGGAACGCGACCTTCTCGGGCTCGGGCCAGTCCCACTTGAGGAGGTGACCGATCCACTCGGTGACCTTCGAGGCCGGCACGACGGCATTGAGCGGACCGTAGAGCGGCACGCGCGCACCGACGCGAGACAGCGCCCACAGGTGCACCGCATCCTCGCGACCCTTGCGCGATTCCATCCGGCGCACCAGCTCGTCGCCGAGCTTGTGCTTGTGACCGAGCTGGATGCGCTCGAGGCTGGCGACCACGCGCCACATCTCGGCCAGCTCCTGCTTGCTCGCCTTCGCCTCGGCCAGCTTCTTCTGCTGCTGCGGGCTCGGCAGCAGGAGCTTCGCGAGGCGATCGTAGATCTGATCCTGCTGGCCCTTGGCGAGGCCGCCGGCGATCCGCCGCCACACGATCCACCACGCGAGCTTGCCGGGCTCGCTCTTGGGATGCGCGAGGTTCTCGTTGAACACGCCCCACATCACGCGCGAGCGCCAGGCGTCGAGCGGCGCGCCGGTGCCGGGCCGCAGCAGGAAGCCGGCGAGGTTGAGCCAGCGCTGCTCGTGATCGGGCGTCTTCTTTCTCTCCTTGATGACATCGACTGCTGCGTCGAAGAGTGCGCGCGCCGTCATCATCGACCAGTCGTCGCGGCGCGCTTCGAGCAGCGTCTCGAGATCGCGGGTCAGCGTCGCCAGCGCGTTGCCACCGGTGGTGAACGCGGCGCGCAGCTTGTCTTTCGCTTCATCCGTTTTCGGGTGGGGCGCGGCATCGGCGGAGGTCGCCGCGGCGGGTGCCGAGCCACCGGAGCGCATGTCGAACGCGAGCCGCCAGGTCTCGTGCTTGTTGTCGATCAGTTCGCGATCGACGCAGTAGATCTCGAGCGCGCCGAGCTCGGAGATATGAATCTCGAGGCGCACCGTGACCTCGGAGCGGCCGCGCGCGCGCAGCACGGTGACGATCGGCGGCAGCTCGAGCAGGTCGCTGCCGTCGTCGGTGGTCTCGGCCTTGCCGTCGCCGATCGGGACCAGCTCGCCGGGGCGATCCTCGCGCGTCGTCGACGAGTACAGCCGGAAGCTGACGGGGCGATTGGTGACCAGCTTGAAGTCGCGCTCGAGCTGGACGCGCGCGCCGTCCTCGAGGCCAGGCGGTGCCAGACACACCGCGAACCGCGCGGGCTCCTCGGCAGCGCCGTGCGCCTCGGTGGTGGGGATCCTGCGGCGCATGCCCGACGCGTCGACGCCGACGTAGAACGCGCGCGGCGTGCCGCCCTTGATGCGCGTGGCAAGGCCGCGGCGGACCAGGCCGTAGTAGGCGGCGCCCTCGGCGACGGCCATCTCCGGCATCGCGGCCGGGAGCTCGCGCGGCGGCGTGCCCTGCCAGGAACCGATCTGATCGATCACGCGCTGGCGCAGCGAGCTCGGCGTCATCGCACCGCCGTTGAACAGGATCGCGTCGACCCGGCTTGCGCCGTGGCGGTTCAAGAACGTCGCGAGGTGGCGTGTCACCGCGGGATCGGTGGCGTAGGGGAGGCCGAACTCCTGGAGCCCACCGCGGCCGCGCGCGAGCGGCGCGTCCTTGACGACGAGCGGAAAGAAGCCGTCGAACAGCACGGCATGCAGCTCGGCGCGCGTGACCTCGTCGCGGAGCGTGCCGCCGATCAGCTTGGCGCCGCGGCTCTGGACCACGATCGGTGCGCTCTCCGGTGGGTTATCACCGAGCAGCGTCTCCTTCGCGAGACGGCAGGCGTGGACGAGCCCGTGCCACTGCAGGGCATCGAGCTTCTTGCCGCTCTTGTGGACCACGCGCTGCTCGACGATCTTCGCGAGCGTCAGATCGAGGTTGTCACCGCCGAGCAGCAGGTGATCGCCGACCGCGGTGCGCGTGAAGCCATCGCCGTTGGCGTCGACCTCGATCAGCGTGAAGTCGGTGGTGCCGCCGCCGACGTCGAACACCAGGATGCGCTCGCCGGCCGCCAGGCCCTTGCCGCCCTTCGCGTTCGAGATCCAGGCGTAGAACGCGGCCTGCGGCTCCTCGAGGAGCACGACCGGCGGAAACCCGGCGCTCGCGGCGGCCTGCAGCGTCAGCTCGCGCGCGGCTTCGTCGAACGAGGCGGGGACGGTGACCAGCACCTCCTGCTCGTCGAGCGGATCGTCGGGGTGCTCGTGATCCCACGCCTCGCGGACGTGTCGAAGCACGAGCGCCTGCGCCGCGACGGGCGACAGCTTGGGACCGCCGCTGTCTGCCTCTCCCCAGGGAAGGATCTGGGCCTGGCGATCGACGCCGGCGTGACACAGCCACGACTTCGCCGACGCGATCATCCGCGAGGCCATGCGCGCGCCCTGGTTGCGCGCGAGCTCGCCGACGACGGGGCGCACCGCGCTCGACACCGCGGCCTGCGGATCCTTCTCTGTCTTCGCGACGGGACGCCACGGCAGTGCGGTCTCGTGCGGTGCGAGATCGATCTCGCCGGCGAGATAGACGAACGACGGCAACTGGCGGCGTGGCGCGACCTCGCCGGGCGCGACGAGCTGCGGGACCTCGAACACGCGTACGCGCGGATCGGCGGCACGGGTGTCGACGTACGCGACCGCGGAGTTGGTGGTTCCGAGGTCGATGCCGATCAGGAACCGGGCGGTCACTGCCACTTCGGTTTGTTGGACACCTTGGTCGGCACGATCAGCTCCATGAAGCAATCGACGAACGCGACGGCGTCGACGTCGAAGTTGCCGGTGATCGGCGAGCCCGGGCCGAGCTTGGCGTGGCGAACCGAGCCGACGAGCATGCCTTCACGCTCGGTCAGCGTGGTCGAGTTGGCCTTCTTCGCGAGCACGTAATCGTTCTCGAGCAAGAAGAACCGCGCGAACGTGGTGTCGGACTTCTTGATCACCAGGCCGACCATGAACGCCTCGCCGAGATCCTTCGGCGGTGGCAGGTCGATGACGCCGATGCGGTAGGGATCGCGCTCGACCGTGTAGATCTTCGGCTTGTGATCGATGTAGGCCTGCTTCCAGATCGCGTCGAAGAACACGTGATCCCGCTTCTCGAGCGCGACCATCATCGTCGTCGGGCCCTTCAGCTTCGTGGTGTTGGGGAGGAATGTGTGAGCCAAGGCGTAGGCGGGGCTCGTCGGCATGGGGTTGCCATCTTATGCACACTCCCGGCTTCGGTGCGACGGACAGCCGTCGCAGTGCGCTCGTGTAGGCGAACGTTTTCACTTTCGTGATCGGAGCGTAGCGATCGCTACCGATCGGGGGATTTTGATCCGTTTCGAGGTCTGGATCGCGACGCCGTTCCGGCGACCGCGTCTTTGGTTGTCAGAAACCCGGCAGTGGGTGGCACGGGGGGATAGGACGGCGCGACTGGAAGTCGCACTACACGTTCCCGTGATGATCACGAGTCAGCGAGTGGTTTTGGCTGATGAGCGCGACAAACACCAACACTAGCAACGTGGGATCGACGGCTCGCACCGAGCTCGATGCGCCTCCAGCCGCGCTCGCGCGCCGCGTGGATGACGGTCGCCGTCGCGAGCTTGCCCGGGCGCTCCACACGCCGCCGCAGCAAGCGCCGCGGATCGCCGAACGGCTCGATCACATGCGCACCCTGCTCGCGAAGTACCGCGCCGAGGCGATCGCGCTGCACGCGCGACTGGTCGCACTCGAGCTGGCAGGAAACGACAACGTGGCGCCGCTGCGGCGCGCGCTGATCGAGAGCTCGCAGCGGATCGAGAGCATCGGCCGGCTGCTGTCGAACGCGCCGCTGCCCGAGTGGTTCCAGGGCTCCGACCGGCGATTCGCGCGCGGCACGGAGATCGCGCCAGCCGACGCCGAGCCGGACCCGGCGGACGAGTGGATCGACCAGCCGACGCTGCGCCGCTAATCGATCCCGACCGCGCCGCGGATCTCGATCCGCTCGGCGAACGCGCGGGCCGCCTTCTTCAGCTCGCTCGAGCCGCGCACCACGAAGTTGCCCTCGACGCTGGCGAGCCCGTCGAGGCCGTCGAACGAGCGCAGCTCGGCGTTGTCGGTGACGCGGAAGTCGCCGTCGATCACCGCGAGCGCACCGAGGCCGTCGAACGTGGCAAGGCGCGGCAAGCCGGCGAGCTCGAGCCGGCCGACCTCGTAGACGGTCGCGAACCCGGTGAGGTCGGCGAGGCCGACACCGTCGAGCTTCAGGAAGCCCTCGATGAAGCCGAGCGCGCCGGCATCGACAAGCATCAGGACAGGCGATCCCGCGAGCTCGATCCCGCCCGTCACCTCGTCGAGCACGGGCACGCGAACGCCGGCGAGCCGCTCGTTGTCGCGCACCATCAAGCGACCGACGCTGCGGAGCGATGGCAGCGCGAGCTCGCCGATGCCCGCATTGGTGTCGACGATCAGGCTGCTCTTGACGCGAGACAGCGCGGGCAGGGAGATCGCTCGCAGCCCGCGATTGCTCTCGATCGCGAGCTGGCCGTCGACGGCGGAGAGCGCGGGGAGCTCGATGCTCGAGAGGTCCGCGTTGTCGGCGATCGTCAGGTTGCCCGCCGTTTCGAGCCCGCGCAGCGCCTCGATCGAGGCTAGCTGCGGGTTTCCGCGGATCGAGATCGTGAAGCTGCTCGTCGTCAGGCCGTCGAGGCCGCGCAGGCTGATCAGCTCGGGATTGCCGGCGACGGTGATCGTGCCGGGCGCGGTGGTCATCTCCTGGAGGCCGTGCAGGTCGGTCATGAAGTCGTTGCTGACGATCGTCAGATCGCCGCGCACCAGCTTGCCGAGTGGCGCCAGATCGACGAGCCCGTCGTTGCCCTGGATCAGCACCTCGCCGGAGACCGCGCGCAGCGAATCGAGGCCGTCGAGCGTCTGCAGCGACGGGTTGCCGGCGATCGCCACGTGGCCGATCACGGTGTGGAGCTGCGAGGTGCCGAGCAGCTCGAACGCGGTGTTGCTGGCGATCACCAGGTCGCCCTCGATGCAGGTGACGCCGTCGATCTTGTCCTCGTCCTCGGTCGTCGCGAGCGTGACGCGGCCGTGGAGAACCTTTCCAGGGCCCTCGCACGTGCGCTCGGACTCGAACCGGCAGAGGTAGGTCTCGCCGGTGATCTCGTCGTCGTCGACGTACTTGTCCTCGTCGGCATCGAGGCCGGTGCGCACCACCAGGCCGCCCTCGACGCAGGTCTCGCCGGGTGGCTCGTCGTCGACTCGCGACCGGGTCTGCGGTCCGTCGAGCGCGCAGGCTCCCAGCATCCCCAACAGCAGCACGTGACGCATGCGCGTACCGAGTAGCAACCGCCATGCCCCCGCCTGGACGACCAGGCTCTGCGGAGATCGACGACACGCGTGCCGTTGTGGCAACGCGATCGCCGGCGGTCACTGCCAGCGCGTCACGGGCGCTGCGCGAGGATCTTGTCGCCGATGTCGTCCGCGCACTGGCTGAGGCGGAACTCGATGATGCGGGTATCGGCGAGGCCGCGGGAGACGAACGGGTCGTCCTTCGCGATCGCCTCGATGTGGGCGCGCTCGCCAACGGCGAGGATGACGCCGCCGTCGCGCGGAAGCTTCCGCCCCGATGCCAGGAAGGTGCCGGCGGCGTAGTGCGTGTCGAGCCACGCCATGTGGGCCTTCATCGCAGCGTCGATCTGGTCGAGAGGTGCCTTGTAGATGAGCTCGATCACGAACACGGGCGCAGCATGTCACTCGGGCGCCGGACCGGAAAGCGCGAGTGATCAGAGATCCGGTCCCGCGAGGTCGAACACCTCGGGCCTCGTGGTGTCGATCATCGGGTCGAGCTCGAGCACGCGATGCCACAGCGCCTCGAGCTCGTCGTCGATCGTCTCGTCGTGCTCGCCTGGAAGCGAACGTTCGGGGAGCGCTTGCGTGCGCGCTCGATCGCGCAGCAACGCGTCGATCGGGTCACCGCGCTCGAGGAGCAGGTCGCGCAGCACCTCGCTCGCACCAGGAGAAGGATCGCGCAGCAGCCGATCGATCTGCGCATCCGGGTGCGTGGTGAGCTCGGCGATCGCACGCGCGAGGGTATCGAGCTCGGCGGCGCGCACCTCGTCGCTCGCACTGTTCGTGCTGCTGTAGAGGAACTTCACCGGAGACGGCACCTCGCCATTCGCGTGGCGCGGCAGGTACGCGATGTTGTAGTTGCCGTACGGCGTGTCGAACAGCGCGAAGCGGATGTGGCGCGGCTCGATCGCACCGTGCGCCTTGCCGCCATCGTGATGGAGATCGACGAGCTCGTCGCGCGCGGCGACGTATAGCCACTGCGCTGCCTGCCATGACAACCGGAAGCCGGAGTCGCGTAGCGTCACGAGATCGGTGCCGAATTCGTACCACTCGAGCGACGACAGCACCGCGCCGAGCTCGCAGCCGCCCTCGGGCTCGTCCTCGGGCTCGGGCACGCCCTCGCGGATGTGCAGCACGACGGAGAACGAGCCCTCGTGGATGCTGTGATAGGTGGCGACGTACTTGACGTAGGTGCCGCGGCGCGACAGCTCCGGTCCGAGATCCCACGTCACCTCGCCGGGCTCGGTGAGGCCCATGCGTGGATCGAACGCGATCTCGAGAGGACGGTCGAGCTTGCGCTTGAACTTCCACAGCGCCGCCGGATCGGGACGCTGGCGAACCAACCGCTCGAACGGTGTCACTCGCGCTCGCGGACCGAGTACTCGAGCTTCCAGCGACCGTGGCCATCGCGCGCGACGCACCACAGCTCGAGCGTGCCGACCTCGGTGACGTGAGCCTCGAGGCGCACCGGCACCAGATCGCCGGGCTTGCGATCGTCGGCCTCGACCTGCTTCTCGACGGGATCGAGCTCGGCGAGGCCCTCGGAGTCGGCGTCGATCAGCGTGCCGGACCTGTCCTCCTTGCGATTGGCGGCGGCGAAGAACCGGAACTCCGAGGTCTCGCCGACGACGACGGCGAGCTCGTCATCGGGGAGCTCGACGGTGGAGCCTTCCTCGAGGCCCTGCGGCGCGACGCACAGCGCCTTCACCGGCGGCTTGAAGCCGGGGATCGCGGGCATCGCGCTCTCGATGCCGATGTAATAGGCGCGCGCGGTGCCGCCGCGGATCCGGACGCCCTTGCCGCGGCGAACCTCGCCGAAGTGGGCGGCGCCGAGCGCGACCGCGAGATCGAGATCCGCGCCGCCGAGCACGGTGACGTCGCGACCGGCCCACGCGCGCAGCAGCTCGGTGACGCGCGCCTGGAGCTTCGCCGCCTTCATGACGCCGCCGTTGAACAGCACGTGGGTAGGGAACTTGCCGCCGAGCGAGCGGGCGAGGAACTCGGCGAGGTGGCGCGTGATCGCGGGATCGTGGGCGTACGGCAGGCCGAGCTCGCGCAGACCCACGCTCTTGCGGCGCTCCGCGCGCGCGCTCGCTTCTACCTTCGGGAAGAAGCCGTCGACCAGCATCGCCTCGGCGGCGTCGCGCGTCACCTCGGCCTTGATGGTGCCGCCGATCAGCTTGCTGCCGCGGCCGAGGATCGAGATCGGCACGCTCTTCGGTGGCTTGTCGCCGAGCAGCTGCTCCTTCGCGCGGCGGCAGCCCTGGATGAGGGCGCGCTGCTGCATCGCATCGAGTGGCTTGCCGAGATCGCGCTGGACGATCGCCGACAGCGCGAGATCCATGTTGTCGCCGCCGAGCAGGATGTGATCGCCGACCGCGATCCGCTCGAGTGCCAGCGAGCCGCCCTCATCGGTGATCGCGATCAGCGAGAAGTCACACGTGCCACCGCCGACATCGCACACCAGCACGATGTCGCCGGGCTTGAGGTCCTTGCGCCATGCATCGCCGCGCGCCGCGAGGTACGCGTAGAACGCGGCCTGCGGCTCCTCGAGGAGCGTGACCTTGTCGAAGCCGGCTTCCTTCGCGGCGACCACGGTGAGCTCGCGCGCCACCGGATCGAACGAGGCCGGCACGGTGATGAGGACGTCCTGCTCGTCGGCGGGCTCGTCCTCGTTGGCGTCGTCCCACGCGGCTCGCAGGTGCGCGAGGTAGCGCGCGCTCGCGTTGACCGGCGACACCTTCTCGCCGCCCTCCATCTCGGCCTCGAGCTCGCGCTGCGCGCCGCGGAACGGCAGTACCTGGGCGGTGCGATCGATCGCGGGATTGCACAGCCACGACTTCGCGGAGCTGACCAGCCGGTGCGGCAGATCGGCGCCGCGATCGCGCGCGAACGTGCCGACCGCGTAGCGGAGCTTCCCCGACCACGGCAGCTGCAGCTGCGCCGAGGGCACCTCGTGCTCGGTCGGCAACAGCAAGAAGGAGGGCAGGGTGGGCCGCTCGGCCGTCTCGCCGGGGCCGGTGATCTGGAGGATGGGCACCGAGCGCGCGGGTTGATCGTCTCCCGCGACGGCGACCGCCGAGTTTGTCGTACCGAGATCGATCCCGAGGACCTTCGTCACGCGCGCGTTATAGCCAGAGACTGCTCCGCTGTCCGGGGTGGATTCGAGTTTCGCCGCAACGGGTGCGGTGCGGAGGTGTCGGGCCCGTATGCGTGCGGCGCTGATCTTGATTGTCCTGCTCGGCACCGCCGAGGGGGCGCCTCGATCGCGCTTCGCTGCGTACCTCGACCCGGAGCTCGTTCAGCGTCGACCACCGCCGCCCGAGGTGGCCGTCGAGCTCGTGCTCCCGTGCGTCACCGGATCGGCAAGCTGGCTCGAGTCGACCCGGCGGCGGCTCGGGGCCGTACTCGGAATCCGGGTCGTCGATGCGATCGCGATGCGTGCCGTGCTCGACTGCGCTTCCAACAACGAGCCTGCGGAGTCGTGCGAAGCGGGGCTCCTTCCGCTTCGACCTCCACCGCGCGACACCGTGGTGATCGATGCGCGCTGTGCTGGCCCCCGGATCGAGGAAGTCGCCGCGACCATCCGGGCGCGAATGCGCCGCTCTAGTCGACGGTGAGCGCGACGACGATGCCGGTGATCATGAGTGCGAGAACCATCAGGCTGATGACGAGGCCGATGCGGTTCTTGGTGGTCACAGCTCGACTTCGGCGGGAGCGATCACGTTGCGATCGACACCCTCGGCGAGCGACGGCAGCTTCGCCTCGGTGACGCGCCAGCCGTGGTGGCGCAGCGTGCCCGAGAACGGTGGCTCGCCCTTGGCTTCACCGACCAGGCGAATCTCCGCGGGGTCGAAGCCCTTGGGGACGGAGACCTTGGTCTCCTCGGCACCCGGCATCACCGGCTCCATCGACAGGTGCTGCTCGAGCACCTTCTTGCAGCCGCGATGGACGTCGCGCGCGGCGGCGCCGATGTCGGCATCGGAGAACCCGTCGAGCGGCTCGCGCAGAAAATCCACGAGGCGACCTTCGCGCTGGAGCAGGGCGAGCAAGGCGAGCGCGCCATCGCGATGGTGCTGCGCGGTGGCGAGCTTCGGCTTCTCGGCCGGCTTCTCGACGATCTTCTCGACGACCTTCTCTACGATCTTCTCTTTCGGTGCCGGCAGCGCCTTGGGCTGCGCGTCTTCGGGAAGAAACTTCACCGCTTCGGGTGGCAGCTTCTTGCCGAACAGGATCCGGAAGAAGCACGCGAACGCGAGGAAGAAGTGCATCGGCGGGTTCATACATCGGCGATCCCGAAAACCACGCGCACCGGCCTCGAAATCAGCTCGAAAAACTGACGTCGCGAGCGTCAAGTCCGCGCCGTTACAGGGCGCTGCTGGTGGCTCGCTGCTTGCTGACAGGGCGAGCATGCGCTTGGGACTCGCTTGCTTGATCCTCGTCACGGGTTGCGACCTCTACTTCACCGGCGATGACGATCCGCCGTGCGCCCTCGCCGACGTCGCGCCGGCCCAGCTGCTGCGCGATCCCGTCACCGGCCTGTGTCACGGCTTCGGGTCCGGTGGCTGCCCCGCCGAGTGCGGACCGTGCGAGGCCGACATCATCGCGGAGCCCGACTGGGGCTCGTGTAACGCCGGCTGCGAGGCGTTCGATTCCGAGACCTGCCTCGACGTGCCGGGTTGCCGCGCGGTGTTCGTGTCGAATGTCGAGGACGACGGTGGCTTCCAGTTCCACGAGTGCTGGTCGATCGCACCCTCGGGTCCGGCACCCGGCAGCTGCGCGGGCCTCGACGCCCAGGAGTGCTCGCGCCACGACAACTGCTCGGCGTTCTACACCGCCGAGGACGGCATCCTGACGTTCGCCGAGTGCCGGGTCGAGCCGGTCCAGGGTTGCTTCGGTGACGACGAGTGCGGAGGCAACGCGCACTGCTCGACCTCCGATGGCGAGTGCTTGCTGCCGCCCGGCTGCGAGGAAGGGGAGACCTGTCCGGGCGTGTGCTACGGCAAGTGCGTCTCCGACGGCGATGTCTGCAGCAACGTTGCCTGCGGGCCCGGCACGCACTGCGAGGCGCAGTGCCTTCCCTGCGATGGCACCAACGGTCCGTGCGATCCGTTCTGCTCGCCGGTCTGCGTGCCCGACACCGACGCCTGCGCGGCGGTCGACTGCGCGCCCGGCTTCTCGTGCGTCGAGACCTGTCAGGGGGATCCGAACAATCCCGGCTGCGGCATCTGCGACGCCACCTGCGTGCCGGTCGGGACCTGCGAGAGCCTGCAGGCCGAGGCAGAGTGCCTCGGGCGCAACGACTGCACGACCGTCTACACCGGCGAGGACTGCACCTGTTACGGCAACGGGACCTGCGATTGCGAGGTCCTGACGTACACCCGCTGCGAGGCCAAGTAGCGGGTTCCCCCGCCGAAACAGGAGTTCGCCCCGCTGGAGCGGCGGGCGTATGCTCCGGAGCCATGGGTGTTCGCGGCGTGCCCGACGACGATCGGCCGACGGTCGATCTCGGGCCGCGCCCCGCAGAGCTCCCCGAGACCACGGAATCGCTCGAGGATCCGTACGATCCGGACGAGCCGCTCGCGGATCCCGAGGTCGATAACGCGACCCGGACGGTGACGCCCTCGCCGACCGTGGTCGATCGCGTTCACCAGCTGCCGACGCAGCAGATCGCGATGCGCACCAAGCGGCCATCGCAGTCGGGGACGCCGTCGCTGACCCGCCATACCCAGACCGCGTCGTCGCCGGTCGAGGCGATGCGGCAGGACGAGATCGCGCGGACGCGGATCTTCCTCAAGATCGCGATCGCGACCTGCTTCGCCGGCGTGCTGGTCGCGATCATCACCGGCGGCGATCCGGTCGCCTTCAAGGTGGTGTGCGCGTCGTGCGTGGTGACCTCGGTGGGCTCGGGCTGGATGCTGTGGCTGGCGCGCGATGCCGCCACCTACACGCCGCGCCGCGCGTTGATCCCGGCGCTGCTGATCGCGTTCGGTTCGTTCGGCGGCGTCTATTACTGGGGCACCGCGTCACCGGTGGCGGCGATGCTGACCTACGGCATCTACTTCTTCAGCCTCGGCGTCAACGCGCGGATCGTGACCGCGATGTACGTCCTCGTCGCGATCCTCCACGCGGCACTCGGACTGTCGATCATGACCGGCGTCGTCGAGGACCGCGGCATCATCAGCATGGCCGGGCTGCGCACCATCGATCAGGTGGGCGTGATCGCGGTGATCGAGTTCCTCTACTTCATCACCTTCTTCACCGCGCGCGTCAGCCAGCGCGCCACCCTCGAGGCGATGACGCACCTCGAGCAGGCGGCGAAGACCGTGGCGCAACGCGATGCGCTACTCGCCGAGGCCCGCGCCGAGCTCGACCGCGCCCTCAAGGTGGGAGGCCCCGGCCGGTTCACCGACCAGGTGGTCGGCAAGTTCAAGCTCGGGATCCTGATCGGCCGCGGGGGGATGGGCGAGGTCTACGAGGCCCATGGCGTCGAGGACAACGGCGAGGCGGCGGTCAAGCTGCTCCACGCCGGCACGCTCGCCGACCCCACCCACGTGCAGCGGTTCATCCGCGAGGCGCAGACGGCGGCCAAGCTCGATACCCCGCACGTCGTGCGCGTCCTCGAGGTCGGCACCACGACCGGCGAGGTCCCGTTCCTCGCCATGGAGCGGCTGCGCGGCAACGACCTCGCCCACCAGCTCCGCCGCCACAAGAAACTCTCCCTCGCCCAGGCCAAGCAATTCGCGGATGAGGTCGCGATCGGCCTCGAGGCGGCGCGCCAGGCGGGGATCGTCCATCGCGATCTCAAGCCCCACAACGTGTTCCACGCCGAGGTCGCGAGCCAGCGGACCTGGAAGATCCTCGACTTCGGCGTCTCGAAGTCGGGTGGGTCCGGGACCTTGACCAAGGGCCATGTCATCGGCACCCCGGCATACATGGCGCCCGAGCAGGCGCGGGGCGAGGACGTCGATCACCGCGCCGACGTCTACTCGCTGGCGGCGATCCTCTACCGGGCGGTCACCGGGCAGCCGTCGTTCACCGGCAAGGACGTGCCGTCGATGCTGTACGACGTGGTCTATCGCGTTCCGACGCAGCCCTCGATCCTGACGACCCTGCCCGGCGACATCGATCGCGTCCTCGCCATCGGCCTGGCAAAGGAACCGCGGGATCGGTTCGCCACCGCCGAGGAGCTCGCCCGCTGGTTCAGCCTGGCGATCAACGCCGAGCTCGATCCCGAGCAGCGCCGCCGCGCCGATGACGTGATCGCGAAGTATCCGTGGGGCACGCGACCCGGAACGTCCTCGACCTGACGATCACCGCCATCGACATCACCGGGCGCGAGTAGTACATCTAGAGAGTCCCGCGTGCGGATCCTGATCCTCTGGAACTTCATCGATGACGATGTGTACGAACACTATCGTCGAGATGATCGGCGCGTCGTCGACTGGGACCCCAGTCTGAAGGTCGAGCCGTGGGACACCGTCGAGGAGGAGATGCAGCTGATCGTGCGCTCCCTCGAGACCAAGGGACACGAAGTCACGCTGGTCAACATCAAGGACGATTTCGGCGCGCTGCTCGGCGCGGTCACCAAGCATAGGCCCGAGCTGGTGATGAACCTCGTCGAGTTCTTCCACAACGACCCCGAGCACGAGCACCACGTGCCGGCGCTGTTCGAGCTGCTCGAGATCCCGTACACCGGCAACAAGCCGCTGGCCCTCTCGCTCTGTCAGCGGAAGCCGCAGGCCAAGGCGATCATGGCCACCCAGGGTGTTCCGACACCCAGGGGTGTGGTGATCGAGGTCGCGAGCAAGACCAAGGTCCCGCCCGAGCTCAAGTTCCCGATGATCGTCAAGCCGGCGTACGACGACGCCTCGGGCGGCATCGATGCCGGCTCGGTGGTGCGCGATCACAAGGCGCTGCAGGCGCGGATCACCAAGCTGCACACCGAGAACAAGATGGCGGCGCTCGTCGAGGAGTACATCGAGGGCCGCGAGATCCACTGCGCGATCCTCGGAGACAAGCCGCTGCCGCTCTACGAGATGGTGTTCAAGGGCGGCACCGACGAGGACGGCAAGCCGCTGCCCCGCATCATCACCTATCGCGCGAAGTGGGATCCCTACAGCCGCGATCACCACGCGGTCGAGGGCAAGTGCCCGGTCGAGGGGCTGTCGGCGGTGCTGGTCAAGCGCATCGAATCGGTCGCGCTCTCCGCCTACCGCGCGCTCGGCTGCCGCGATTACGCGCGCGTCGACATGCGGGTCGACAACGACGGCAACGTCTACGTGCTCGAGGTCAACCCCAACCCCGATCTCGCCGAGTCCTGCGCGTTCGCCGCGTCGGCGCGCGAGGGCGGCATGACCTACGCGCAGATGATCTGCAAGATCATCGAGGTCGCACTCGAGCGGAACAAGACCCCGAAGGTGGTCAGCACCGGCTTCGATATGCTGCTCGACGAGTATCGCGCACAGCACGCGCTCCCGAAGAAGACCGCCGCGCCGGCGCGGACGAAGAAGGCGGCCCGCTCGCGGGGCTAGCCTCGAGTCGCAGCTCGAACACCAGCTCGTCATTCGCGATCGCGGCCCGCGTCACCCGGCTGGTCAACGTCCGCTTGCCGACGGTGACCTTGGTGGTCGCCGCCGCGCGCTTGCTGCGATCGATCCAGCCGGTGAAGAAGTACTGCGCCCACGCGCCGAGCTCGATCGCCGGGTTCGCGCTCTGCTCCTCGAGGTCGCGATCGAGGGCCTTGGCCTCGAGCTTGTCGCCCTCGAGCGCGATCGTGCCGCGCACGCCGACCTTGTGAAACGAGCAGCCGCCGCGCTGCTGGAACGAATACACCTTGAGCGGGTGCTTGCGATCCTCGGCGACGTAATCGAACCGCGGCTCGTGATCGCCGCTCGCGCTCGGCTTCAGCGTGCGCGTGAATCGCTGCGGGCCATGCCCCTGGTCGAGCGCCCAGTTCGCCAGCTCGGCCGCCGCGCTGCCGCTGATCCGCACTCCAACGTCGGGCCCGACCACCCCCGTACCCGGCGCCAGCCCGCGCCGCACCGGCAGATCGGTCTCGAGGTCGACGATCAAGCCCGTCGCGGTCGAGTGGATCGTGTGGCGTGCGATCGGCACCTCGGGCAACCGGATCCGCGTGCGCGTCACCTCGCCGAGCCGCTTCATCAGCGTCCCGCGCAACGCTTCCCACGCGGTCTCCGTCAGCTCGATGCCGAGCTGCTTGGCCGCCGAGTCGAGTGCGAATCGCGGGATCTTGCCCTCGAGCCGCTCGGGCACCCACCGCTCGACGGCACCACCCAGCGTCTGCTTCGCCTCGGGCCCGAGCCTCGGCTTGACGCGCACCAGGTTCTGCGGCCCGAAGCCGATCACCAGGTCGTGACCGTCGAGCACCGGACGCACCTCGATCACCGCCACGACGTCGGTGATCAGCGTGTCGCCCTCGCGGATCTCGAACCGCGTCGCGATCCGCACCTGACCATCGGCGCCGTCTTCCTTCAGGATCGCCTCGCGGACGATCGCGACCGGCCTGACGCTGACCGGGAACAGCCGGATCTCCGGTGGCGCGAGCTCCATGGTCACCGGCTCCTGCGCGAGCAGGCCGGCGATCACGCGATTGGTCTGGTCGTACGGCAGCGTGACGCGCACGTCGGCGCCGCGATTCGGTGCGCCCTGCCGCTGCAGTGCCGCCCTCGCGTGCTGGACGTCCTTGCACCGGTTGCCGCACCCGGTAACCACCACCAAGACCAGCGCGGCCGCGATCGCGAATCGCATCGCGAGACGATACGCCGCTGCACCTGGCAACACCCGGCATTCACGCCCACTTCACCTGCCAGCACGAGTCGGCATGGCCGGCCTCGCAGGCGAGCGCACCACCTGTGACGGAGTCTGTGGCCGACCAACAACTGCAGAGCTCTCACCGCCGCCCGCGGAACGTTCGCGATCGGGCGCTTCGTGGCCGACGACGACATGCACTTGCGGGAATTGCTCGGCCATCAGCGCGAGCTGATCGAGCGAGCGCGCCGCGGCGTCGGCATCGAAGACGCCGCGCGCGGGCCGGATGCGATGCGCGAGCTGTTCGCGATAAGCGGCTGCGTCGCCTGTGATGAGCACCGGACCGCCGCGCGCGTGGACGAGATACGAGATGTGGCCCGGTGAGTGCCCCGGCGTGGCGATCGCCCACAGCGAGCCATCCCCGAACACATCGACGACGCGGTCGAATGGCGCGATGGGCCGCGCGGTCCGGAAGTCGATCTCCTGCACGGTGCGGCACGTGAAGTGATCGCCCGGCGGTCCCTCGCCGGTGCCGAACACCACCGGGATGCCGCAGTCGAGATCTGCGAGTCCCGACGTGTGGTCCTCGTGCAGGTGAGTCAGGAAGATCTTGCGAGGAGTGACGCCGCGAGCGCGCAGCTGCGCTGCGACGTCCTGACCCGGGCGTTGCCTGGTCTCGACCCCGATCGTGGCGAGCATCGCGACGAGCGGCGCGCTGTAGTTGCCGCCGCCGTCCGCGAACGTTCGCGACAACCCGACGTCGACGAGGAAGTGACCGTGGCGCGGGTGATGAACGAGGTGTGCCAGCACCGCGCTCGGCTCGGTCGGGTTCGCGAGCCGATCGATGTTGGGGTCCGCGGGATCGAGCACCAGGCGGCGGTCGCCGGCGGCGTGGCCGGTGACGAGGGTCTCGACGGTCACCTCGGTCGGCTTCTCGAAGAGCGCCGCCCACGACCGGGCGGCAGGTGTCGGTGTTGCCGGGCGCGTACCGCAGGCACTCAGTGCGGTGACGACGAGCCAGACGGCGTGTCGCGAGGTCATGCAAACGACCGTACGCGTGGCGCTACCCATCAATCCAATGCATGTTTGCTATCCGTAACCATGACGAGAACGCATGCGCGGCTCGAGCAGCTGAACCTGAACACGATGCTCGCCCTGCACTGGCTGCTCGTCGAGCAGAGCGTCACGCTGGCCGCGCGTCGCATGGGCGTCTCGCAATCCGCGATGAGCCGCACGCTCGGGCAGCTTCGCGGCTTGCTGAACGATCCACTGTTCGTTTCCGTGGGACGGAGACTGGAGCCGACGCGGCGTGCCGTGTCTCTGCGCAGGCCGCTGGCCGATGCGATCGACACGCTACGCAACATCCTTCGTGAAGATGCGCCGTTCGACCCGACGCGGCTCGATGGCGTGTTGCGCCTCGCGGCGACGGAACACGCGATGGCTGCCGTGGTGCAGCACTTTGTCGGAGCGCTCCGGCGCGCCGCCCCCAGGCTCGCGGTTCATGTCGAGCCTGCGAATGCCGACGTGTTCTCGCTGCTGAGTGGTGGGCGGCTCGATCTGGTGATCGCCCCGAAGGTGGGCCCCACGCCGAAGGGCCTGTTCGGCGAGCAGTTGTGGGAGGAGCGCTTCGTGACGGTGTTGCGTCGCGGCAATCCGGCTGCGCACGAGCGGCTCACCCTGCGGCGGTTCTGTGCACTCCAGCACGTGGTCGTGGCGCCTGTTGGCGGCGATCGACCGGGCGTCGTCAGCCAGGCGCTGACCCAGCGGGGTCTCGAGCGCCGCGTCGCCGTTCGCGTCCCGTACTTCGCGAGCGCGATCGATATCGTGTCCTCGAGCGACCTGGCGCTGACGCTGCCCGCGTCGCTGGCGCCACCGCGCCTCGCGATCCGACGGCCGCCGCTGGCGTTACCGGGCTTCGTGCTCGAGGCCGTGCTTCCACAACGGTTGCGTGACTCCGAGCTGCATCGGTGGGTCATCCAGCTACTTCATGGAGCGACCGCGATCAGCCGACCGTAGATCTGGCGCAGCGTGATCCAGCCGTTGATGCCACCGCGGTTGTTTCCGATCTGGAAGCGCGGTCCCTGGATCGCCTTGACCAGGTGCAGATACTGGCTGCCCTTGACGCGGCAGAGCACGATATCGCCGACCACCGGCACGCGGTCGCCGAGCGGTTCGACGGTGCACAGCTGACCATCGTCGACCTTGCCGGTCATGCTGCTGCCGCGCGGACGAAATTGCACCGTCTCGCCCTGCGCGAGCTTCGCGATGTGGCCATCGGCCCAACCCATTCGGATCTCCTCGGACGTCGGTCAGCCACCGATTGGCTTGCGAACGTCGTTGCTGGCTCCGAAGGAGGGTTTCGAATCCGGTGACGTTGTGGCGCTCAACTCCGCGCGATGCTCGCACAACCTCAGTTGGGGTGCTGTTTCTCGACGAGGAGTCCGCTCGCGTCGCGTGACACTCCGAATCCGATCGCGACCGGTCGTGCCATGTCGTGCCCACTGGCCGGGCTCACCACGGGCTCACCCCCTATTTCCCCAACGAGCTCGAGGCGGGGAACGCAGGGGACCCGTTCTCACGCGCAAGATCGATTTCAAAGCTCAACTATCGAGCTAAGTGCCTCAGCGCTTGGGCGGTTGTTTCCTCGTGAGCGCGCGGAATTCGTCGCCGGTGAGAAAGTCGCCGTAGCACAGCTTCGTTGCCAGGATGTTCGATGTGAGGATTCTCGTCGTGCTCGCCACGCGTCCCGTCACCGGGTTTGCGATCACGTAGTCCGCCCCGCCGTCCGTCTCGACGGTGATCATCTGAGACATCTCCGTCTTGATTCGCATCTCGTAGCGGGCCGGCTTTCCGCCCTCGTCAAAGAACGTCACGCAGTCGAGCACCTTCTTCGTCGCGGTGCGTCGGCACATCGTCGAGTGCCCCTTGGGATTGTCCTCCCCGAATCCCTTCCGCGCCGGGTCAGGCTCGCCGAAACTCGCCGCGGTCGTGAGGCACGAAGTGAACCGGAAGACGAAGTCCGGCTCGAAGGCGTCCGTGTCCGCCCGGACATCGCCGTTGACCACGAACACCGAGAGCGCGACACCCAACCACCACCACCGTCTTGTGTTCTGCATTCCTCGACGGTAGGCGCGCGCGAGACCGGCGACAAGATCGCTTCGGTTAGCGCTCGGTGCGTTCGTGTCGAATGCTGTTTCCCAGCAACCGCGCGCAACGCGTGGACTCGAGCGCGGAAACTGAGGGCACGGCGCTTGCCGCTGCTAGTGGGATTGATCCGCTCAGATTTCCATCGGTGACAAATCGTTCCAGATCAACGAGACTGGATCCGAGGGCAGGCGAGATCGGAGTCCGCGTGGTGCGTTGACCCGATTGGTTCCCAGCCGAGACAGTCCCGCTCGTGGGACGGAGTTCTGATGGGTCGAGACAAGATCGATGG